>JAPPEG010000124.1 GCA_028875345.1 Gemmatimonadota bacterium
TGATGATCGCCGCCCCGGTCGGGGTGACGAGTTCGGCGCGGATATCGGTCTGTTCAGTCGGCACGTCGCGGCAGAGGGCCAAAACCCCAGGCACGGGCACCGGGTAGCGCCCGTGCGCGCAGCGCACAAAACCCGTGCCAAAGCGCAGGGGCGAAGCGCAAACCTCTTCTACCTCCAAGAGCCAGAGGCCGGCCACGGCCCCCACTACGTCTATCAGGGCGTCGAGAGCACCCACTTCGTGCAGGGCCACTTCGGCGGGCGCGGCATTGTGCACCTCGGCTTCGGCTGCACACAGGCGCTCAAACACGCGGATAGAGCGCTCCTTAACGACGTCGTCTAAGCGACTGTCGGCAATGCGGTTGGTTATATCTTTGAGATGGGCGTGGGGGTGATGGTGCGTAGGCTCGCCAGACAGATCGAGATGGTGTTCGGCGTCGGCCAAAGGCGCGCCGGCCACGCAGACCTTGGCGCGGGTGGCGGCAATGGCGTGCCGGGCGGTGGATTCGCGCTCAATGGCGACGTCCTGTACGCCCAGCTTGGCAATCTCTCGGTTGAGATCCTCTAGCGGGAGACCCGCATCGAGCAGGGCACCCAAGATCATGTCGCCGCTGATACCAGAGAAGCAGTCGAAGTAGGCGATCTTCATCTTCGCCCCCCGCGCTCAGGGCAGGCGCTCGAGATCGGCCTTGCGCTTCTTCCAGTCAAACTCCTCGGCAAAATCGTACACATCGACGAAGTCTTCAATCCGGTCCTCGGCTGTCTTGCGCAGCAAATTCGCATCGACCAAGTTGAAGACAATCTCGCCAAAATCGCGCGTTTGCTCAATGCCCCAGTGGGCAAAGACCGAGCGGGTGAGCGGTCCAAATTGATCGGCGCTGTACTCGCTGATGCCAAAGAGCAGATCCCGACCGGAAATGTGTCGCTTCTCTTCGCTCAAGGTATCGTTGTTCTTGCCGAGCTTTTGCACCGTGTATCCTAGCGCATCGTACACAAAAAGATACGCATCGCTCTTGTAGCGCCCGTCGCTCTCGGCCAGATTTTCGATTTCTTGCAGCGTTTTTGGTTCCATCAAAGAAGGCCGATACGGCCAATAAAACTAGAGCGGTGCGGAGGTTAAGCTCGAGGCATAACGCCAAGTGCGCGGGCCAAGCTCGAGGACGTGCAAAAGCGCGTCGCGCTGGTGGACAAAGTCGGGCAACAGATCATCAGCTAGGGTTGGGACGGTATGACCTTCGTTGATGAGCTCTGGATTTATGTGGTGGCCATCCTTGATGATTTCGTAGTGCAGATGGGAGGCGGTCGAGAGTCCGGTGGTGCCGACCTTGCCGATGATCTCTTTTTGCTCTACGAGTTGCCCCTTGTGAACCAATATCTTGCTCAAGTGCGCGTAGCGGGTGCGATAGCCATTGGGATGGACGATTTCGACCAATTTGCCGTAACCACCTTTCCAGCCAGCGAACGCGACCTGTCCGCGGGCCGTAGTCCACACCAAAGTGCCCGTCGGCGCACCGTAGTCCGTACCTAAGTGGGGACGCTGCTTTTTGAGAATGGGATGGAAGCGTTGGCGGTTGAAACGCGAGGTGATTCGATTGACGCCGAGGGGCTTGAGTACGAACATCCGGCCGAGGGAGCGACCGCTGGCGTTGTAATAGGCGTCCTCTCCCTCGGTGGCAGCATAGCGGACCGCCAACTCAGTCACCCGTTCGCCTTCGTAGCGCGCCAACAGGATGTGGCCGTAGCGGACGAAGCGCTCGTCTAGGTAGAGCTTTTCAAAGACGATCCCCAGCCGATCGCCGCGGCGCGGGTCGCGCTGGAAGTCGATGACGGCACCAAATATGTCATCGGCGATCAAGTCGCTGAGTGCACAGCCTTCCCCGGCCTCGCTGATGGCGTTGGAGAGGTTGTCCTCGATGCGCACTTCGAGCCGCTCGACCCGTCGCTCCAGCGGTAGCCGCAACTGGCGGGCGACGAACTGGCCGTCGCGCAGCTCCACCTCAATCGGGCGATCCGGGGTGCGATGAGGCGTGTAGCAGAAGCGGCGAATGACATCACTGGTGTCGATTACGACCTCGTAGTAGTCACCCGGCTTAACTTGCGCGGGATTGAGAATCGCATACAGCGCTTGGTATAGCGGCTCCAATTGGTCACTCGGGACATGGTGGTGCTTGAGCGAGCGGTCGATGGAATCCCCGCGGCTCAGCGCGGCGGCAATTGTCCGCGTGAGGTCGTCGGGCGGGGGTGGAATCAGGGGGCCGACAAAGGGCAATTCCCACACTGCGGCCTCAGCGGCCGGAGTAAGAGCTACTCCCCCGAGTTGGGCGGCAGCAGTCGTCGAGTGTTGAGAGGACATCCCCAAGCGCAACGCCATAAGCGCAAGGCAGCCCAACAGGACGCTCCAGAACCAGATGGCAAATCTGAATCGCATATTCAATAGGGGAAGCAAAAACAAGAGATTGGTCAACGGTTGGGGCACCGTTGACCAATAGCCGCAAACGTTTAACATATGTAATGTACCATTTAATAGTCAAGGACTTTTAAATTGGTTAGTCAGCTCTACGACCTAAAAGCCATGCTGCCCGGCGAACTCGACCAACTCGTCGGCGAACTCGACGAACCGGCGTACCGCACCCGTCAGATCCTCGATTGGCTCTATGCTAAGGGCGTGCGCGACGTCCGGGAGATGACCAATATCTCCAAAACTTTGCGGGAAAAGCTCGCCGAGCGGACGCGCATTACTTGCCTGAACCTCGTCAAGCGTCAAGAGTCGGCCACGGGCGAAGCGGTCAAATTCCTCTTTGAACTGCCCTCTGGGCAGCGGATCGAAGCCGTCCTGATCGTCGATGGTACCCGGCGCACGGCCTGCTTGTCGTCGCAAGTGGGCTGCCCGCTCGACTGCAAGTTCTGCGCCACTGGGCGGATGGGGATGATAGCCAACCTCGAAGCCGGGCAGATCGTCGATCAGCTCTTGCAGGTCAACCAGTTTGCCCGCGAGCGGGACGAGCGGGTGACCAATGTGGTGATGATGGGAATGGGCGAGCCGCTGCTCAACTACTCGGCGGTCATGCGCGCCCTAAAACTGATGCGCTTAAAAGAAGGCATTGGATTAGGGGGGCGGAAAGTCACGGTATCTACTGCGGGTTACATCCCGGGCATTCGCCGGCTCATGGCCGAAGATCTCAACGTGGGGTTGGCCATCTCACTCAACGCCACAACCGACGAGATGCGCGAACAACTCATGCCGATCAATCGCAAGTACAAGATCGCCGACCTCTTGGCGGTCGCGCGCGAATTTTTCGCCTGTCGCGGCTATGGCGTCACCTTTGAGTATGTGCTCATGGCCGGGTTGACCGATGCGGACGCCGACGCGCAACGGCTAGCCGAACTGACCCGCGACATTCCCTGCAAAATCAATCTCATACCTTATAACGAAACAACAGACCTCCGTTTCCGCCGGCCAGCCCGTCAGCGCCTAGCGCAGTTCTACCAAGTGCTCAGAGGCTGCGGCGTTGAGTTCACTGTACGCCACAGCCGTGGACGGGACATCGACGCGGCCTGCGGCCAACTCTATCACCAACAAAAAAAATGAGTTGGCGATCGTGAACTTCAAAGGACATGTCTTGGGAGGAGTCGTCACGGGAACCGGAGTGGCGATAGGTGCGGTTTCCTCCGGCGCTGTCGCGCCCGACGACCTGACGACTCAAGCTGCCGTCGTCGGCACTGCGCTATTTTTTTCCCTCTTTCCCGACTTAGACACGGCTTCGGTGACACAGCGGTGGTTTTTCCGCGGCGTCTTCTGCGTCTTGCTCTATCTGGGCTGGACCGAACACTACGAGTTGGCGACTATAGTGGGCCTCTTGTGCATCCTACCGCTTTTGGATCACCACCGCGGCTGGACGCACTGGAAGATCAGCCCGTTCATCACCGTAGGGGTGCTGGGCACGAGCTACGAATACTGGCGGGCGCGGCAGGCTTTTCTCGGAGAATTTACCTGGGACAACGTACACACTCTGCTGGAAGGGCACGTGGTTTTCTTCATAGCCTGCATCGTCGGTTGGTACACTCATCTCTTGCTAGACGGGTGCTTCAAGGTGTTCCCCACCAGCCAAGACCACCACTGAGGCGACTCAGTCGCTCTCGGCCTCGGCCTTGGCATCTTTATCTTTATCTTTCTTACTGACGAACTTCTTTATCTTGGCGATGGCCTCGGGCACCAGCGCGATGATCTGACTCCAACCGGCCTCCTGATCGCCGATAGACGCCACCTGTACCCTGCCGTCGGCATCGACGATGAGGAAGGCGATGGGTTCGATGTTCGCGCCGCCGCCCGTCCCGCTCTGCCCCTTGCCCTCCAGCCCGCCACCGGCTCCAAAGCCAAACGATATTTTCGACACCGGAATAATGGTCAAGTCGCCGGACTGAAACGGCTGCCCGATGACGGTTTCGGTTTGCACGATGCGGTGCAATTCGCCTAGAACGCGCTCGACTAGGGATTCTACGGACGATGCCATGAAAAACTCCTCGACTTAGTTCGGGGTACGGAAACGCGCGGCCAACAAGCGGTATGCCACCTGCAAGCCAAGGCGCCCCAAGAGCAAAATTAACAAGCCCAAATGCAAATGAGCGACCAAGTCCAAGCGGCCAAAGGCCCCCGCGCGCACGAAATCCGGGCTGACGTTTATTTGCACCTTTCCCTTGCGCGCGGCAACCGCCTGTAAATAGCCATAGACCCGCCCGGTTTGCGCCGGGTCGGCAAATCCTAAACGGCCCTCGGCCCGCAGCTTTTTGAACTGAATGATGCGCGGCAGGCTCGCCAATAGTCCCAGACTGGGCTTGATCAGCAGGCGCACGAGCGCGCGCAGGTTCCGTTCACTAGCTTTAGGCGCGGCCTCTCGCTTGGCTCGTCGCCGTGCTCTTTGCCTGCGCTTTGCTTGAGTCCGCAGCGGCAGGTAGGGGTACGGCAGGAATTGGCCCAAGAGTACGGGCGCGATGCGCAGGCCCTTGGGCCCCCATCGCAGCCCTAGCCCTAGCCCTCCCCAGAAAAAGGACAGCCGCGCTCCCCATTCCCAAAAGTCCGGCAGTCCCTCGCGCCGACAGTGCAAGGCAAAAGTCATAGGGGTACACAGTGCACCGAGGCCGAGCACACCCAACGCGCCCAACGCGGGTAGTAGCCAGTCTAGCATAAAGCGGGACGCGGCTTTTTCTGCCACGCCGCGTTCCAATCCGTGCGTCCGGGAAACTGCATAGCGGCGACCAAGGTGACAATGCACAACACAGGGATAGCTAAGCTAGCTTACAACCTAGCGGCGCGCACTGGTTCAGTCAAGCCTTTCTAAGGATGCAGACAGGGGCTCCTGCCTTGACAGCACCCCCGTCGTACGTTAGGCTTAAATTAGACGTAAGTTACAGTTAAAAATTGAGTTAGGCTTTTTTGATCAAGGGGCCAATACGCGGCAATAGCGACAAAGGGCGAACCGAATGGCAACCCGACAGACAGTAGGAAGGCGCGCCCTTCAAGGCGGAGAGAGCACGGGCAGTTATGGCAGTTATTGGCGCGGGCTAGGGGTAGTCATCGCGCTGTGGGCAGCCGTGGTACCGGCGAGCGCCCGCTCGACGCTCAGTGCGCGCCTAGACCAACCGGCGATTGCCGGACCGGCGCTGGACCAGCAGTCCATCCTCTATCTGCACTACTTCCCCGGCGATGGCGAAGCCATAGTCAGCGCGGACCTACGATGCCTCGGCAACGCGCAGTTGCAGAGCGTCCGCTCGGCACTAGGCAAGGCGCAGCTAGAGGCGGCGTCAATCGGCATAGACTATGCGGCGCGGCCTTTGGCCGGAGAACACATCGATACCCTCTACATCGACCTAGTCGCCGCTGAGTTGGGAACAATCGACTGGTCCGCGGCAATTCACTCTTCGCTCGACTCACAGGGCACTCCGGCCCACCAGATTGAATTCGACCTAGCGGTGCGCCCGCCACCAGCCATTTCGTGGTCCATTGAGCCACCGCGAGTCTATCAGGGCGAGCGCTTTGACTTGCGCGCGATCGTGCGCTTCGACGATGCCGGCGGGCCGCCCTTAGAAGAGCTGAACTGGACTTGGCCGCCTGAACTGAGCTGGCCAGCAGGCGACGCTCCGCAGCGCTGGGCGGGCAGCTTGATCCCCGGACAGGCCGACACCCTCTCTTGGACGGTGCTCGTAGATCCGACTCACCTTGGCCCCCTCCCCTTGGCGGTCGCTGCACAGGTCTCCGGCCAGAGCCCAGTGGGCTTGGCAACCCAGCACTTGCAGGTGGACCCGCTGCCCGTGATGGCCTTGGAGCCTGGATTTATGATGGCGTTGGAAACTGGGTTTATGGAGGTGGGCAAGCGCGGGCCAATCACCTGCATATGGCGCAACGAAAGCGCCGACCCCATCGCCTTGGCGGCCCTGCGCCTGCAAGTTGCACCGTCGTTCTCGGATGTCTCCTTGGTGGAAGGGCCACTAGGCGCAGCACTCGTACAAAAAAGCGACGAAGAAGCCGCACCGAGCCTGATGGTGAGCGGTTTGGATAGCTTGGATGCGGGCGCAGCGATCCGGGTGACGCTCGAGGCGGTGCCGCAGCGCCCAGGGCCTTTTACTTGGCAGAGCGCCTGTAAGCCCGTGGGGCGGGAGCACTTTATTCCCCTGCACGGCGCGAACACGGTGCGCGTGGTATGGCCAGGAACGGCCCAAGCCCCAGGCGGCGCACAGCAAACCCCCACGGACTTGCAGTTGATCAATCAAGCCTTTGTCCGCGCCCTAGACCACCAAATGGATGCCCTACCCCTATCCTCGGGTACGCGGCTTTTCCTCCAAGCCGAAGACGACAAGAACGAGGCCAATTGGGTAGTTGAGGACGCCCTGATCGAGACCTTGCAGCAGCGAGGCTATCAGGTGCTGGTGCGCCAGCCGGAAGACGCGCCAGCCGACGTGGTGTACTATCGGCTGGTCAGGGCGCGCGTGGTGTACTCGCCTGCACCCCGGCGGCTACTTCTCTGGGGCAACGAACAACGGCGCGAGGCGTATGGCGACCTCTTTCTCAGAGTAGAAACAGCCGCCGACCGCATCGTGCGCTGGGACCGCCGCGTCCAAGCCTATAGCTGGGACATGGTGTCTAAGGGGTTGAGCGGGGTCTTAGGCGGGGGCGACATGGTCGAACAAACAGTACTCAAACCAGAAAACAAAGCTATCGTGCGCGGCCTATCGGCCGGCATTCTCGGCGGGCTATTCTACATTTTCTTCGTTTTGTAACCTTCAAAACCTCTGGATGCGCCTAGGGGCCTGCTCTTGGGACCGCCCATGTAGAGGGCACGTACTCGGCAGGACTTCGCCAGCTATGAAGATCTCCTCTCGCTGATCGGGACAAAAGCGAGTGGCGATCTTGTGGGTATCGTTGCAGACCGCGCGGCGCACGACGAGGTTTTCTGGGTACTCGAATCCGCGATTCCTCAGGCTGCGATAGGGTTCCACACTCGCATACACCTCCTTCATAAACTCCGCCCACAAAGGCAGGGCGGCCGCAGAGCCAGCCTGCCTCGGCCAGAGGCGCAGGCTGGGGTCGTCTATCCCAACCCAGACCCCAGCTACGAGATGGGGCGTAAAACCGATAAACCACGCATCTGTGTAGTCGTTGGTCGTGCCAGTTTTGCCGGCTGCTTGCGGCCGAAAGTCGTATGTCGTGCGGATGCGGCGTCCGGTGCCGCCGACTTCATCAACGGCCGAGCGCAGCATATCCGCGACAACTACGGCCACGGCCGGCCGCAGCACTTCCTGCTTGCGACCACTTTCCTGCGTGAAAAAGACATCTCCATCCTTGCGCTCCAAGCGACTGATGGCCATAGGTTCGACGTAGATACCCTTATTGGGGAAGACTGCGTACGCAGCCACCAAGTCGAGGAGTAGCACCTCGCTCGTGCCGACGCCAATGGAGGGAATGGCTTGGATGGGCGTGGATATACCCATGTTGCGGGCATAGCTCCGAATCAGGGACGGGCCGAGTTCGTCAGCCAACTTAATGGAAATGAGGTTGCGCGACTGTTTCAGCCCTTCGCGCAGCGTCATCGGCCCCTTGAACTTCTTGTCGTAGTTCTCGGGGTCCCAAAACTGTTCGCGTCTGTGGTCCCACAACGTAAAGGCATTGTCGTCGAGTACGTCTACCGCAAAGCGATTGTTGTCAATGGCAGCCGTGTACACGAAGGGCTTGAACGCGGACCCAGGCTGCCGCTTGGCTTGGGTGGCGCGATTGAATTTGCTGCGGCTGAAATCGCGGCCTCCAATCATGGCCAAGATGTGACCAGTGGCTGGGTCCATAGCCACAAAGGCGGCTTGAACTACGGCCGAGTCGCGCGCACTCTGGGACGCGCCTATGTCTTTTAGGTACTGATCCACCTTTTTCTGCACCTTGCTTATTTCAGTATCAAAGTGCTTTTCGGCGATCTGCTGCAAGCGCGAGTCGAGCGTAGTGTGGACCACAAAGCCCTCGCGATAGGTTGCCATGCCAAACTCGCGCTGCATTTGCTGACGGACGTGCTCGACAAAGTACGGGGCTATGCCATACGTCTCCTCGTGGCTGCCCCTGCGGGCGTCGATGGATTCGTTGCGTAGGGAATCGCGCTCGGCGGAAGTAATCGCGCCGTTGTCGGCCATGCTGTACAGCACCAGATTGCGTTGCTTGCGGGCGCGTTCGGGATGGCGCAGAGGGCTATAACTATTCGGCCTCGGCAGCAGCCCGATGAGCAAGGCGCTCTCTTCGAGCGCGAGCTGATCGACTTCGCTGTCAAAGTACAGGCGCGCCGCCGACTTAATCCCGTAGGCACCATGGCCGAAATAGACTGTGTTGAGGTACATAGTCATTATCTCGGACTTAGTGTACAGGCGCTCAATTAAAACAGCGGTGATCTGTTCGCGGATCTTGCGTGCGTACGTGGCCGCCGCATCGGCAAAGGAAGCACTGCTGCGCTGAGTGCCAACTTCAGCGAATATACTGCGGGCGAGCTGCTGGGTAAGCGTGCTGGCCCCTTGGCCGACGAGACGCCGGTCCCTGAGGTTGGCCAGTAGTGCCCCAGGGATGCGGTAGATATCAATGCCCCAATGCGAGAAGAAGCGCCGGTCTTCAGCCGCGAGGAGGGCGGCCCGCACGGATTCGGGGACTTCCTCATAAGTGAGGATTTCGCGGTTTTCCTCAAGGAAGTCCTGCAAGTGGCGGCCGTCGGCCGAATACACATTGGTGACCCGTTTGGGCCGAAAGCTCCAATCGTCGATGTCGGGCAAATTGTCGTTGAAAATCAGATAGCCACCCACGCCGACAGCAGCGTACAAGGCGAAGAAGCAAGCGGTGTAGAGCAGCAGCCTCTTGAGCATTGAGAGCGTAATCGCGCCTTTTACTCCTTCTACCACCCTGTCTAGAAGCTCTCTATTAAAATTGAGCAGTAAGAGGCGTATCGCGCGTTTCGCTCCTTCTATTACCTTGCCCAGAAGCTCTCTATTCATAGTAGCCCTTGACCCAGCGCGTGTTGTATTCCTGCAAATACTCTAGGTGCGCGCTAGTTTGCGGATAGTGCTCGCTCGCTGGGTACGGGTAGCCAGACATACCGTGAAAGGGCAGCGGCCCGACCGTTAGCGAGTGCGCCGAGTGCAGGTCCATGTCCTTGCCAAAGCCATCGGCGTACAGCAAGAACGAGCGCACGAGACCAGCCGCGGGCGGCGGCAAGGCGGCGAATTCAACGGTCAGCTCATCGCCGTGGAACATGATGACAAAGCGGTCGTCGATTTCCCCGACTAGTTCCTCCACCGGGCCGAAGCGGGTGAAGGCCCCAGCGTGGGTGCCCCAAGGCGCTTCTAACTTCAATTGATCGTAGTGATAGCGAAAAGCAAAGGTGCCTTTGATCGCCGTGTGGGCCGGATAGCCACGCCAGTGAAGGTCACTCCGCGCCGGTTGCAGGCGGTGGACCGCAAGCGGAACGTCCGCAGCGTCGCCCACCAGAAATTGATCCCAGTAGAGCGCAGTGTTGGTCTCAATCCGCAGCCGGTAGTCGTCGGACGGGAACAGGCCCGCCAAGTCGAAGAGCGCGTGTTTGGGCAGACCCGCCGGGCAACCCATATCCGCGCTGACTTCGATCCACCCCCCCTCGCCATCGGCTACGGACAGGCGCGGCGGATATAGCGACAAGCCGCGCTGTGCGGCGCTCCAATTGGAGGTCGAATGCGCGTAATCGACCCACCCATAACCGAGCAAGACCGGATGGGCGAATTCGGACAGGTCGCCCAAATTCAGCTCTAGCGCGTGATCTTCGGCATAGCCGTGTATATCGAGCTGATCAAAGCCATCGTACCACTCGTCGTCGATCTCTTGCAGAACGGCCAACACGTCCGCGCCCCGGTGGTCGCGGGCGGCCACAGGCGGACGCAGCCCTTGCAGGGGATACAGTTTGAATTCTGGATAGGGCGGTGCAGAGAGCAGACGTTCGTTGGGATATACGTCGAATTCAGGTGGATGATCGACGGCGATAAGTTCAAGGGCATCGACGTAAATGATTTCCTCTAACTGATTCGCTAGCTGCAAGACATAGTGGCCGTCTTTGGGAACCAGCGGCCCCAACCGAACGTACTCGTCAGTGTCGGGCTGATAGTACTGACCCGGAGCGGTCAAATAGCCAATAATGGCCCCCCCTAAAATGTCGGTGACAAAGCGATAGCGCTCGCCGTCCCAAGCGTAGAGAATGGGACACGAGGTCCCCTTGCGGTCGAGTTCCGTCAACTCCAGCCGCTGTCCAGCCCCAGTCGCCAACTCGGTCTGGCGCACGCCCCCAGGCCAGAGAATGCGGATGAATTCGACCGAGTCGCTCTGCGCCAAGCCGAAGTGGAGCACGCCCGCATATCCCTCGCTGCGGATTTCGCGCTTCTGGAGGCGGTGGGTGGTTTTCACCTCCACCTTGGCCCCCACGCCGTCGCGGTTGCTGTTAAGCCCCTGAGCGGCAATCTCGATCCAGTGCCCCCCTTCGCTTTGGTTGTGCAGCACCCGACCACCCGCCCAAATATCCACGCGGCCATCGCCGTTGAAATCAGCCACGACCGCCGCTCCACCCGGCTCGTCAATCGGAGATTGCGGCTGGAACTGACCGCTACCGTACGCCAGCGGTTGCAGCCGTTCGTCCTCGCAGGCCAATAGGTCGAGGTCGCCATCGTTGTCGAAATCGGCAGAAAGCAGCGACCGCCCACCGGACGCAACCGCCGCTTCAGCCCGGACGAAGGCGGCGCGGCCGGCTTGGTTTATATGCGTCTCTACAGTGCCACCAGCCGCGACCGCCAAATCCATATAGCCATCTTGGTTAAAATCCTCGACAGCCAAGCCCGCGCCCTGCACGGCACCCAAGCCCAAGGCTTCAGCGATCTCCGAGAACGTGCCGTCGCGATTGTTGGTTTGCACTTGCAGACCCTCGGCCGAGAGGAGGATTATATCCACGTCGCGGTCATTGTCGAGGTCGGAGAATGCAGCGCGATCCGCCGCGACCGTACCGGCAGGTTGGCCCGTAGCAGCAAAGCGGGCCTCGCCATCATTGGCCAGCAGCGAGACGCGCGGGCCGAGCACTAGCAAATCGAGGTCGCCGTCGTGATCGGCATCACCCAGCGCGACACCAGTCGAGGCCGCGGACAGGTCTTCTCCGGCGGCCCATTCGCCGTTGGCCGCTCGATAGAGCAAAGTTCCACCCGCGCCGCTGAGGACCAAGTCAGCGGTCCCATCGTTGTCGAGGTCGCCGGAGATAGCGCCAGTCGCCCCGAAGCCGTCGGGAAGCGTCGGAGCAGCGAGCATTTCCGCTGTGCCGCCAGCGTACAAGTGCAAGCCCTCGGCCCCGGCCAAGACATCCGACCGGCCATCCGCGTCAAAGTCTCCCAAGGCGGCAAAGCGCACCGGGCCAACCGCCGGACCAGCCGCCGCGAATGCAAAAGGTCCGGCCACGTCGTCCTGACTCGGATCGCCGCCACCGGCGTCGGCGACGGCCTCGGCGTATTTGCCCTGCCCTTGATAGGACGAAGAAACGCCTTGGTGACCGGCTTGGCTGAGTTGGTTGAACTGCTCCAAGGTGCTTTTCCACTCTTCCTCGCGCCCGAGCCGCCGGTACAGATTGGCCAGCCCATAGTACGCCGACACGTTGTAGGGATCGAGGCGGATGGCCTCCTTGAAGTCGGCGATGGCGGCCTCGCCCTCGTTTAGCTTGGCCCGCATTTGCCCCATGTAGTAGCGCACGTGGGGGTCGTCGCGGTCGGCGGCGGCAACCTTTTGCAGGGCGGCGAGCGCTTTGTCGTGCTCCCGGCCTTGGGCATTGTAGATCAGGCCCAGCGCGTAGTTGGCGTGGAGGAGGGCGGGGTCGATGGCGAGCGCGGTTTGCAGGGCCGTGGCGGCGCTGTCGTACTTGCCGAGGGCGTAGTACGAAATGCCTAAATTGGCCTGCGCACTAGCGTAATCCGGGGCCAAGGCGAGGGCGCGGGCAAACTCCTCCCGACCGCGCGTGTAGTTGTGCTGATCCATATAGACCACGCCCTGATTGTTGTGCCAGCGCGCCTTGGGGGGCCAAGCCGGCGACTCCTCGGGCGGCCCCTGTCCACAAGCCGCTCCCAAGAGGGCTACAGCGAGAGGTAACAGGGCTTGGCGCACCTTGACGCTTATATGGGGCATGGTTATATTTTTTCCTTCCATAGCGAGTGGTTTTCGAGCGAGAGTAGCTCAGTTGGTAGAGCTCCACGTTGCCAACGTGGTTGTCGCGGGTTCGAGTCCCGTCTCTCGCTCCATTTTTTTGCCTCAACCTTCATTTCAATATAGTTAAAACCCCTATTGAGAAAAGCTGGTCCAGTCCTACGTCGGGTCGATTTCTAGGGAGTCCACGCTCAATTTCCAGAGGGATCCGCCGAGCCGCCAAAGCGCTGGCCAAGCCGGAACAAATCGCCCAGTGGGTTTTCGCGGTCCTCCAAGGCGTCGGCTATAACTGGTCCAATCGAACCGCCAAATTTAAAGCCGTGGCCGCTGCCACATCCGGCGATGAGAATCCCCTGCGTCGCCGGGGCCCAGTCGATGACGAAGTGATCGTCGGGCGTATTGGTGTACAGGCAGGCGCGCCCCCCCACTAGTCGGGCCCCTTCCAGCGCGGGCAGGCGCTGGGCGACAAAGGCGCGGGCCTGATCAAGAAAGCCGGGGCTGGGTTGGCGGTCAGTCTCGGGCTCGGCACGCTCTACTTTGTTATCCTCGGCGATTTTGACGTACCCTTCCCGCAGCAACGGGAAGCCGTACCAAGCCGCCTCGGAACTCAGCATCGCCCACACAGGAAACACCTTCTGGGCGAACTTTTCGGGCTCGACCGGGGCGAAGAAGGCCATTTGCTGTCGCGTTATGCGTAGATGGTCCTTTAACGTGGGAAAAAGCCTCACCACCCAAGCACCAGCGGCGACCACGACGCGGTCGAATAGAGGCCGCTCTGACCCTATGGTTAGGTGGATCCCCCGGTCGGTTTCATCTATGTCCTGCACAGGAGTGCGAGAGCGGATGGCAACACCCTGGTCCCGGGCCAGATCGGCCAGATCAGCCACGGCCTGACCGCTGCGCAAATAGCCGGACCAAGGATCGTAAAAGAGCGTGTCATCTTCCTGCACGACAAATTGGGGAAAGCGCTGGCGGACCTGAGTCGGGCTCAGCATTTCGACCGTCTTCCCCCGCTGGTACAGCATCTCCAAGCCGCGACGAGCCGGGCTGTCGGCGGGCACACCGCTCCAGATATTGAGCTTGCCACTCTGATAGTAGATGGCCCGGCTGAGCTGGTAGTGCCACCGACGCCACTGGTGCGCGGCCCGCTCGACCAACTCGTGGTAAGTCTCCTCGGGATAGCTGGTGCGGCGAATGACTTTGGAAACGTCGGTCGAGGAGGCATCTGGACAGGGGATGGAGCCGCGTTCAAAAAGGGTGACTCGGTGGCCCCGCCGGTTGAGTTCCAAAGCAGCGGCCAAACCAAAAATCCCCGCCCCTACAATGCCGACGCGCATAGAGCTATAGCTTCTCAGTGCGGCGCTCGCGGATTTGCAGCAGGGCCGGCAGCAGGGTGACGGACGTGATAAAACAGGACCCCAAGCCCACCAGCGAGAGCACGCCAATCGACGTGAGCGCCGGGTGGATGGCTGGCACCAATCCCGAGAAGCCGACCATCGTCGTTAGCGACGTACCCAACAGCGCGAGCCCGGTCGTGCGCAACACCAATCGCAGCGAGCCGCGGCCGACTTCTTGGTAGCGGTGGAAGATGTGGACGCTGTTGTCAATGCCCATACCGATGATCGTCGGAAAGGCGACCATGTTGTAGAGGTTGAGCTTGATGTCAAACACATACATGAAGCCCACAACCCACACCAAGGCGTTCAAAAGCGGCGTGAGCACCAGCAGGGTATCGACAAAACTCCGCAGGTCGATGAGCAGCACCACCGCCACGACCGCGAGCGTGAGGATCACGGCAAGGGAGCTGTCTTCGAGCATGACCTTGAGCATTTCGGCGACGATGATGTGCGAGCTAGAGGCTATGTAGGTCTTGCCCGTCGGCGTTTCAATGTGGCTGATTTCCTCGGCAAAGCGGATGGCGTCTTTCCCGTCCTTGAGCTCGACCGAGGCGTTGATCGCCACGAAGTTGAGGATGTTGCCCTCCTTGTCCTTGAATTCGTTGGTCAAGTCCGCGGGCAGATCGTAGAGCGTGAGCTTCTCCACGTCGAGGTACGGGCGCAGCGAGTCCAGCTTCGCCCGCTCGCTCTCGCTGAACAGGCCTTCTTCTCGGTCGAGCAAAGCGCGGATGTCGGCGATGAGCGCCAGCTTGGCGTCTTGGTCTTGCGGCAGTGCGGAGTACACACTCTTGACATTGAGGACCGTGGAGGAGTCGCCGTTGGCGGCCTTGATACTCTCGACCGTGCGAACCACCTCCATAGCCTCGTCGTAGCTTTCGGTCAGGACAATGGCCGGCGAGCGGCCTTCCTTCAGGCTCTGGGGCAGGCTGCCCTTGTTGATGTTGGGCGGCGGCGCGGGTTTGAGCTTGCTGAAGTCGTATTCAAATTCCAAATCGCCGAGGTGGTACAGCGAGTACCCAGTGATCACTACGCCTATCAGCAAGGTGGCCCAAGGCTTTGGATAGCGACCGGTGCGCCACAGGACGCTGCGCTTGCGAATCGGGATGATCAACCGCAGGCGCTCGGCGAGGACGATGAAGGCCGGGCATATCGCGACCATGGCCACCAGCGAGAAGAGAATACCGGTGCCGACGATAAAGCCGAACTCCGAAAAGCCCTTAAAATCCGTCAACAGCAGCGAATAGAAGGCGATCGAGGTAGTGACCGCCGTCGTCGCCAGAGCCTTGCCCGTGTACCGGACAGTCACGGTCAGGGCCTGTTCGATGTCCATGCCTCGGCGGTGGGCCTCGCGGTAGCGAGCGAAGATGTGGATGCCAAAGTCGATGCCCAGCCCAAAGAGGATGGCGAACAGCCCCACGGTGATCATGTTGAGACTGCCGATGGCCAAGTAGGTGACGCCAAAAGTCCAAGTTAGGCTCATCATCAATGGCAAGGTGATGAAGAGCGAGCCAACTACTTGGCGGAAGAACAGGGTGATGAGCAGCAGCACGCCGACGATGCTGTACAAGGCCGTTGACTTGAGGTCGCGGATAATGATCGTGAATTGGTTGGCGCTGTTTTGGAAACTGCCCTTGTACACGCATTCGATACTTGGGTGGAAGCGCTCTGGGCCGATGGCGGCAATGGTCTGGTCGATATGGTCGATCAGGTCCTGCGAGAAGGCGACATCCGTAGTAAGCCCGGCCGGATAGAGCCGGAGGATGACGCCGTTGCCCTCCTGCGTGATGAAGTACTGGCGATACTGCTCTGGGACCGCGGCCGCCTCGCCATCTTGCTGGTACTTGGCCTCGATATCCGAAAAGTCGAGCACCTGCTCTTCCTCGTCATCCAAGGCAAAGTAGAGTGGCGACTGCTTGAGCTTTTGCAACTCTATGTGCTCATCGAGGCGGCGGTTGACTTCTCGCAGGTCCTCTAAGTCCATGTAGAGGAGCCGGTTTTTTTCGAGCAGATCCTTTTTGCTGTCGAGGCGGCTCACCGAGCTGATCAGCGGGCTATGTTCGAGCGAATCGGCCAAGACCTGCATGAAGGAAACGGCCGCGTCCAAGTCGTCGCTGGTAATGACGACCATCAGCGGACCGATGCCGCCGATGCGGGCCTTGATGCGATTGAGTTCGCGGACGCTGACGTAGTCGTCGGACAGCAGGTCAGCGAAGTCGGTCTTGATGTTTCCGGCCAGCTTGGCGGCGAAGAACCCGGCAAATACCGACAGTATCGTGGCCAGCGCAATTATGCCGATGTAGTGGTGGTAGATGTAGCGAACCAAGCGCTGGTGGCTTATGGGCATGGCGGAGGGTTAATCCTCGGTTGCACCACCTGAAGGCGGCGAGAGAATCGCTTCACGCAGGCGGGCCAACTGCTTGTCGAGCTGAACGATTAGCTTCTCGTAGCCATTTTTTTCGATGTAGCGGGCATAGCGTCGCCTGTTGCCCTCGGCCGTGCTGATGCCGTCAATGACCAAGTCGTATATCCTCCACACACCCTCCACCCGATGGAGCTTGTACTCGATCTCTATTTCCTCGTCCCGCACGGGCACCAGCGCTTGGACGACGGCGGCGTCCTCTTGCACCTCGGCCGACTCGTAGCGAATCTCGCCCTCGCGGTAGTAGCGGGAGAAGCTGTCGAAATTCTGCTCGCGGATGATGCTGCTGAAGGTCTCGGCGAAGTGGTCGCGTTCGTCTGGAGAGCGTTCCTCCCAGTAATCTCCCAAGGCGAGACGGCTCAATTCCCGAAAGTCAAAGGCCGCGTTTATGTGCTTCTTGATCTCTTCCCGCATGGCCGGGGGCAGCGAGTCAGCCAGTGCCTCCGCGAGGACGGCCTGCACCTCGGCGTCGTGGCTCTTGAGGAAGGCAATGGGATCGTCGGTCGCACTGGCAACAGCCGCGACGCACAGGACGACCCACGCGGCGCACCATACGGCTCGACTGAGCTCGCCGAAGTCCGTTTTCATTCTGAATTCTCCCCTGAGTACGCGCCGTTGGAGATGGGAAGTCCGCCGCAGTGATTGACAACGCGCCCGCCGTCAAAGGCCTCGCGCGTCCACACGCGCAGATCTGCGTAGTACGCCTCGGCGTACGAACGAGTCGAGTTGGCGTCTGTCAGCAGCCCCAAGCCAATGGTGCGCTTAGCCGGCCGGCCGCCTAACTTTTCCCGATGGTGCTTTTCCAAGTCAACGACCTCAAAGGTCCACTTGCCCAAGTTGGTTGTGCCGCTTTCGACGACGAAAAACCAAGGCCGGAATATCTTGTCGCGCCTCCCCACTGTGCCTTCGGGCAAGGTCGTGCTCCACACGTATTTGAGCTGTTTGGGAACCCCCAGCCAATTCTTGGAGAATATAACGTACAAACCAGCCGCGCTGTCGTTGGCGTCGTCGAGAAACTCGTTGCCTCCCTGCGGCAAGGCCGCGGCCCGCCAGCACCAAGTCATAATCGGGTACCGGCGAGGATTCCAGTGGACGAATTTCCCCAAGATGACCGAATGGCTCGAATCGCGCGCCACCATGTAGCGCCGAGGCTTCGACGACTCGACTGAGCTCGCCGAAGTCCCGAGCTCAGCCGAGGGTCGGCCCTCTACGCGGTAGAGCACGGGTTTGAGCCGGTCCTTTTTCTTCCACGGCCCCCACTCCATCGGCTGCGACCCATCCCAAGTAGCGGCGAAGTCCTCGAGGACGACGTACTCGCGCTCGGCGAGCTGGGCCTCCATTACCGGCGGCGAATGGCCGCGGTCGATCAGCGACTGGTAGCGCCGCCGATAGTGGCTGGAGACGGGCCTGCCGTCGATCTTCAACTCGGCGACTTTCCAAGTTCCATCTGCGAGAATCAAGTCGGCCTCCATGCCAAGCGAGCGAGTGGCAAATAACGCGCGAAGCTGCGCACGGCCCCGCTGGCCATTCACTTCGAGACTATCCAAACGCAAGCTGCGCCAATCCGAGGAAGCAAGCTGGACGGCCAAGTCAGCGCGGAGGCGATGCTGATAGGCCCTAGCTAGTCGGCTGCGATAATGCTCGACGAGGTGAGTAAAACGCGGGCTAGATAGCAAGCCCCGGTATGCGTCCAACGACTCTTCGAGATAGTCGCCAAAAGTCGCCGCAGTGAATTCGTCCAAGGCCAAGTGCTCGCTCACTAGACGGTCAGCCGACCCGGCGCGCTCGCTGTTAGGAGCCTCCAACAGCGCGTTCAGCCGCGCCACGGC
Source organism: Gemmatimonadota bacterium (assembly GCA_028875345.1). GTDB lineage: Bacteria > Latescibacterota > UBA2968 > UBA8231 > UBA8231. Next base: position 18,355 of record JAPPEG010000124.1, read on the forward strand.
CTCCGTCGCCCAAGCCGCATCGGCCACGCCGTCGCCTGGGCTGGCCAACGCCAACAGCAGGACCGCGCTAAGGAGTCTCATCGCGTGGGATCAGTTCGAGACCGCCCGCGGCCTTTTCGAGGCGGGCGACGCTGAGGTTGAAGTCGTACAGGGCTTCGCCGTAGGCTTGTTCGCGGCGGGCCCAAGTCTCAAAGGCGGCGATCAAGTCGCCGATGGTCTGCGGGTCAAACTCAAAATCGTCGCGGGCTTCCCGCAGCCACTGCCGGGCCAACCGCCGACTCTTGCGCGCGTCTTGCAGATCGCGGTCAGCGCGGCGATAGTCCAAATAGGCGCGGTGGACATCTAAGCGGATCCCTTCCTGCGCACTCGGTACGCGCACTTCAAGCGCGCGGTATTCAGCGCGTGCCCTATCTACATCCGCAGCCAACAAGTGCCACTCCAAGGATTGCCGCACTCCAATGAAGACGCCGCCATTGAAAAAGTTAAACTCGTCTTTGACGAATGGGTTCCGCTGGTCCGTGCGCCCGGGAGCCACGGCGTAGCGCAAGCCACCGCTGACGAACACTTGGGGTTGGTACGCGGCGCGGGCCGCTTGCGCGAGGGCCTGTTTGGCAGCGAGGCCCGCTTGCAGCTTGCGCCATTCCGGCCGCAGGTCGAGAGCCTGTGCAACCAATTCGTCTAAGGACGGAACTACGACTGCCACCGGCGCGAGCCGCTCGGCCCGGAGCAGGAGCGGCGCATCGCTGGGCAGGCCCGTGCGCCAAGCCAGCGCCGACCGCGCCAAGGCCAATTGGTCGCCGACCTCGCGCTGCTGCACGGCCAAATCGAGCTGGGCCAACCGCAGCTTGTAGCGGTCGGACGACGAGAGCGAGGGGTCGTCATCCAGTTCCTCGGCTCTGCTAGCCAGCTCATCGCTCACGCGCTGCGCCAAGTCGTTTAGGTCTTGAGCCAACAGCAGTCCGTAGTACAGCTCCTTGACGGCAAAGACCACGTCCAACTGGGTCTGCGACAGGTCGGACTGCTCCACATCGACCCCTCGGGTGGCGGCCTCGTTTAAATGGCGGCCGAGGCTAAAGGGATAGAGCGGCTGCACAAACTGCAACTCAGCGCGCGCAAAAGGCCCCAAGGATCGGAACCCCGTAGTATCGGCCGGCGGGTTGAACACACTGCCCATGGCGTCTGGAACTAGGCCGCTTTTGCTGTCGATGCGCAGACGGGGAAGGATTTTAGCGGCCGCAGCTTGGCGGCGGCGGGCGTCCGCCGACTCGACCTTCCAGCGGCCACTCGCAACCTCGCCATCGTGCTCCCAAGCGAGGTCGATAAGCTCAGTCAGCGTCCAGCGCTTGTCGGGCATTTGGGCGCGGGCCGGGAGGGAGGGCAAGCATATGGCGAGGACGCAAACCCCCAGCCATAAGGGAGCGCAAATTTGCATGCCAATGGGAAATCTCAGCAGCGGAAGAGGCGGAATTCGCGGTGATAGCGCGGGTCTGTCATTATTTTTCTAACTTGTTAAAAATAGTTAAGTTAATATACAGACTGCGCCATTTATCGTCAATGTGAACGCCCGTCTGCTTCTTGGATTATACAACACCCGAACCCTATGTTTTATGCACCTATGTTTTCCGTAAAATGCGCGAATAGACGGGCACCATGCAGCCGACTTTAGTCGTCCGAGAAGCCTGCGAACACAACCTGCGCGCCGTTTCCTTGGACCTGCCCCACGAATCCCTCGTGGCCGTCAGCGGCCCGTCCGTATAGGCCACCGTTGCCCAGAGCCAATAGCTCCGCTCGGCATCCATCTCCGCGTCCGCATTTGCTGCCATGAGAGCAGCAAACAGGGCAAGTAAGGAACATAGAGGGGCCTTCTCTCGTAAAATGGTCAAAAGTGCAGTGTGGTAGATGCGGAGAGGCCGCCGTTGGGGGTCGGTCCTAAACTGACGGAGACGCGGCTGTCTTGACTATCTTGAGGGGGCTTGCGCCATAGTTCAGACGCAATAGTTGCACCAATGAGCGGAGCGAAGGGCCAAGAATCACCGCGTTCTAGTGCCATTCTGCCGACAAACCATCCCACCATACTACCAGCCCATGTCAGTATTCCTCTATCCCGTGAATCAACCCAGCTTACGCCAAGCGGACAGCCGAATGTGTATCCGAGAAGGGCTATATCAGGACCAGCAGCAACTGCAGCGATTGGGTCAGAAGAGGAAGCGAAGCTCTCGCCGATGATAAACACTACTAGAACGCCAAAGCTGCCCCCAAGAAAACCGGCCCCCAACTTTTTAGTAACCCGAATGGTTGGGCTTTCCACTGCCAAGGAATCCCCCGGCTTGGCTTGAGTTTGCGCTTGCACAGGCCGCGCCAGCATTCCGCATAGGGCGAGAATCAGCAGTAAACACAGAGGCATAGTGGGGCTTTCTATCGTGAAATGGTCAAAAATGCAGTGTAGCAGAGGTGGAGAGGCCGCCGTTGAGAGTGGGGGCTAAACCGAAGGAGACGCGGGAGCTAGGCCGACGAAATTTTCCGAATAGCCACTTGAATGGGTTGGGGTTGCGATACCGCTTGGGGAGTAGCCGGGATAGCTCCGATGCCGTTACTGCGCCCCCAAGAACAACCACCCAACCGGTCCGTTTTTCAAAGTACGCTCCTATGTGTTCCGTACCCCACCAGAATCCCCAAGCATGCCCCACGCATGTCATCCAGAAGGAGCTCTCCACCGGATCGGCCAAGTACACGCCAACCGGGTATCCGACAAGTAGCCCCAACGCCAAGGATACGGCTCCCTCCAGACCCGGACCACGCTCGTGGTAATCTGGTTCTTCTTCGTGAATTGCCATCAAGGCTAGGATACCTGTCCCGACCGCCGTCAGCGCACCTACGCCCACCTTTGTAGGAATCCTCGTAATCGCCCTATCGTTTAGGAAGTACGAATCCACCGGCTCGGCCTTCACAGCCAATGAATCCACCGGCTCGGCTTGGACTGGCTGAACCAGCATTCCGCATAGGGCGAGAATCAACAGTAAACACAGGGGCATAGTGGGACTCTCTCGTGAAATGATCAAAAATGCAGTGTAGCAGAGGTGGAGAGGCCGCCGTTGAGAGTGGGGGCTAAACCGAAGGAGACGCGGGAGCTAGGCCGACGAAATTTTCCGAATAGCCACTTGAATGGGTTGGGGTTGCGATACCGCTTGGGTAGTAGCCGGGATAACTCCGATGCCATTATTGGTGACCCCAAAGCAACCACCCAACCGATTTGCTCTGCTCGGTGGTCGGAAAACTCGGTCGCCCACCCTCCCAGAATCAGAGATCCCAGAGCCAGACCAGACCCCCCCACGAATGTCATCCAGAAGGAACTCTCCACCGGATCGGCCAAGTACACGCCAACCGGGTATCCGGCAAGTAGCCCGAAAAAGAGGGGCAATAATGGCTCATCAGGAAATGGAGAACCCGGAGGCTCCTCTTCGACAAAAGGTTGTGCCACTAAGAATGATAGGAATCCTGTCCCGACCGCCGTCAGCGCACCTAAGCCCAATTTTGTGGGAATCCTCGTAATCGCCCTATCGTTTAGGAAATACGAATCCACCGACTCGGCCTCCACGGCCAACGAATCCACCGGCTCGGCTTGGACTGGCTGAATCAGCATTCCGCATAGGGCGAGAATCAGCAGTAAACACAGGGGCATAGTGGGGCTTTCTCTTGTAAAATGGTCAAAAGCGCAGTGTGGCAGAGGCGGAGAGGCCGCCGCTGAGGGCGGGGGATACGCCGAAGGAAACGCGGCGGTCTTGAGGAGGCTTACGCCATATCTCCGATGCAATGAGTGAACTGACAAAAGAAGTGCCATATGCGAAGAATGCATACTTAGAATCGTATGTAAAGAATACAGGTCCATCCCCGGTGTACCTAAAAATCTCCAAGACACCGAAGCTCAACAGATAGCCAGCCATTAGTGTAAAAGCGAAAGAATCATGAGGATCGGCCAAGCTCACGCCAACCGGGAATCCTAACAGAGGGCCATACATCATGCCGTTAATGAACCCACCAGAGAATATGGGGGGTTCGGTTTCGTAGTGTTTCTCTTTTTCCAGATGGACAAGCACAGCCGTTAATGCGCCTGAGAAAACTATACTCGAGACACTGCCGACGAATATCTTTGCTAAAATCCGCCCGGTTGCCCGTTCCCCTCCACCTATAGAGCGGATGCGGGGCCACAAAGGAACCGGGCGATTCTTGGCCTCTCCGTTTTTCACGGCCAATGAATCCACCGGCTCGGCTTGCACCGGCCGCGCCAGTAGGCCACACAAAGCAAGAATCATCAACAAGCGCAGATGAAACATAACATGCCTCATTTGGTTTTCGCCCATGATACAACGGACAGAAGCCACAAGCAACCGCCTGTATATCGAATCGTTCAAGTTATACAGGATTGCTATGCAACACCCGCACCCTATGTTTTATGCACCTATGTTTTCCGTAAAATGCGCGAATAGACGGGCACCATGCAGCCGACTTTAGTCGTCCGAGAAGCCTGCGAACACAACCTGCGCGCCGTTTCCTTGGACCTGCCCCACGAATCCCTCGTGGCCGTCAGCGGCCCGTCCGGGTCGGGCAAGACTTCCCTCGTATTGGACACGATTTACGCCGAGGCACGCCGGCGCTTTCTCGCGGCACTGGACCAAGGAGGAGGCTGGCGCACATTGCGCGTGCCCAAGGTCGGCCGCATCGACGGCCTAGCTCCCGCCCTCGCGCTGGCCGGGGGGACTGGCCACCAGAGTCCGCGCGCCACAGTGGCGACCCTATCCGGCTTGTACGACCTATTGCGCCTGCTCTTCGCCCGCGTCGGTCGGCCCGGCTGCCTCCACTGCGGCGGGCAGGTGCAGACGCATCGATTTGAGGAAGCAAACGAAGCGGCTGCGAGCCTGCCAGATGGCACCCGCCTAATGATTCTCGCGCCGCGCCGCCCGCGGGAGGACGAGACGCCCGAGCAGGTACTCGCCGCGATTGATCGCGCCGGCTACCGCCATGTGCGCCTCGACGGCCAAGATCTGCTACTGGAGGACATCGCGCCCGGGCGCGTCGCCCGCGCCCAACATTTGTCCGTGGTCGTCGATCGCCTCATCGTCAAAAAGGGCATCGCGCGCCGCCTACAAGGGTCGCTGCAAGCGGCCTTGGAGGCGGGCGACGGCCAAGTGGTGCTTTCCACCCCAGACGCAGGCAACGATCTGGTTTTTGCCGTGCGGCCGGCGTGCTCGGCCTGTGGCGCGCCCTTTCCACCCCTAGAACCCGCGCTGTTTTCCTTTAATAGCGCGACCGGAGCCTGCGCGACATGCCGAGGTCTCGGAGTGCAGAGCGGCTTGAGCAGCGAGCAGATCTTCGCCGGAGGACAGTCCACACTCGAAGGAGCGCTGGGTCCCTTGTGGCACGACTTTGGGCACGGAGATTTGCGCGACCGCCTGCAATCCTTTTGCAAGCGTCATCAAGTCGACCCCGAACAGCCTGTGGGCGACTGGCCGGACCAAGCGGCCAAACGGCTGTGGCACGGCCAGGGACGCCGATTCATCGGGCTAGCGCGCTGGCTAGAGCGCATCAGCGCCAAAGCCGAAGGTGAGGAATTGGCTTGGCTGGAAGAACGCCTCGACGACGCGCCGTGCCCTAGCTGCGACGGAGCGCGCTTGCGGCCCGAATCCCTCGCCGTGGAATTGGGCGGAGCGTCGATCGCCGAGGTCGGCGAGTGCGCAGTTGTCGCGGCGACTGAGTGGCTCGGAAACCTCGATTTTCCCACTGCTATAGCCCCCGTCGGCGAGGCCATCCGCGGCCAGATCAACCGCCGCCTGAACCTATTGCAAGAGTTAGGACTAGAATACCTGCAACTGAACCGCCGCGCCGACACCCTGTCGAGCGGAGAATTCCAGCGACTGCGCCTCGGGTCTGCCCTGTCGTCGGGCACCACGCAAATGCTCTACGTGCTCGACGAACCCAGCGCCGGTCTGCACGCACGCGACGCCGCCCAACTCCTAGACGCGCTCAGGACACTGCGCGACGCGGGAAACTCCGTGTTCCTAATAGAACACGACGCCGCGCTCTTGCGCGGGGCTGACTGGCTGGTCGATATGGGGCCGGGCGCGGGGACCGCCGGCGGACAGGTCGTGGCCGAAGGCACGCCGAGCGAGGTAGCAGCGGCTGAGTCTTTGACCGGACGCTATCTGCGCGGGGCACTGCAATTGCCACACACCCGAGCACGCCAGCCACAGGGGTGGTTAGTACTATCCGGTGCCCGCGGCCACAACTTGCGCCAACTTGAGGTAAAATGGCCGTTGGGAACTTTGACCTGCGTGACCGGGGTTTCCGGGTCGGGTAAAAGCTCGCTGGTCAGCCACACCCTGCACCCGCTCTTAGCGGCTAAACTGCACGGTGCCCAGCGCCGTCCCCTGCCCTACAGCGCTTGCACTGGAATTGAGCAGGTAACGCGCGTCGTCGCGGTTGATCAGCGGC
>JAPPEG010000225.1 GCA_028875345.1 Gemmatimonadota bacterium
ATCAACTGATTGGCGGCAACTACGCTCCCAAAGATGAACAACTGCCCACCGGCGGAAGCGGCTACCAAAATGTGGGACGGGTGATTGAGGTGGGGCCCGAGGTCAGCGAACTACAGATTGGGGATGTGCTGTATATGAGTGCCGTCCATGCCGAGTACGTCGTGATGTCAGAAGACGGCTTGCTCATCAAGCTGCCTGACTCGATCAACCGCAAGGAGGCGGCGCTTTTCGGGATGACTAGTGTCGCCATGCGAACCTGCCGCAACGCCGAGTTGCAGATGGGAGAACGGGTGTTGATTGTGGGGGCTGGCATTATCGGTCAGGTCGCCGCACAGATTGCTACTGGCATGGGAGCGCGCGTCACGCTTTGCGACATCAATGCCAACCGTCTGGAGATTGCCGAGCAGATTGGTGCGGCTGAGACCGTGCTGAATGTTGCAGGGGACAGATGGGGAAAAGAGATCGCCGACGGGACGTTCGACGCGGTGATTGACTTTGCCGGCGTGCCGGGCATGGAGGATCAGCTTATTAGTGCTGTGTGCCAGCGCGGCAGGGTTGTATTCATCGCTGGACGGGACAAAGTGACCTATACCTTTAACCTCGGTCAGGGACGCGAGATCCAGCTAAAACAAAACAGTCATTTTGATCGCGATGATCTGCAAAATCTGTGTCGTCTGGTCGATCGCGGGTTGGTGAAGATTGCGCCCTTAATCCGCGATGTCGTCCCGGTGAGCGAAGCCAAGCGCATCTATGACACACTGCGGGATACACCTGATGAACTGTTGGGGACGGTGTTTGTATGGTGAGGGGATTTGGTCGTCGGCTACTGGACTTGCCCGAGGCGGCAAGAGCTATGACTCGTCAGGACGCGACGACCCGCTTGAGTCGGTTTTCGAAGTTATCGCTTATCCTGTATATCCATTTACGCCCACCCGTGTACTTGACGATTAATCCCATTTTGTCGAGAGCACGGAGGTCGGTGCGTGCTGTCTCGTATGTGACGTTGTGGGATCGCCGGTGCCCATCTATGGTGTACGAGGAGTCGGGGTGCTTCAGCATGTGCCCTAGCAGGGCTACTTGGCGATGGTTTAGCACCAAGGCCGCATCAGAACCGCGCAGCATGGCCTCCAATCTGCTCGTCTCTCCGGCCTTGCGCGCCAAGTACGCGTGCAAGAAGCGGATCGAGTCTAGGATCACCCGCAGGTTGTAGTCGAGGAAATACGTGACGTCGTTGTCGTCGATCTCGGAGAACACATACGCGCGAACGTACTGAGCGGGTGCTCTCTGAATGACCGCCGAAATGGAGAGGAACTCGGTCAGCCAGTACCCCGATTTCGCCATGGACCAGTAGAACAGTGCTCTTGCGGTTCGTCCGTTTCCATCTACAAACGGATGGTCGTAGCCGACCATGAAGTGAAGGAGGATGGCCTTGACGACCGGATGCAGGAATGGATCGGTCTCTGTGCGTCCATTGGCGAAATCCAAGAGCAGTTCGACGCGGTCGCTGAGCTGACCAGCGTCCGGGGGCGTGTGGATGACCTCGCCGTCGCGCTGGTCCACCACAGCGACTAAGTCGGTCGGCCGTCGGAGCCGCCCGACCGCATCGGGATCGAGCGTCCCTTCTGTCAATGTCCTTTGCAGGTCCATGAGCATGGGGACTGTCAGTTCTTCGTCGATGTTCTCGCGTAGAAACCCCATGCCCGAGTAGTTGTTGACGATCATCTGTTCGCTGTTGTCGCGTGGTGAGCGGCCTGATCTCAGCAGCTCCTTGGCAACCCGGCGGGTCGTGACGGCACCTTCTAGCTGGCTTGACGTGATCGCCTCTTCGATCAGAGAGTTCATCAGATACCGTTCGCGGGAGCCGCTGTTGACCACGTCGCCGTGGGGGACCTCAATTCTCCCGCTCGCGTCCCGGTCCACCTGATGGAGCTGACGGTACAGGTTCCCCGTGTCGCTGAATGAGAATGGCCTGCCGCGAGTGTCCTTGAATGGCAGTTCGTGCCGCGAAACCATGCGCTTGAACTTGACGGCAGTCCACCAGTCAAGGCTCGTAAACCCTTCCGGAGGGGGCAGGTGACGAAGCTGGTCCCAATGCAGGTACCTGTCCTTGGGCAGACTGCCGATGTCCGACCCCAGCAACCTGACCAAATCATTTGGTTCGTACGACGAGACCAACTCGTCGAAAGGCTGCGGGTTTTTGGGCATTCTCATGGTTGAAGTCGCGCTTCTATCTGATGGGGGTCGGCGGCGAAATGGTGTGAGTTGCTACTTCAGGATGACGAAATACTAATTAATTACTAATTTAGTCAAAATTAGTAATTAGAACAAGCGACGGTCTTGTGCTACTGTTGGGTTAGTATGAAAAAGGTCGAGTACATAAAGCCTATCTATACGTATGAGATTGATTTTGGGCAGCACGTCAGCAACATTGCGTATGTCCAGTGGATGGAAGTGGGCCGTCTCAAGTTGCTGGAAGAAGTGGGGCTTCCCGTTCACAAGATTAAATTGAAAGGCTTCGTTCCGGCCTTAATACGAACCGAAATCCGCTATAAAAAGCCTTTGTTCCTAGGTGATGAGGTCAGGGTGGTTTTGTGGATATCAGAGCTGAAAAACGCGTCGGCTACGATGCGCTTTGAGTTTTATAACCAACTGAACGATATCGTGGCAGAAGGGGAACAAGTGGGGTTGTTCATTAAGGTGGATAGCCAGCGGCCGCATAAGCTATCAGCGTCGGACCGCGCGCGATTCGAGCCTTACGTTGCAAAGGGTTAGAACCGGCTGGTTCTCGTCCCTAGGAAGCGACCTCACCCCACGCCCACCAAAGCCTCCCCCAATACCCGCACCTGTTCCTCGTCCTCGGCATCGACCGTAAACAAACACCCGTCGCACCCATGCCCAGCCACTGCCTCACCCAAAGCCCGCACCAGTTTGGGAGCCGCTCCCGCTGAAAGAGGCGGATAAATCGGCACCGCCCCACTGGTCTGCGCCTTTATGCGAGCCACTTCTCGCTCGTATAGGGCGGCGATGGGCAAAGGCCCTTCCACCACTCCCGCCGGAGTCTCCGGCAAATCCAAATCCTCCACCCCGAACATGCGCCACATCAGAGCCAATACCTCGCTCTCGTCCAGCCCTTGAGCGTGCCGACACAAAGCCGCCGTCCACTCTCGCGCCAAGTTGGTCACCCCGGTCGCCCAACCCACCACGCCGCCGTGCGAACTTCCCCCGGTGAGAAAATCCGTCGCCTCTTCCCACTTGCTGTACCAATGCCCGCCCAATAGCCCTGTGGAGGCGGGAAACACATCGCTGCCAAAGACTTTCTCGCGGCCCCCTGCTGCTTGGACGGCGGCGCGAAATTCTCCCATGCGCTCGGCTAGTATATGGGCGCGAAACTGCACCCAATCGAGCACGGCTCCATCTTGGGCCAACAAGCCCAGAAAGTCCATCAAACCTGGACGACCCGCAGCCAAGGCCCGCACTTCGGTCGGAGTCAAACGCTCTAGACGCTGGCGCAGGGCCAGTACGCCGCGCCGCATGGCCGCAAAATCGTAGCCCAAGCGCACGGCTTCGTCCTGGCAGTTGGCACAGCCGCAAGCCATCAGGCTGTGTACATTGGCCGGAGCCGGATAGCGGGCGTGATCCACGTCAAAGCCGTCGATAGCATAGCGCTGAACCGCTTCCACCAAGCAGTCGCGCGTCCACTCGTTGACCGCCTTGTGGCTCGGACACAGGCCAATCCCCCACTCCTGATAGCGTCGGTCCAATGGCCGCCCCTCCAGATCGCGCAGGGCAAATTCGGGATAGATCTCGCCGCCGTAGCTCCACAAGCCGATGTGCCCCCACACCTCAATCCCCGTGCTTTTGCACGCCTCGATGACGCGTTGCAAAGGCGCATCGTCAAAGCCGCTGATAATCCCCGCCACCGGCGGGTAGATGCCCTCCGCGCCGCTCGGCCAAGCACCGAGACGCTCGCGCCAGTCCTCAAAAGGCCCCTGCTGGGCCAACTCCGCCGAGGCGCTGAAGCCCGAGGTATGGCACACCGGACTTTCGGGCATAATCGTCGTCAGGCCGACGGCGTCCTTGAGCTTTTGCAGGGACTCGGGATGCTGGGCCACGTATTCTGTCTGGTAGAACCAAATGCGACGAGATTTATGTGTGGGCGTCATACTTTGTCTGGCTCCATCCAAGCGATCAACTGGCGCACGATGCGAAAGGTTAGGCCCCACAACACCGGGCGGTTCGGCCCCAACAGGTCGAGTGCTGGAAATGCTTGCTCTTCGCCGCGACGTCGCAGTCGGTATTGGGTCCGCTTACTGGGATCGCGCAATTGGTCGGCCCCCGCCCAGAAGGCCGACTCGATCTCGTGGTTGAGGGTCAAGGCCGCTGGCGTCGCCAAGCGATAGACGAAGCCAGATACCACCACGGGCAGCATATGTCCGGTTAGATCATCGACTCGGCCCCAATACTCAGCCGTGGACAGGTTGAGCCCGACCTCCTCCAAGGTCTCGCGCTCGGCTGCGGCTCGCGGCGACGGGTCGTCTGCCTCAATGCGGCCGCCGGGAAAGGCGATGTGCCCCGACCAAGGATCGTCAGGGTGCTGGGCGCGTTCGATAAAGAGCAACTGCAAGCCCCCCAGCGTCGGCCCCAAGACCACGGCCACGGCGGCTCGCGTCTTGTTTGTAGAGCCGACCAAGTAGGGTTGGTGCTGGGCGAGCCCCACCTGCACCGCAGCCCAAGCGCCTAGATCCACGGTTGCTTCCAATCGCTAAATGTCGTCAAAGGGATACAGTTTGCGGCCCAGCCGCTTAAAGGCCAGGTTGGCCTCGGCCGGAGCGTGTACCGACGGTTCGGAGATCACTTGGATCTGGCCGGCCCACGGCTCAAAACCAGCGCGGAAGTGGGCCGCGGACTTGACGCCGACATAGCTCATCTGCTTTGGGTCCAAACCCAAGGTGCGGGAAAACGCCGTGCAGAAGGGTTGCTCGCGCTTGTTTACCAACAGCACGTGTACCCCGCCTTGGCGGATGTGGGCCGAGGGCCCCATGGTGCCATCTAGGCCGTCGTACATCGGCCCGTCGTAGCGAAAGGACCCGTCGCTCAAGGCCACCACCTCGGCCCGCATGGAGCAAGGCTCGCCTTGCAAAGAGGACGCCTTGCCGCCCACCTCTAAATCGAGCACTGCACCGACGCCCGCTTGGTGGCAAGCGGCCACGGCTTCGGGATCGACGATGTACAGGACGCAGGCGTCTTGCAGGTCGGCTGCTAAAAAAGTCTGCAACAGCCCGGTGCTGTCGCCGGGCGAACCACCGCCGGTGTTGTCGTTGCGGTCGGCCAAGACCACGGGATAACGCCCCGTCTTGTCGGCCGCTTGCAGTGCTTCTGTGGTAGAGGGCATGGGTGCCTGCCAATCAGCTCGGCGCTCCCAGAGCCAAGCGGCCAACTCGTCGGCGCAGGATTGAGCTAGGGCGGGGTCGTTGTCCGTGGCCACGTACACCGATGCGCCCATATCGGGGATGTCGGCTAGGGGGAAACAGGTGGCGATGGAGCCGCAGATCACGCCGGGTCGCGCCTCAATTCGGTGTAGGTATTCGATGGCTTGGCGCATGGGTGGGTGGGCCGTCACTTGATTCATGCCCCAGACTAGGGGTAGTTGGTGCAAGGCCATGGTCGGTCGCACGCCTTCCCGCACCATACTCACCAGCACGTCGGCGCACTCGCGGCCCCTTGGTGCCATATCGACCTCTGGATAGGTCTCTCGTCCAATCAAGACATCGGCAGTCTCGATCATGGCGTGGGAGACATTGGAGTGGATGTCCAATTGGCCGACGATGGGCATATCCGGGCCGACTAAACGGCGCACTGCGGCTAGGATATGCCCTTCGGCGTCGTCAATGCCCTCGGCCACCATGGCCCCGTGCAATTCCAATAAAACTCCGTCGATAGCCCCCGCCGCCTCGATGCCGTCGAGTAGCTCCCCCACGAGTCTATCGAAAATGGGGCGAGGCGTCGGGGCGCTAGGATGGGCCTCGGCTAACATCGTCGGCACTGCTTCAAAGCCGTGCGCCTCGGCTCCTTCGATGAAACCGCCGATGGGCGTATTGACCCCAGTAAAGCGCTCGACGATTGCCGCTCCGTGGAGATAGCTGCGCTCCCGGAAACTGTCCAACGTGGTGGCTACGTTCGTGAAGGTGCTGCTCTCGTGGGAAATGCCTCCGATGGCTACGCGCATCTGCTGCTCCTTTTCGTTTTTTGCCGTTGTCACTTCGACTCTGCTAGGCGGGCGAAGATTTCGTCTGCTGTCATGTCTTCAATGCGCAGCCGCTTGTTCCGCGCCTTGTGCCCCCGGACAATATGCACCCTTCCTTTGGCGACCTTGAGCCGCTTCGCCAGCAGGGCTACCACTGCGTCGTTGGCTTTGCCGCTTTCTGGGGCTACTGTTACTCGCGCAGTTATTTTGTCGCCGTTGACCTCGACGCTGTTGCGTCCGGCCTTTGGCTGCACTTTGATGTTGAATTCCATGCGAAGTGCTTGCTAAAAGCATGGGAAAGCTAATAACTGATTTACGCACGGGCATCTCCTACCCAAGAAGCCTGCCGTGCGCAACATCAGTTAATAAGTATTTCACCGTTTCATTGGACTATTCTTACCGCCTAATGTGCGGCGCTTCCATCACGGCCCGCTCCTCCTCGGTCATGTCTTCGATGTACTCGGAATACGCCGTCTGGTGCGCGCCCGAGCCATAGGACAGAGTGCCTGGGCTGAATTTGTATAGCAGCGCCCGCCGCTCGTGTGCGGCTGTCCACGGCAGTGTGCCGTGCGTCAAGGTCTCGGTGAAAATGATTGCGTCGCCGGCCTTGCCGTTTACTTCGAGTACGTGCTCTTGATGCTTTTCCCACTTAATCATGCTCCGTGGACAGGCGAGGTTGGCCTTGTGGCTACCCGGTATCACCGCCACGCCCCCGTCGCCCGGTCCCTCGTCGGCCAGCAGATACTCGACCACGGTTAGCCCGGTGAAGATGCGGTCGTTTTTAAAGAAGTACACTTCCGATATATCCCCGCGCTCCACCCCGCCGCCGTGCAAAAGCCCGCCCTCGCAGCCCGCGTCCATGGCAATCAGCCCCGGCCCGTGGTCGAGGCGGTATCCACGCCCCAAGATTTCTTCGAGATAGGACTTGATACGAGGGTGTACTAGGAGCTTGCGAAACGGCTCGCAATAGGGCCGATCCCAGGCCAACATGCCGCCTAAGTCCTTGCGCCGCGAGGTGCCTTGCATCGTCTTTGAATCGCCGGACAGCGGGCGGTCGATCTCGCTCATAAGGTCTCGGTGGCGGTCGATGCCCGCATTGAGTTGGGCTACCTCCTCGGCGGTCAGCACGTCTTTGAGGACCAAATAGCCCGTCAGGTCAAAGAGGTATTTGTCGTCTGTGTTCATGGGGGGGCTCCTTTGGAGAAAGGTAGGTTGAGAAGATGGTAAATTAGCGAGCAGCAGAGTAGCCTATAATCGCCAATTTTCCGTAATTATTGCTCATGATTACGCTATCCAATATCGGCAAGTTCTACGGCGAGCAGACCCTCTTCGCCAAGGTCTCGCTCCAGCTCAACGCTGGCGAGCGCTACGGTTTGGTAGGGGCCAACGGGTCCGGCAAGACCACGCTTCTCAACATGCTGTCCGGCGATATCGAAGTCAGCGAGGGCGCGATTACGGTTCCGCAGCGCCTGCGCTTGGGAGTCTTGCAGCAGGATCAGTTCCTCCACGAGAACGAGTCGATTCTCAATGTCGCGCTGATGGGCAATGAGGCGCTGTGGGAGGTGACGGTTGCCAAGGAGCGGCTCCTCGCCGCGTCCGCTGAAGAATTCGACGCCGATAAGTTCGCCCAGCTCGAAGAGACCTTTCTCCACTGCGATGGGTACACCGCGCAAGCCCGCGCTGGTGCGATTTTGGAGGGCCTCGGGCTGCCAGCCCACATTCACGACGACTCGCTCTCAACGCTGTCCGGCGGCTTCAAGCTGCGGGTCTTGCTCGCGCAGGTGTTGGCCAGTGCCCCGGATGTGCTGCTGCTCGACGAGCCGACCAACCACCTCGACATCCTCTCGATCCGCTGGCTAGAGACCTTCCTGTGCGACTTTGCCGGGCCGGTGGTGATCATCTCGCACGACCACCGCTTCCTCGACAACATTAGCACCTCTATCCTCGACATTGACTACGAAACGGTCCAGCTCTATCGGGGCGACTACACGGCCTTCCTAGAAGCCAAGCAGGCCGAGCGCACGCGGCGAGAAAAGGAAATTGCCAATCGCGAACGCGAGATCGCCCATCACCAGCAGTTCGTGGATCGCTTCCGCGCCAAGGCGACCAAAGCCCGCCAGGCCCAGAGCAAGCTGCGGCTGATCGAGAAGCGGGAAGAGGAAATGGTCGAACTGCCGCGCAGCTCGCGCCGCTATCCGGTTTTTCGCTTTGAACAGCGGCGTGATAGCGGGCGCGACGTGCTCGCGCTCAAAGGCGTCAAAAAGGCGTTCGGCGACAACGAAGTGCTGCACGGGGTCGATCTGCTCGTGCAGAAGGGGGACCGCTTGGCGATTATGGGGCCGAATGGTATTGGCAAATCAACGCTGCTCAAGATCGCGATGGGCGAGTTGGCCGCCGATGCCGGAGAAGTCGAGTGGGGGTACGAGACCCATCCCGGGTACTTTGCCCAAGACCACCGCGAACAGGTCAGCCCTGCCAACCAAACGGCTGAGGATTGGGTGTGGGAGTGCTGTCAGGACCAGGGACTCGGCTTCGTGCGCAGTCAGATGGGGCGGATGCTCTTTTCCGGCGACGACGGCAAGAAGCGCTTGGGTGCGCTTTCGGGAGGCGAGGCCGCGCGGCTCGTCTTCTGTCGGCTGGCCATTGCCCAACCCAACGTGCTGGTCTTAGACGAGCCGACCAACCACCTCGACCTCGAATCGATTGAGGCGTTAGTCGATGGGCTTAAGAACTATCCGGGCACGCTACTCATCGTCTCGCACGACCGCTGGTTCATTAGCCGCCTAGCCACGCGCATCGTCGAGATCAAACCCGAAGAAATCCTCGACTTCCGCGGCACGTACGAGGAGTACGTCCACTTCTGCGGCGACGACCACCTCGATGCGGATCAAGTGATTCTCAAGGCCAAACAGGCGAAAAGGAAAAAAGAGGTACCGACCCGAGAACCGCGATCCAACCGCAAAGGAAAAAACAAGCAACGCCGCACTGCGGCCCAGCAAGAAAAGCGCATGGCGCGCATCGAGAAAGCAGAAGCCCGGCTGGCGGAAATCGACGCCCTGCGCTGCGAGCCAACGTATTACGCAAAGACCCCGCCCGACCAAATTAAGGCCCTCGAATGCGAACACGCGGATATCGAGCGCGAGTTGGCGGCCCTGTTGGAAGAGTGGGCGGAGGTCGAGGAAACTATGGATAAAGGAGACCCATGAAACGTAGAAACATACCGACCAGTAGCCCGTTTGGTGCGGAGTTTGGTTATTCGCGCGCCGTGCGCATGGACCGTCACGTCCACGTCGCTGGCACCTGCGCCCAGCCGCCGCATGATCAGGGCGATGCCTACGAGCAGGCCAAGAGCGCGTTGCAGATCATCGCCAAAGCGCTCGACGAGACCGGTGCCAGTCTTGAAGATGTGGTGCGGACGGTCGTGTACATCACGGATGTGGACCATGCTGATGGCGTCACCCGCGCTCACCGCGAGGTGTTTGGCGAGATTTTGCCGGCCTCGACCTTGGTCGTGATAGCCGCGCTGCTCAAGCCGCATCTGGTCGTCGAGATCGAAGCGTACGCCATTTTGCCCGGCGCGTGAACAAAGATAGTCAGGTCCTGTCCATCGGCGTGTTGGGCTGCGGCCCCATTGCCCAATTCGCCCACTTTGAGTCGTGCATTAAGGCCCGCAATACGCGCCTGTACGCGATCTGCGACCAAGCGCCGGACTTAGTCGAGCGCATGGCGGCCGTTCACCAGCCGGAGAAAACCTACGCCGACTTTGCCGACATGCTCGCGGATCCGCAGGTAGAGGCGGTCATCATCGCCACGGCTGATCAGTTCCACGTCCCGCTCAGCTTGCAGGCATTGGCCGCGGACAAACACGTCTTTGTAGAGAAGCCGATGGGCACAAGTGTGGAGGAGTGCGAGGAATTGCGCCGGGCTGTCGCCGATTCGGGCTGTACGCTCCAGGTCGGCCACATGAAGCGCTTTGATCCCGGCATTGCTTTTGCCCGACAGTTCATCTGCGAGGAGATGGGATCGCTGTTGGCCCTGAAGGCATGGTATTGCGATTCGACCTATCGCTATACTATGACCGACAACCTTCAGCCGCTGCCCCTGCGCAGTGAAGCGGCGCGCAAGCCAGCGGGCGATCCCAAGGGCGACAAGCGGCGCTACTTCATGCTGACTCACGGCTCGCATCTCATCGACCTAGCCCGCTTTTTGGGCGGCCCGCTCGCGGCCGTGCGCGGGCGGTGCAAGGAGATGTTCGAGGCGTATTCTTGGTTTGTCGAAGTGGAGTTCGCCAGCGGTGGACAGGGACATCTCGACTTGACGGTCGCCGTGCGCATGGACTACTACGAGGGTTTTCACATCTACGGAGAGCACGGCAGCGTCGTCGGCAAAACCTACCTGCCGTGGTTTTTGAAATCCAGCGATGTCGAGTGCTTCTCTACGCGCGATGGCCAATATCGCCGGCCGCTAGGGGCCGACGCGCATTTTTACCGGCTGCAACTCGAAGGTTTTGCCGACGTCGTCCTGCACGGTGCGTCCCAAATGGGGGCCGATGTGGAGGATGGAACTCAAACGATGCGGGCCATGGCCGCCATTGCCCGCTCGGTCGCCAGCGGCGATTGGGTCCGCTTGGAGGCCGTCACCGGAGGCGTATAGTGCCTATGTCCTCAACTGGTCCTCGTTTATGGCCCCTCTATCTGCTCGGAGGCGTTGTCGTCTTGGCGCTCCTGTGGATCTGGTTGCCCGAAGCCCCTCATCGCCAGCAACAGGTTATGCGCACCATGGCCACCTTCATGCTCGCCATTTTCTTCGCGTTGCTCTGGTTGCTCTTTGCGTCGCGGCTAGCTTGGGGACGGCGTTTGCGCTATTTTGGCGGTGCCGTCCTCGTCATTGCGCTTGGTATTGGGCTTTTTCGCATTAAGGGTATGAGCGGCGACTTCGTACCGGTCCTCGAATGGCGTTGGAGTACTGAGGACGAAGCCACCGAGGTTGAAGGAGGGGACGCCACCGCGCTCGACGCTCGCGATTGGCCGCAATTTCTCGGCCCCGAGCGCAACAATCGCCTGCGCGGCGTCCACCTCGAGCGCGACTGGACCAAGCACCCGCCGCGCGAAGTTTGGCGTCGCCCCGTCGGCGCAGGTTGGTCCTCGTTTGCCATTGTCGGTGGCCGGGCCGTAACGCAGGAGCAACACGGCCCCGAGGAGCAGGTCGTCTGCTACGACTTGGCAACGGGCCGCAAGCTCTGGCAACACGCCGATTCGACCCGCTACGAGACCGCCATAGCCGGCATCGGCCCGCGCGCTACGCCCACCATCGCTGGAGACCGGGTTTTCACGCTGGGCGCTACTGGCATCCTCAACTGCTTAGAGCTGGACACTGGGAAGTTGGTTTGGTCGCAGGACATTATCACCGGCAATCAGGCAAAGGCCCATATGTGGGGCATTAGCTGTTCGCCGTTGGTCCTCGACAGCTTAGTCGTGGTCAGTGCCGGAGGCCCAGATGAGCGCTCGCTAGTGGCCTATCACCGCCAAACCGGCGCGTTTGTCTGGGGCGGGGGTACGGACAAGGCCGGCTTCAGCTCGCCGCGTCTGGTCACTTTGGCTGGACGCGAGCAGATCCTGATTTTCAACAGCTACAGCGTTGTCGCGCACGATCCGCAGAGCGGAGCTCCCCTTTGGCGTCAGCCCTGGGATCAGGTCGAATGCGTTGCCAACCCCCTGCCCTTGCCCGGGGACCAGGTTTTGGTCTCTAGTGGCTACGGCATTGGTGCCAAGCTGTATCAAGTGAGCGCCGCGCCCGACGGCGGCTTGACGAGCGATATCGTCTGGAAAAGCCCCCGGCTCAAGGCCAAATTTGCCAACATGGTCTATCGCGATGGTTTTGTCTATGGCCTCGACGATGGGGTGCTGGTCTGCCTCGACCCGCAAGACGGCAAGCGCCGCTGGAAACGCGGGCGCTACGGCCACGGCCAACTCATTCTGATAGACGATATCCTGCTGATAATGAGCGAATCGGGCGATGTGGTGCTGGTTGAGGCCCGCCCCGACCGCCACGTCGAACTAGCGCGCATGACGGCCTTTGCTGGTAAAACTTGGAATCCCCCGGCCCTTGCCACACCCTATCTGTTGGTGCGCACAGACAGCGAGGCTGCCTGCTACGAGCTGGCGCTTGAAGATGGTGTCCAGGCGCGGCACTTCTAACAGGGCTAGGCACTTGTAAGGAGTAAAGTCATGGAAGACTATTCGCACATTCAGAAGCCGGATTTGGGCTACCGCTATGAGTTTGCCACTGACGAACTCGACGCGATGGACGAATGCTTAGAGGCGCACGGCTTTGCGATAATCAAAGACGTGCTGCCGCCGGAGATCGTCGCCAAGCTCAAGCAGGCGGTGTGGGACGGCACAGACCCGGAGCGCACGTTGCAGCCGGGCGAGAGCCGCACGCGGCACGCTTGGATCGAGTCCGGCCCCGGCGCTTGGGAGGTGCTCAACTACGAGCCTTTTATGGCCATTCACCAGCACCTGATCGGCACGGACGAGCTGACGCTCCACCGCTCGGCCGCCATCATCCGCCGGACTGGTTCCGCCCCTGTAACGTGGCATACCGATTGGTGCGGCTATTCGACCGAGATCAAAAATTCGGGCGATGTGCTCAATCGCGGGTTGTGGCCGTCGGGCAAGTGGTTCTACCTGACCGGCTCGCGGCCCGAGCACGGCGGCCTTTGCGTCATTGAGGATTCCCACGTAGAGGATTGGGAGGGACCGGAGGGATTTAGCATGACGGCCGACCGGCGCTCCTTTTACCCGGAGGGCACGGAGGAACGTGCGTATAACGGCTTTGACATCCCCGGCCTGGTCCCCCTTTTCACCAATGGCGGCGACATGATCGTCTTCGCCCATCGCACGTATCACGGCGCGTTTCCCAACCGCATTGAAGAGACGCGCCTTTCCTGCGGCATCGGCTTCCGCGACCGCAATCACCGCATCGACATCCCCTGGGAAATCCCCGAGGAAGGCCAGTGGTTTTTGGCCAACCTACCCGATCACTTGCGCCGCTATACGGACGGGTACACGAGCATCAATTTGGCATGGCAAGGGTGACTGGCCGGGGTTAATCCTCGCGGCGTGGACGGACCACGGTCTCGCCGTCTGGTTCGATGAGGGGGTGGTGGTAGATGTAGGGCGGCTCGAGTACCGCCTGTTGCGCCTCGGTCAATTCTGACACCCATGCTGGCTGGTTGACCTCGTACGTGCCGCCGGCGTAGTGCAAGTACTTCGGCGTGTACCGGTAGAGCAGGGCGCGGCGGTCGTGGTCTGCCTGCCACGGCAGGGCACCGTGCAAGGTGTTCTCGCTGAAGATGACCATGTCGCCGGCCTTCAAGGGCACTTGGTACACGACCTCTTGGTGCTCCTCCCAAGTGGTGATTTTCGGCGGGCAGGAAAAGTTCACTTTGTGGCTGCCTGGGATGACGCAGAGGCCGCCGTCGCCGGGATTTTGGTCGTGCAAAGTGTACTGGACGACGAGCAGGCCGCAGCGCATCTGGCCGTTGGTGTACGCGTAGAAGCGGGAGCCGTTGAAGAGGACGTTGGTGGTGCCGTGGATGCGCAGGCCTTCAATGCCCTTGGAACCGGTGATCATGAGCGGCTCGTGGTCGAGCTTCCAGCCGCGTCCGTGCAGGGTGTCGAGGTAGGGCAGGAGCTTGCGATGCGCGAGCAGGTCGCGGAAGGGCTGGCAATGGGGTTGCTCCCAAGTGAGCATGCCGGTGAAAATGTTGCGCTTATGCAGCCCAGCCATGTTGCCGCTGGGGTCGCCGATTGGATCTTCGCGGTGCTGGTCCCAGTTGGCGTCGAAAGCGTCGTTGAGCGCTTTGACTTCGCGTTGCGAAAGGAACTCGCGGACGACGATGAAGCCTTGCAAGTCGAAGAGGAATTTTTCAGTGTCGTTCATGGTGATTGTGACCTCCCGTCAGTTGTTGAATCATCCGCTCCGCCCCAAGCGCTCGTCCTCTGCCGCCAGCCACTCGGCGTATGGACGCGGCATGGATTCGGGTGGAGGCAGGCCGTTTTCGCGTCGCCAGCGCAGGAGGGGATGGGCGCGGTCCTGCTGGGGTAAGTCCACTCGTTTGCCGTACGCGGCAGATTCGAAGATGCCCATCATGATTTCCACGATGTGATGGCCGGCTTGGCCGCTGCATTCGTGCTCGCGGCCCTCATCGAGTGCCGCGACATACTCCTCTACATAGGCGTAGTCGTCTGGGTGGGCCGAACTCTGCGGATCGTAGCTCTCGCAGTAGATGGGCGGGAGCACTTCCCAAGGTTCCCTTTGGTCGTTGAGGGCGTAGTGGGGCTGCGGCAGCAGGAACGCGCCGAGGTCCCTTTTCCAGACGAGCTGCGAGAGCACTAAGCGGCCTTCGCTGCCGCAGAATTCTATCACCGGATTGACCGGGGTGGGAAAGCGGTGTTGCAGGAGGGTTGCGGTGATGCCATCGGCAAAGCTGAGCGTCGCCGTGATGTGTTCGCCAGCGATGGTGCCCATGCCTTGCGGAGAGGGCACCACATCCGTCGGGGTGATGGGATGGCCATCGGTGGTGGCGGTGGCCACGACGCTGTGGCACGGGCCGGCGACCTTGAGCATGTTGTTGATCATGTGCGTGCCGATGTTCATTAGGTTGTAGCCGCCGTAGTAGGTCTTGCCGTGGCCGTGGATGTGGCGCAATTGGCCGATGCGCCCCTCGGCAAGGGCTTTGGCCACGGCTTTCATATAGACGCCGACGCGCCCTTGGTGATGCACGGCGATGCGCGCGTTTTTCTCGCGGGCCTTAGCTAGCACCTCGTCGGCTTCCTGGCAATCGACGCACAGGGGTTTTTCAATGTCGATGTGGGCACCGTATTCGAGTACGCGCAGGGCCAGCGAGTGGTGGAATTCCGTGCCGGTGGGAATGGCGACGATGTCGGGTTGGTGCTGGCTGATCATCGCGTCTAGGTCGGTGTAGCGAGCCGCGACTCCGAGTTCGTCGCCTAGGGTGTCGAGCAGGTCTTGCTCGAGGTCGCAGAGGGCGACTATTTCCGTGCGGGGGTGGGCGTGGTACGCGCGTGCTGCGGCTGTACCGCGGCCCCGGCAACCCAGTATGGCTACGCGATAGGTCTTCATATCATCCTCCTATGTGGTCTGAGTGTTGGAAGTGGAGAAATCGACGCCTATATTGAGCTTGGTTCGCCTCGGCGCGCAAGAGTGCCGAGGTATTATAACAATAGTGGTACTAAGGAGGAAAGTATGGGACAATTCGAAGGGGTAGTGCCGGCGATTATCAGTCCGAAAAACGAGGATGGCACTCTAAACGAAGAGGCTTTCCGCGCCACCATGGAATTCAATATACAAGCCGGCGTCCACGGCTTTTGGGTCGCTGGCGGCACCGGCGAGAGCGTCCTGCTCGACGACGAGGAGAACCAGCGCATCGCCGAGATCGCCGCCGACCAGAACGCGGGACGCACTCAGGTCATTATGCACGTGGGAGCCAATACCACGGCGCGGGCCGAGAAATTGGCGGCTCACGCAGCCCGAGCTGGAGTGGAAGCTATCTGCGCGGTGCCGCCCTTTTTCTACCAAGGCGACGACGACGGCGTGGTAGAATACTATCGGGCCGTGGGGGCTGCGGCCGACCGGCCGTTGTTCATCTACAATTTGCCCGGTTGCACCGGCCTCGATGTCAGTCCGGCCCTGATGCAGCGCCTAGTCGAGGAAGTGCCCCAGACTACCGGTTTGAAACACTCGTCGCCGGTATTCGCCAACCTGATCGAGTTCGTCGGCATGGGGCTAGATGCCTTTATCGGCAGCGGCAAGCTGATATTGCCAGCCATGACCGTCGGAGCCGTCGGGTCGGTTGATGGTCCTTTGTGCGCGGCCCCGGAATTGTGGATGGCCATTTGGAATGCGTACCAAGCGGGCGATTTGGCCGCCGCAAAACAGGCTCAGGAACGGGCTAGCGCCTTTCATCGTACAGTGGCGCAATTTGGCTATTTCGGCAGCATTTTGGCCGTGGTCGGTCAGCGCATAGGGATGGAGTGCGGCGATCCTCGGCGGCCGTTGCGACCCCTGCGTCCAGATGAGCGGGCGACGCTGTTGGCGCAGGTGGAGGCATTGGGATTAGAGGGCTTTTGACAGTCAAGTCGGCCGCTGCGAGCCTCAAGTGGATGTAACACGAAACATTGTAAAACGGAAAAAGGGAGACTCGATGTTTAAGCGAAAAATTGCTTTGTTCGCCAGCGTGCTGCTGGCCCTGAATGCGCCGTTGGCCGAGGCCAAGACCTTTTACTGGATTTCGCACGGCTCGCCCGCCGACCCGGTGTGGACGTATTTCCTAGCCGGGGCGCAACAGTGGAGCCAAGATACCGGTCACGAGGTCAACACGTCCTTCCACAACGGCGACGTGGCCTCGCACCAAGAGGCTGTGCGCGCTGCTATTGCCGCTGGAGCCGACGGCATCGTTTCCAGCAGCCCCGATCCGGGCAGTTTGGTGCAGGTCGCTAAAGAGGCCAACGACGCTAACATTCCGATCATCAACATGAACACGCCCGACCCCACCGCTAGTTTTGACGCGTATGTGGGCGGTGATTTGGTGGCGGTCGGTCGGCAGTGGGCGCAGTATCTGGTCGATAAAGGCCACGTCAAATCCGGCGACTTCGTGTGGATGCCGGTGGAAGTGCCGGGCGCGACGTACGGCGTCCAAGAAGAACAGGGCGTCGCCAGCGTCTTTGAGCCGTTGGGCATCACGTGGGAAGTCACCGACGCGACCCTCGATCAGGCCGAAGTGATCTCCCGCATGGTTGACTACATGACGGCCAACGGCGACAAGATCGACGCGATCATCGGCCTTGGGGACCTAGTCACCGGCAGCATCAAGCGCGTCTTTGACCAAGCGGGTTTCGCCCCTGGCGACATTCCCGTCGTTGGCTGGGGCAACTCGCTCGACACCACTCGGGAAGTCCTCAGCGGCTACGTCAACGCGGCCATGTGGCAAGATCCGCTGGCGATCAGTTACATGGCGCTGTCGTTGGCCTCTATGGCTGCCAGCGGCATTCCGCCCGGTTTTGACGTCATTACTGGCGCGCTCTACGAGGCCGACAAGGCCCAGATATACGACGACATCCTGTCGGACGGATAGATGAACTCAGTCGTACAGCGTATCTTGTCGCGGCCAGAATTCGGCCCATTCGTTCTGCTGGTCGTCATGGTTTTTGTCTTTTGGCAGATAAATCCGGCGTTTCTGTCGTCACGCAACATCGGCAACATGCTGGCTTTCACGGTGGAGCTGGGGCTGATTGCGCTGGCCATGACCTTGCTGATGACGTCCGGGGAATTCGACCTTTCGGTTGGCTCGTTGTTCGGGTTCTGTCCGGTACTCATGTGGACCCTGTACAACACTGGGGTCACGTCCATTGAGGTCGGCTTTGTCCTCGCCTTGGGCACGGCTGCGGTTATTGGCCTGTGCAGCGGCCTGTTCGTCACGCGCTTGCGGATTCCCTCGTTCTTAGTGACGCTCGGCATGTTGTTGGTCGTGCGGGGCAGTGCGCTGGTGGTGACGAGTGGGTTTCCGCAGCGGACTTGGGACGCTGCGGATCTCTTGCTCGCCGAGGTGCTGGTTGGGGATTTCAATGTGGGTGGCCTGCGCGTGTACATGTCGCTGTTTTGGTTTGTAGCGGCGGCGCTGTTGCTCGGCTATTTGCTGACGCAGACCAAGATGGGGAACTGGCTGCAAGCGGCGGGTGGCAATGCCGAAGCTGCCCGCGCCCGCGGCGTGGCCGTAGAGCGCACCAAGGTCAAGCTGTTTGTGCTTTCGGCTGTCATGGCGGGTTTCGCTGGCATCATCAGTTCCATTCGCACGGCCGCGGCCAATCCCAACAGCGGCACAGGCTACGAATTGGAGGTCATCGCTATGGTCGTGATTGGGGGGACGGCTCTGACGGGGGGGCGCGGCACCATCATCGGCACGGTGCTCGGCGTGTTCATTCTGCGCTTGATGCGCAACGGCATTGTGCTCATTGGCGTGCCTGGACTGGCGTACAACATTTTCATCGGCGCGATCATCCTAGGAATGATGGCTCTGCACTCGTGGGTTGACCGTCGGCGACAGGAAAGGTACTAGGCGATGACAGTAGCACTAGTCCAGATGGAAAACATCAGCAAGTCCTACGGACAGGTGCGCGCCCTCGAAAACGTCCATCTGACGGTCGGCGAGCGCGAGAT
Organism: Gemmatimonadota bacterium; assembly: GCA_028875345.1. GTDB lineage: Bacteria > Latescibacterota > UBA2968 > UBA8231 > UBA8231. The sequence goes on from JAPPEG010000225.1 coordinate 18,485, forward strand.
CGTCGGCTTGCTCGGCGACAATGGGGCCGGTAAATCCACGCTGATCAAAATTCTCTCCGGGGCCGTTCCCGCCAGTGGAGGTGACATCTTCATTCGCGGCGAAAAAGCTGATATCAAAAATACAGCCGACGCCATTGGCTACGGCATTGAAACTATCTATCAGGACTCCGCCCTCGTAGCGGAATTGTCCATTGCGCGGAATTTTTTCTTGGGCCGCGAGCCCCTGAAAGGCCCAGGGTTTTTAGGACGCATGGACCAAGATACCATGGCGAATGTGGCCCGCACCTTGCTCAAGCAGGTGGGTATTGAAAAGGACATTCCCGCGACGACGCCCATCGGCGCATTGTCGGGCGGCGAGCGTCAGTCCGTGGCGATTGCTCGGGCTATGCACTTCGATAGCGAGCTAATCATTCTCGACGAGCCGACCAACAACTTGGGCGTCGCGGAGACGCAGGGCGTCTTGCGCTTTGTCCGCAATGCCCGCGACTCGGGCCACTCCTGCATTTTCATCGCGCACAACATCCATCACGTCTTTCAGGTCGTGGACCGGATTGTGGTGCTGCGCCAAGGCCGCGTCGTTGCCGACGACATCGACCCCAAGGAGACGACCGTGGCCGAGGTGGAGCAGGTTATTACGGGGATGGGCGGCGGCTAATCCGCGTTGTTGGCGATGGAGACCTCGCCCGCTGCGGCTCGGTCGGCCAAGGCTTGGGCCTCGCTCGTAGGTAAGTTGCCGTTTTCGACGATGAGTACGTTGCCCCCAATGGCGACGAGATTGGCCAGCCCGGCGAGGCTCGTCAGTTTTTCGTTTTCGTAGATATTGAGGTCTTGGGCGACCTGCGCGAGGCTTTCTAATCCCGCCAACGTGGTCAGTTTTTCGTTGTTGTAGATGTTGAGGTTGCCGCCGACGCGACTGAGACTGGCCAGCCCGGCGATGCTCGTTAGCCGCGAGTTGCTGTAAATGCTCAGGTCTTGGCCGATGTCCGTTAGGCTGGATACGTCCTCAATCATGTCCAACGCGGCATTGCGACCGATGCGCAAGCTGCCGCCAATTTCCTTTAGAGACGATACATCTTCTAGCGCGGTGAGGGCCAAGTTGTCCTCGACGACGAGGTCGCCGCCCACGCTGCTGAGATTCGAAAGGTCCTCTATGAGTTCAAGCGAGGGATTGAAGGCGATGGTGAAGTTGCCGCCGACTGTGGTGAGGCCGAACAGGCCATCGATATTGGCCAATTGGTTGTTGTTGTCGATGCGCGCGTTGCCGCTGACCGCTTTGAGTTTGATTAGACCATCTACGGCGGTCAGCTTGTCGTTGTGGGAGACGCTGAAGTGGCCGTCGATTGCGCTGAGAAAGGACAGCCCCTCGATATCGACGAGCTCGTCGTTGTCGCGGATGGTGACGTCTCCACCCACAGAGGCGAGGTCGTTCAGCCCCTCAAAGTTTTTGAGTTCTGCGTTATCGTGGATGATGAGGTTGCCGTCTATGGCGCTGAGTTGGTTCAAGCCCTCAAAAAGGGCGAGGTCTAGGCGCGTAATTTCGAGATCGCCAGCAATGGTGTAATTGCACCGTCCTTCCTTTTCCAACGCATCCGCGTCTGCGCGCGAGCGCACGATGTGGCTACCCGGCAGAACGTTGTCTTCACAGTCGACGTTCGAGGTGCTATCTACGCCTGCGTCCTCGCCGCATCCGGCCAAGACGAGCAACAAGACGAATAGACTGGCCGCGGCGATCAATCTAAGTACCCGAGGGCGCGCAGGCGCTCTTGGAGGATTGCGGCCTCACCGGCCGTTGCTCCTTGAGCCTGCATCTGTTGATAGGCGGAGCGGTCGCGCAAGGCGCGATATTGCGCGCGGTAGGGCGATGGGTCAGCGCAAACTAAATCGTCGTCGCCGTGGTGCAGGTCGCGCAGGACGTATGCGCCCGTCTGTTCGTCCTCGCGGTAGAAGTGCCACCCATCGCACAGGCACCACTCGCGGATGCCCTCGGCATAGCGCGCTATTTCCTCGCCGTCGATAGCCGTAGGCGACGTGACGCGCTCTGCGGGCAGGCGCAGATTGTCGGGGCTGAGAAAACCGATGCCGTATAGACTGTCTAGTTCGGATAATACCCAACGGTCGGCCAGCGTTGCGCTCGGCTCCAACCAGTTCTGTCCGAACCCTTGGTAGTCAACGGGTAGATCGGCTAATGCCGCTATGGTCGGGAAGAGGTCAATGGCGGAAACTGGTCCCGTAGCCGGGAACGCAAGGCCACCCGGCACATGCGCTAGCATGGGCACGTGGACCACGTTGGGATGCAGCCGGTCGCCATGCGCCATAACCTCCCCGCAAAATCCCTCGCCGTGATCGCCGCAGATAAAGACTGCCCACTCTTCGAGATCGATTCGCTTGAGCAGTTCGACGAGGCAAAATTCCAGCACGTGGGTCACAGCCGCTTGGTAGTAGCGCAGCGCCTCTGCTACCTGTCCGGCCGCCACTAGTTGACCTAAGTCGGGCCGATGGGGTATGTCGCCCAAGCCGTAACCGCCGTGCGTGTACCAAAAGTGGAGGAACTTGAACTGTGGCCCGCTCGGCTCGATCAGCTCGGTACACAGGCGTTCGAGTGATCCTAGGTGCTGCTGGGTGGCCGCGGGATCGACTGGTCCGATAAAAGGCGCGAAGTCGAGGAAGCGGAATACGTCTGGCCGCTCGGAAAACCCCCGGACGCTGTACTCAGCCGCGGCAAAAACGTCGAACAGGTTGACCACGCCAGCGAACATCTTCAGGTAGGTCTGTCCAAAAAGCCCGTGTTCAAAGGGATACAACCCGGTGAACAGGGAGGTGTGCGAAGGGCGGGTCGCCGGCGCGGTGACAAAGTAGCGCTCGGCAAAGGCGTAGTCCCGAGTTAGCAGATCGAATTTGGGCGTGTTCATGCTCGGGTTGGTCCGGCTCAGGGCGTCGTAGCGCCAGCAGTCGATGGAGACAATCAGGAACTTGTCGATCTTTTCCGACATCCTCTCTCCTCGTCAATCGAGCAGTCGTGCGTTGTACTGGCGCGGTGTATGTCGATAGCCACCAAACCGTCCTTCATCGAGCGGTGCGGGTGTGTAGATGTACACGGCATCGTTGTATGGATCGTAAAGTATCACTTCCTCGCGCTCGTCGCCGCAGACATCGGCTGGAAAGCAGTGATACCATCCCATCTTGCCGCCGGTCGGCGCGGGCAACTCTGGGAAGGTTGCGACCTTGTGGCCGTGGCCGTTGAAGAGGGCCGCTGGGCTGTACAGCAGGTCTCCGTGCTCTGGCCCGTTCCAGCGCACAATTTCCATGCCCGTGTTGTTGGGCGACTCATCGACTCGGAAGCGATTGAGCACAACACCGTCTTGCGCGACGATCATTACGTCCGCATGGTGCCCGTTGTAGCGGATGGCCAATTCGCGGCCGGGTAGCTCGGGTCGAAAGTTGCCGCAGCGCACCTCCTGTCCGTGCGGCACCACGTCCGCCCCTAAGTGTAGCAGGTGTTGGCCGCTGCCGTCGAGCACTTGACCGCCGCCCGAGACGATGGCCGCTGGCTCCGTGCCCCACCGATCCACCAACACGCTGTCTGCATGGTCGCCCAAAAAGGTTTCCCACAAGACGCTTCCGTCGTGGTCGAGGCCGAAGTGCCCACCGTTGACCTCATCGCGCCCATCGCCGTCCAAGTCGCCGACGGCCGGAATGTACGCCGCGTGCTCCGGGTAGCGATGCCACTGGCTGCGATAGTGCCACAGCACTTCGAGCCGGTCGTTGAACGCGAGGACATCGCTGCCCAGCTTGACGACAAAATCGCGCGGCTGGTCGTGGCCGGAGAAGTTGGCGATCAGCAGCCGCTGATGCACGTAGTTGGGGACGTGCATTTCCCCGTCTGCGTAGGCGTTGCAGCGCGTCAGTTCTTCGGGCGCAGCGCAGCGTTCGACCGCACCCGTGCGCCCGTCGAGGATGGCGATGTGCACGTCCGCGAGGTTCCACTTGCTGGTGCGTTTTACGCAGGGATCGACGAGGAAGCAGAGGACTTCTTGCCGCCCGTCTTGGTCGATGTCGCAGATGGCAACCGGTCCCGGGCGGTCGGGAGAAATGGTTGTGAGACGGCCCGGCTCGTCCGCGTCGAGCGCGGTACAATCCCGATCTCCCACCGCCCAGAGCGGCTCGCCAGCGAGCGAAAAGGCTCCTAGGAAGCAGGGCTTGATGCCCCCTAGGGCATTGTACACGAGGAAATCGACCTGTCCGTTTCCAGTCAGGTCGCCGATGCGAATGTCCCCGCCGGTGCGCTCGCGGAGGAAATCTGCGGGCAAGGCGACCTTCTTGTAGAGCAGGGCCTCTGGGGCGCGTGTTGGGTTTTTCACGGGATGCAAAACCTTTTTGCCCCACCGAGGCCAGAGGGGCGCGTTAGTCGGCGTCGGCCAATCCTTCGAGAAAGTCGATAAAGACCGCTAGCTCATCCTCGACTTGGGCGAAGTCGCCTGTTAGCGCTTCGGCCAGCGGCCTTATCCGCTGCGGGTCAAACTCAAAGGCATAGACGTGGCGCACCACGTGGCGGAAGCGCTCGGCACTGACTATGTGGCGAGAGATCATAGATCAATTCCTTCGCGCTCGATAACCGCTCTTAGGGTGGGACGGCAACAGGCGATATCGACCAAGTTCACTTCGATATCTGGGTCGAGGTCCATGACCGCTCCGAGTGCTCGCCAAGTGTCCTCGGGCCGGAGGCCCCAAGCGGCGATATCCACGTCGGACCAGGGGTTGAACCTGTCCTCGTGCACCAGTGAGCCGAAGAGCATCACCCGCTTGGCGTTGAAGTGTTCCTCTAGTAGGCGGGCGGCCTGCCGCGCTAGACTCCAAGCGCGCTGACGGCGCTCGCGCAGATGCGCCTTTTCGGCAATGTGGCGTTGGCGAGCCGCCTCTCGGTAGGCATCCATTTCAGCGGGTGTTATTGGGAAATAGGTAGGCATGGCCAAAGCCGTTGATCGAGGGTCTAGTAGCGATGCTGCGTCTAGCGAGAAATATACGCATGATGCCGACAAAAGTGAACGGTTTGGTAGGAGCGGGGGAGATTGCGTCTCAGGTGTCTTGCGATATATTCCTCGCCAGAGTTGCCCCTAGCACTGTGCAAATTAGCGAAAGGAGCCACATGTCTTTCAAGTTCGTCTTTCTGTCACCTGCCGGCGATCTAGCCGCTGCCATGTCCGAAGCGGTCCCCACGATGGAGATCGTCCAATGCGAGAGCCGCGCCGAAGCCCTAGCCGCTCTGCCTACGGCGCAAGCCTGTTTCGGCACCTTGGATTCGGAGCTGTTGGCCGCGGCCGTCCAGCTCAAGTGGTTGGCCGCTCCAGCCGCTGGCCCGCCCAAGGGGTATTACTTCCCGGAACTCATCGCCAGCGACGTGGTGGTGACCAATTTTCGTGGCATCTTCAACGACCACATCTCGGCCCATATCATGGCTTTTGTGCTGGTGCTCTCGCGCGGCATGCACCGCTACTTTCGCGACCAGTTCGCCGGGCAATGGCGCAGCGGCGGGGAGTCGAGCCCTTCGACCTACCTGCCCGAGGCCACCGCGCTGATCGTCGGCGTCGGCGGGATTGGCGCAGAGACTGCGCGCCAGTGCAAGAACTGGGGCATGACGACTGTTGGCATCGATCCCCGCGTTGGGTCGCCGCCTCCGGGGGTTGACGAGTTGCACCGCCCAGACGAACTCGATCAACTTTTGCCGAGGGCGGATTTCGTCATTCTTACCGTGCCGCAGACGCCGCAGACCGAGGGCTTTTTCACCAGCGCTCGGTTCGAGCAGATGAAGAATAGTGCGTACTTCGTCAACATCGGTCGCGGCGCTAACGTCAAGTTGGCCGATCTCGACCAAGCACTGCGCGAGGGCCAGATCGCCGGTGCTGCCCTAGATGTGTTTGAGCAGGAGCCGCTGCCGCCGGAGCACCCGCTGTGGACGGCCCCGAACTTCTTGATGACCCCGCATGTAGCCGCGGCCGGTCCTTATTTGACCGAACGCCGGCGCGACCTGATGGTGGAGAATTGCCAGCGCTTTGCTCGCGGCGAGGCGTTGGTGAATGTGGTGGATAAAGAGAACTGGTTCTGAGCGCGTCTAGGGTAGAGTGCCCGCGATGAGCAGGTACGCGTCGGCTTTGACCTCGCCGTTGATTTCCCACT
>JAPPEG010000256.1:0-653 GCA_028875345.1 Gemmatimonadota bacterium
CTTTGATTGCTCGCTCAACCACTGCCCGAGGATCCCCAACTCCGCGAATCAGAGTAAGTTTCACACAGTGGCCACCATCATAAACCTCCTGAAACTTCCGCAAGTACTTCGGCTCCGTAGACTTTCCTTCTGTGACGACAGTAACGCGTACACGTGGTTGCCGTGTGCCTTTGCGCCGATTTACAGGTCTATATCGGCCCATATAGGTATCATTCCGAAGCGCTCAAAACATCAACCGCGAAGTCATCAATCTCCGGAACACCTCCAAGCCGGCCGTTTCGATACGCTTTCTCAATGTCGTCTCGCGACCGCAGCTTGAATTCCGTAAGAGGCGTATATTTGGAAACACCCGCTCGGTTCTTGTCCGCCATCCAGATTTCATCTTGCCGTAATAAATCACAACTCAATATGGTGACATCGTGAGTAGAGAACAGTAGTTGCGCCCCATTTGGATTCGAATCCCTATTGGCAAAGAGCGATATGAACGCAAGAGCTAAGTCTGGATGCAAACTTGTGTCCAATTCGTCGATTGCCAACAGTGATCCTTGTGACAGCGCTTGGAGTGCCGGGATAAGCAACGAGATTAGTGTACGCGTACCCTTGCTTTCCATATGGTACCCAAATGTCGCACCGTTTCCTCCGTCGCTGGAACG
>JAPPEG010000256.1:663-2548 GCA_028875345.1 Gemmatimonadota bacterium
GCAAGGCTTTACGTAGCATCTCAGATACTGACTCTGACGAGCTTGTTGACTTCATTCTCTTTGACACTAGAGGCGCAAGATCATCTGCTATTTCGAGCTCTTCTTCGCTGATCGGTTCGTCATCAATCTCAACTCCCGTGATGCCTAAATCAGCCTGACGCACCAAAGCCAAAAGATCTTCAACGTGTTCGTAGTCAGCTAGTGACATTGCAACCTCTAAGTCGCTCACATTTACTTCGCCCAAAACCACCTTCCAATATGCAGAGAAGTGGTGGAATACCTTAGTGAGAGTCGGGTGGTTGTTTTGAGCTGCGGCGGAGAGAAACAGGCTGTTTGGTCGCGTAAGGCTGGCAATCCTTAAATTTTCACCGCGCAGTTCAGGGCCCGCGCGTACAACGACATCACCGTTTTCGGTTGTTCTTTCGAAGAGTTTCTGCGTACTCAATCTTTCCCGACGAACCATGCGATACAACCACTCCTTTTTGAACTCTGACGTCGTATACTCGAATCCATATTCATACACGCAGTCATAAGCAGCATTACTCTGCTTCTCGACATCCCGCTCGTCCAAGGTGAATGTACAATCGAATTTAGTCGGCGCTTTATTGCTTACGCGGTCTAGCTGAAATGGGCGTCTTGGTATAGCGTCTGTTGCCTCCAAGCGCCGGTGCGACATAGTGATGGCACTTTGGATCTCCTTCATGGCATCTATCAGGTTTGACTTTCCCGCCGCATTGGCTCCGTAAAATGCGACTATGGGTACTGCGTCCTCCCTCAAGACTGGCACCGGAAATGTGTGCCCGCTTCGCTTGATGCTTTTCGAGGCAGTTAGGAATATTTCCTGATAGTCGCGAATAGATCGATGGTTGGCTACACCAAACCGCAATAACATGTTGGCTCCCCTAGTTAGTCCGATTCGGCGGCAAATTCTGCCACATAGTCGCCTTGGGGTCGAGCTTAAGCTTGGTCTAATGAAATATGGCCAGAAGGATCGGCTTTGGAGATCATCGGGGAACAATCGTGACACCTCAGACCCGGCACACTCGGACAGCGGAGCAGATTTGGGTTTTCGTGAAAGACGGTAGGCCGACGGACTTCAAGCAGGCGGACTGAATGCAGCATTGAGATTTCATCCGGCAGACACTGGTCCGTTTGTCTATCACGGCTATGGGAATGCAACCAAGGGCTTGGTCAGAACCCACTCAGGAAAGGCGACAGAGCTTTTGCGGGCGGGAGGCTCTGTACCCTCTCCGCGAGCTTGTGTGGCCAGACGCACAAGCTCGCCGGTCGCCGACTGGGAGCACCACGGGACGCCCAACACATTGAGCGTCGAGCGAGGACTCGCGTCCCCGGTCAGAAGACGGGCCGCTAGGTCGTGATTTTGGTGACGACGCCGGCGCCGACGGTTCGCCCGCCCTCGCGGATGGCGAAGCGCTGGCCCTCCTCCATCGCGATCGGCGAGATCAGCGACACCGCCATGTTCACGTTGTCGCCCGGCATCACCATCTCGACCTCCGGCGGCAGCTCGACCGTCCCCGTCACGTCCGTCGTCTCGAAGAAGAACTGCGGGCGGTACCCCTGGAAGAACGGCGTGTGGCGGCCCCCCTCGTCCTTCGACAAGACGTAGACCTCCGCGTCGAACCCGACGTGCGGCGTGATGCTCCCAGGCACCGCCAGAACCTGGCCCCGCTCGACCTCGTCCCGCTTCGTGCCCCGAAGCAGCACTCCCACATTCTCGCCCGCACGGCCCTCGTCCAGGAGCTTGCGGAACATCTCCACCCCCGTGCAGGTCGTCCGCTGCGTCTCCTTGATGCCCACGATCGACACCTCGTCGCCCACCTTCACCACGCCCCGCGCGTTCCGCCCCGTCACCACCGTGCCCCGG
>JAPPEG010000060.1 GCA_028875345.1 Gemmatimonadota bacterium
AGCGGTCGCAGGCAAAGCGGAAGAAGTTTTCCGCCACGCGCACCACCACCCCCTGTTCGCGCGCCACCCGGATCATCTCCCGCGCCTGGGCTATCAAGCTGCACCAAGAGGTCTCGCACATGTTGTGCATACCGTGGCTCGACAGATAGACCGAATACGCGTAGTGCGATTGCACCGGCGTGACGACCAATGCCGCCTCGGCGATCCCGTCCTTAACTAACTCGCGGACGTTGTAATAAGCCCGCGCGCCGAGTGCTGCGGCCGCCCGGTCGCAATGCTCCTGGACCGGATCGACGCAGGCCACCACCTCGACCCAATCCTTAAGCGCCGGCAGCAAGGGCTGATAAATGGTGCTGGCACGATTGCCCGTGCCGATCAGGGCGACTTTTACCGGATCATCTAACTTGGGAACTTCCATGACAGATCCTCTCTTTTATTTGCGCACGCACTTGTAACCAAGCGCCTCCAACCCCTGCCGAATGCCCGCGATCTCCGCTGGTGCCAAATCCCGCAGGGGCCGCCGCATCTTGGGCGAGGGAAACTTGCCCAGCAGCCAGCGGGCGCACTTCATGCGCTGATGCGCACTCGACGACGGCTCGCCAAAAGCATAGACGATGCGATTGAGCGGCTCGACCTTTTTCTGCACCTCCTTGGCCCCAGCCAAATCCCCGTCCAACGCCCGCTGCACCAACTCGACGATCAGCTCGGGCACAAAACCAGCAAATCCGACCAGCGCCCCATCGGCCGCCTCCAGCAAGCTGGGCAGCAAAAACTCGTCGTGGCAGGTGATGATCGGCACATCCGAGTTGACCTTTTTCAACTCTTGGTAGTCGTAGAGCCAGCGGCTCATGTCGCGGGTGCCCATCTTGATGCACTTAACTCTGGGAATCTGCACGAGCGCCTTCATCTCGTCGAGCGTATAGCCAGCCTTGGTCCACGCCGGATACTGATGCACCACAATGTCGATCCCGGCCGAGGCCACATCCTCAAAAAAGCCCACCGCGGTCTCGCTCGACCGGCCGAAGCGCAACCAGTGGTGCGGCGGCATCAACAAGATCGCATCGGCCCCGGCTTCCTTGGCCGCCAGCGCGTGGTCAATGCCCTCCAAGCTGCCTTCGACCGACACGCCGGAGATCGTCTTCACCGCGCGCTTAGAAGCCTTGACCGTCTCGGCCACAATCTGCGTCACCCGATTGCGCTCGGCCGGGCGCAGCGACATGATCTCGCCGGTATGGCCATTGCAGGTCAAGCCATCGACGCCATCGACTGCGGCCAATTCGACTATATAATCCCGCAGCCCTTCTTCGTCAATCGACTCATCGGCGTGGAAGGGGCACAGCGTCGCGGGAAACACACCCGCCCACGGGTGATCCCGCCAACTAGTAACAGACATAGGGCCTTCCTTTGACTAGGTGAGGCCGGGAATTAAGGGAGGAGCGCTTGGCCCGTCAAGCGGCCTTGACACCGCCGCTGCCCCGTTCGACACTACTGCCCATCACCCCACACCAAGGAAGGCCCGCCCATGACTGCCACTATCACTCACGTCGAACGCTTCACCCTGCAAGTGCCATTTGTCGAGCGCGTCCGCCGCGACATGGAACGCGCCGGCATCCACACCTGGTCCGAGCTTGAGATCACCCGCGTCGAAACCGACGCTGGTGTCGTCGGCTGGGGCGAGACCATTCAGAACTATACCTGGGGCCGCGTCCAAACCCACGAGCGCGTCCTCGGCCAATCGCCCTTTGCCGTCATGTGGGACGACTCCTTGGGCGCTGGCCTGCAGATGGCCCTCTTTGACGCCGCAGGCAAACTGGCCGGCGTACCGCTCTACAAGCTCTTGGGCACCAAGTGCCGCGACTGGTGCGCCATCTCGTTTTGGGACCACGATATGTCTCCGGAACGCTACGCCATCGAAGCGCAAACCGCCGTCGAGCTCGGCTACACCAGCATAAAGATCAAGACCCGGCCGTGGTTCGACGTCCGCGAGACCATCCGCCAAATCAGCGCCGTCACGCCCGATCACTTCCGCATCGACGCCGACTGGAACGCCTTTTTGAACAATGCCTCCAACGCCATCCCCCTGCTGCGCGAGCTGGAGCAGACCTTTCCCAAAATCAAAATCTTCGAAGACCCAATCCCGCGCCACGACGCCTCCGGCAACCGCTTCCTGCGCACCCAGATCAGTACCGCCATCGCCCACCACTACGGCGTGATCCACCCCCGCGAAGCCATGGAGCTAGGCGGCGTCTGCGATGGCTGGATCTTGGGCGGCGGCGTCAACGCGATCACCAGCCAAGGCCACACATGCGAGGCGCTGCGCATGCCCTTCTTTCTGCAAATGGTCGGTGCCGGACCAACCACCGCGCTCTCGCTGCACCTGAGCGCAGTGCTAGTCCAAGCCCAGTGGCCGACCATCACCTGCCACGAGCTGTACGAGCACAGCCTGCTCAAACAGCGGATCGAGGTCCTCGGCGGTCACGCCCGGGTGCCCGAAGCGCCGGGCTTGGGCATTGAGATCGACGAAGAGGCGCTGGCAAAGTACCGCGTCGATCAAGCCGACCACAGCCTGCCCAAACGGCTGGTCAAAGTCACCCGTGCCGGCGGCATCAACATCTACTTTGCCAACTCCGGACAGAAGTGGACTTTCTTCCAGGGCGGCAATCACCCCGTTGACGAATGGGGATCGAGCACCGAACTCCTCGACGACGACGGCAGCGCTGAATTCGCCGATCTCTACGCCCGAGCTGCCGAGTCGCCGGTGATGACGACGGAATAAGGCGGGCTAAGCGGCTATCATATATTGAGTCGCGCCACTCGTCCATAGACGCAAGATGCTCCTCGTCAAATGGGTTCTATTATTCTAAAAATAAATAGTATATATTTCACCTAAGTGTGGAGTCGCCGGAATCCTTTCCTTCCTCCGGCCGTGCCCTCGCAACCCTCCCTCGATCGGAAAGCCGTCCCATGCACTTCGACGCCTACGATCTCAATGCCGCGATTTATGATGAGATGTTCCTGCCCGACGGCACGCCCCGCGAGCACTGCCGTGAGTTATACGACACCCTGTGCCGGCTTTCCGACGAGGAACTCAGCGCGATCCAAGAGCGCGTAACGCACTCCTTCTCCACCGAAGGCATCACCTTCACCGTCTATGGCGACGACGAGGCCGACGAGCGCATCATTCCCATCGACTGCGTGCCCCGGCTCCTCTCGGCGGCCGAGTGGCGGCATCTCGAAAGCGGCCTCACCCAGCGTATCAGTGCCCTGAACCGCTTCCTAGAAGACGTGTACGGCGAAGCCCGCATCATCGCCGATGGCGTGATCCCGGCCGACGCGGTGCGCGGCTGTCCCCAGTACCGCATTGAGATGCGCGGCGTCTTTGTCCCCTACGGCACGTGGGTCGCCGTCTGCGGCACCGATCTAGTGCGCACGCTCGACGACGGCTTCGTGGTGCTTGAGGACAACCTGCGCGTGCCCTCGGGCGTGTCCTATATGATCGCCAACCGCAAGGTGGTGAAGACCAGCTTGCGCCGACTCTACCGAAGCTGCCGCGTGCGCGAGGTGGAGCACTACGGACAGGTGCTACTCCAGACCTTGCGCGACCTCGCCCCCGAAGGATGCACCGATCCCTGCATCGTCCTGCTGACACCCGGAGTCTATAACTCGGCCTTTTACGAGCACATGTTCCTGGCGTATGAGATCGGCGCATCACTCGTGGAAGGCCGCGACCTGCTGGTCAACGATGGCTTCGTGTACATGCGCACCACCAAGGGGCTGCGGCGCGTCGATGTGATATACCGCCGAGTCGATGACGACTTCCTCGACCCCCTCGTCTTCCGCTCCGACTCCCTGCTCGGCGTGCCTGGGCTCCTGCACGCCTTTAAGCTCGGAAACGTGGCTTTGGCCAACGCACCGGGGACGGGCGTGGCCGACGACAAAAGCGTCTATGCCTACGTCCCCGACATGATCCGCTACTACCTAGGCGAGGAGCCAATCCTCGCCAATGTGGAGACCTACCTGTGCCGACGGCCGGAGGACCTGGAGTACACCCTCGACAACCTCGACAACCTAGTGGTGAAGCGCGTGGGCGAATCCGGCGGCTACGGTATGCTCATCGGCCCGCACGCAACGCCCGCCGAGCGCACAGCCTACGCCGAGGAGCTTCGCGCCGACCCAGCCGATTTTATCTCCCAGCCAGTGCTCGCGCTGTCAAGCGCACCCTGCTTCATCGAGGGCCGCGCCGAGCCGCGTCACGTCGATCTGCGTCCTTTTGTCCTCCACGGCCGCGAGACCCGCATCGTGCCCGGGGCCTTTTGTCGCGTGGCACTGCGCCGGGGCAGCCTCGTGGTCAATTCCAGCCAAGGTGGAGGCGGCAAGGACCTCTGGGTACTGGAGGACTGAATGCTCTCGCGCAGTGCTCAAGGGCTGTACTGGATGGGCCGCTACCTTGCGCGGGCGGAATATCTGTGTCGCCTGCTACGCTTGCAGGTGGAAGCGCTGGTGGACCGGCCAATTGCTGAGATCCATTTTGGCTGGAGCCGGATCTACACTACCCTAGGGCGGCAGCCGCCTTGGGGTAATCTCACGTTCGACGAGAGTGACGACTACACCTTGGCCGATTCCTACACCCTAGCGGGCGATCTCACGTTTGAGCGCGACAACCACGATTCGGTGCGGAACTGCTTCGCCCTCGGCCGCGAGAACGCTCGCCAAGTGCGCCACTGCATCAGCGCCGAGATGTGGACTTGCCTGAACTTGGCTTGGCTGCGCATCCGCGACCTCGACATCGAGGACATCTGGAAGGTCTCCCCAGAGAGCTTTTACGCGGAGACCTCGCGGGAAATCGACACCTTCGCCGGAGTGGCCGAATCGACCATGTACCGCGACGAGGGCTGGAACTTCATGCGGCTCGGCCGGTTCATCGAACGCGCCCAGCTTAGAGTCTCCTTGCTCCTCGCGCAGTGCACCGCTAGGCGCGCGCAGGGGGAGACCTCAGATGCGGACTGGACGGGCCTGTTGCGTTCATGCAAGGCATTCGACGCCTACAAGCGCAACTACAGCGTCGAAATCCAGCCCGACCGGGTGATAGACCTGCTCGTTACCGATCCCCTGCTGCCCGGCTCGCTGTGCCGCGTGCTCGACGCGCTGGCGACCGAGCTAGCGGCCATCGGCGTGAGCCCTGGCTCGCACGCGGGAGAAGCAGCCGAGCGGCTCGCCGGCCGGCTCGGCACCTTGATCCGCTACGAGTGGCCGGATCGGGAAGACCGAGAAGCAGTCCTCGCGCAGGTGGGCGACGACTGCCGGAAGCTCCACTCACTCGTGACTACTGCGTATATCGACTACGCCATCGAGGACTCTCCAGTGCAAACGCCATGACCGGAGCCGTCCGCTACGAAATCGAACACCTATCTCACTACTCCTACACGGCCCCAGTACAGCAGTGCGTGATGCTCCTGTGTCTGGAGCCGCGCCAAGATCGAGGGCAGCGACTCCTCGACTTCGAGATTGAGACATCCCCTCCAGCCAACCTAAACCGCGAGACAGACTGTTTCGGCAATACGCGGCACTTGCTCGACCTCCACCAAACGCATCAAACCTTGGAGATCACAACCCACTCTACGGTCGAAGCTGCATACGCCCCGCCGCTCCCTGTGCGCTTGCACACCGATGCCTGGGAAGAGATCCGCTCCCGTAGAGAATCGTGCGCCGATTGGGACTTCACGCACCCGAGCGCGCTAGTGCGCCCCTCGCCCGCACTCACTGAGTTCGTCGACCAGCATGGCATCGCGCCTATGGACGACCCGCTCGAAAGTCTTATGCAACTGTCTCACACGCTCCACGACTGCCTGCAATACATCCCAGGAAGCACCACGGCGGAATCCCCCGTCGAGCACATCATCGAAACCGGTCGGGGCGTCTGCCAAGACTACGCCCATCTCATGATCGCCATTGCGCGCTCTTGGGACATCCCCGCCCGCTATGTCTCGGGCTACCTGAACCCAACCGACCAACCCGACGAGCAGCCACCAAGCAACGCCACGCACGCCTGGGTCGAATGCCGACTGCCAGAGCTTGGCTGGGTCGGCTTCGACCCGACCAACCAAAGTTTCGCCGGCGAGGGAGGAAAAGTACACATTGCCGTAGGGCGCGATTACCGCGACGTGTCGCCGACGCGCGGCGTCCTCCAAGGCGGAGGAGCAACCCACCTCGAAGTCGATGTGCGGGTGAGCGCTTTTCCTATTGAATCACCATAGGTATAAGTCTTAACTTGAGGGAAAATTCAACCACATCACATGGGAGGGAATCATGAATACGCTCAAGCGAATCTGTGGCCTATTTCTCGTCTTGATGGCGGTTGCGGTCGCAGTCCACACCGTAGTCGAACCGCTCTATCACACCTCTAGCGAAGGGCAGCCGTACAGCCCGCTTTGGTCCACCTTGGATGGGCTGATGGCGCTGGCCATCGCGTTGGGCGTAATATTCGGCTACCTCCGCAAGAAAGCCGCTGACAGGGCAGGGGACAGCGGCTCGGTGACGCGCGAGTTTGTTGCCGCCAACGTCCAGTTTTACGGCTTCCTGTGCGTGGGCATCATGTTCTTTTGGAACTGGTTTATCCTGTACAGTCCTGAATTCACGGCCATAGGAGCGGATACGGCCTCCCTCGTGTGGATCCTCATCGACGCCACGCTGCCGCTGCTTACGGGCGCGATGGGCGTGTTCCTGCTGCGCGGCGGCAACGACAGCTAGGACTAGCGTTCCCGTAGGGGCGACCGGCCGGTCGCCCCTACAACCCCAGCCCTTCCCTATTGCGTCATCTTACAGATAGTCCGCAATTCGCTTGGGCTGTCCATCCACCGTCGTCTCCATCGCCGCAATCACCAGCGCGAAACTCTGCAAATTATCTTCAATCCTCGTCGCCGACGCCCTGCTCCCCTCCAGCCAATCCACAAACTCCTTGAACAAATAATCGTGCCCTGCCCTCTCCATCGCCGGTGCCGCATACACCTCCACCTCGTGCCCCACCCGATAAATTCGCACCTCGTCTCCCTCCCCTATTTCCACCGTCCCTTCCTCGAACTCTAGGCGATAGTACTCGCGTTGCCAACAACTCGTAATCCCCGCCGCCGAACTGTTCCCCTCGTATGCGGTGTGTACTCCATTGTCCATCCTCATCAGATAAAACCCGCTCGAATAGTGCTTAAAACTCGACCACGCCGGGTTCCAGCCAAACCCTTGCAACACCTCGCAATCCCCTCCCGCTAAAAAGCGCATCATATCGAAGTGATGCACCGAGCCTTCAAAGAGCAGGCTAAAATCCATGTCGTGTCGCCACTCCTTGCCCCACGACTTGTATTGGCGATAGTCGCAGGCGTAGCGGCCAAAGATGTGCTGTAGCCGCCCCAGTCGCTTCTCTTCGCGAATCCGCACCACCTCCTGCTTGTTGGGCGCGTAGCGGTAATTCTGGATAATCGCACACGGCAACCCCGTCTCCTCGGCCTTGGCGGCCATGGCCTTGGCCGCGGCCAACGTATCGGCAATCGGCTTCTCGCAGATAACCGGCATCCCCGCCTCCAGCGCGGCGATGGCCTGCGGGCTGTGGAACTGCGGCGGGGTGGCAATGCCGCAGAAATCGGCCTGTACCGTGGCGCAAGCCTCTTGGTAGTCGGCAAAGAGCTGATCGCTTCTCAGGCCGAGCTTAGCTCCTTGCGCTGCGAGCACTTCCTCGTTGACATCCACCAAGCCGACGATCTGGATCCGGTCACCGAGTTGCTGAGTCATCCGCTGGATCCAGCCCCCGGCCATGCCGCTGGCACCGATCATCAAACACGTCTTAACTGCCATGCTATTTACCTTTGCTTGTTTGGGTTGAGGAACTAATAGGCCAAGGCAAGGGGCCGCAAAATTGCCGCGCTACCGCTCGCCGTCCCCGGGTCAATCCGGCAGAGGTACATCCCCGGCAACGCCAATGCGCCGTCCTCAACGCGCCCCGACCAGCGAAAGTGCCAACGTCCAACACCCTCGTTACCAACCAGCCGCGCCACCAACCGACCGGCGACGTCGAAAATCTGTACCTGTGGCTTTATGCTCGTTGCCTTGAAGACCATAAAGCTGATCTCCACCGCGTCGTTGACCCCATCGCCGTTGGGCGTAAACGCCACAGGCGCAATCTCCACATCGCCGACGAGCGCAGATTGGACCGGCAGATCGGGCAACAACACGATATTGGCCCGCCGCTCGCTCGGCACTACCGACTGCCAGATCCCAGGACGCTCACCCATGCCTAGGTCGAGCGCGAACAGCGCCGCGTTGTCCCAAATCCGCGCCGTAAAATCCACCTCTACTGAATCGGCGACCACGATGTTCGGCAACGAGACCAACAGTGAATCGCCGTGCAATCTCACCGCCTCGGGCGCAACCTCTTCTCCGCCAATCCGCAGAACCACATCGCCCGTGGTCGCGCCGGGAATGTGAAAGCGCAAGCGATCAAAGCCGCTATCCTGCCCATCAGTGCTTGGCCACAGCGTATAGGTAAAGCGCGTATCCTCGTTGAGCCGGGCCTCGCGCGGCCAGATTTGTCCTCGCGCTTCTTGTACCAAAGCATCGACAAATTCAATCGCCAGCGCATCTACGGAGGGAGCCACGTGCAGGTCTTCGGTCGAGAGGATCATCTCCAATTGCACGAAGCGACGAGGGCTCGCCGATTGGAAGGTCTCGCCCGAAGACTGGTACACATTGCTCCAAGCGTCCCAGTCTTCGCCTACTACCAAGGTCGTATCAATCGGCCCTTTTAACACCTTGGGCAAGCTGTTCCACTTCTCCTCGGTGACGACATCGCCTTTGCGGTCGGAAAAAGTGTACACCTCCTGCAGTGCATTGCCCGAGCGCGAGCGCAGTTGGATCCGAGTCTGCGGCGGCAGGTCGGCGTCCCACGTCAGCCGCTCAATCACCTTGGGTCGCCCGTCGCCGGCTGCTGCAGCTAAATTGACAAAGTCCGAGCGCATCTCCACGCGCGCTGGGTATCCCGCAGAAAAGAGCATGGTCTCCAAACCCCAACCAAAGCCCGGGGCCGTCCCGTCTATCTCGTGCCAGAGCAGATAGCGGACTTTGCGCGGGGCGAATAAGTAGCGCTGGTGGAAAAGCCGTCCCAAACACCGGGGCCGACAGCGATCTTCGACGAGCACCTCGTAATCGACCCGCTCGGGCACTGGCAACCCCGATCCCGCAGCCGGGCGACCGTCGGAGACCAAGAAAAGCCCGCCCGCCGCCGAAGGATTGCCGCCCTGGACCTGGCTGCGCAGCCCCTCGCCTAGCTGGCTGAAATAGATGAAAATTTCCTCGAGGAAAAACACCGCCCCCAAATCCACCCGCCACCACACCCCCGCATCGCGCCAGCCGCCTTCGGCGCTAGTCAACAGGGCGAAGCTGTCCATATCGCCGTCGAACATCAGGGCGGCACCCGTGGTACGGCCCCCTTCGAGAAAGCTACCGCCGCGCTCGGCCGTGCCCAAGCTCACGTTATCCCCTACCGCCAGTACCTCGATTTCGGCTAGCGCGGCGTCTGGGTGCTGCTCGTCGGCTTCGACGATGATGTACTGGATCACCTGATAACGGCGCTCGCGCTCGCGCTCAATGTCCAAAGATGCATCCAATACGTAGGTGCTATCCGTGCCCAGATACTCCAAGGGAATCACCAACTCGGTCTCGGTATTGGGCTTGGATGTGCGATAGATCGCTTCAAACTTGAACACATCGTTGAGCGCCTGGATCCGCGCGCCCGAGGCGACAAAGACGCTGAATTGCCGCAAGGGCCGCGCCCCCTCGCGGTCGGGAAAGACCAAGCGAATCTGGCGCGCCAGCACCGGACGCCCCAAATCTATCTGCACCGACCATTGATCGAGCGCATCGTCGGGGTCGGGTTGCCAGAAGGTTGCCAGATCGCCGTCGATAATCAAGTCTGCCGTCTGCGGACTGCTCTTGGCTTCCCAGATCCCGCCGGTCACCTCGCCGCGCTCCTGCGTTGGATGGCGAAAATCCCCGGCGTTGGCCACGGCGTTGATCTCCTTGCGGAATTTACGCAGCCGCAGCCTGCCGTCGGCATCGATCTGCACCAAGTCGTTGGGCATCTGCCACGACCGCCACGCCGCTTCACTATCGAAGCGCAGCTCATCGGCCCATACCGCGCCGACTCCCAATAGTAGCGCATAAAACGAGTGCATCGCCATGCTCTCAGTAGATCAGTGTTAACGGGCGCAACCGGCGTGCTCCCGTCCGCTCGGCTTCAGGCGCTACTTCAACCAAGTAGATCCCCGGCGACAATAAAACCCCGTCCCCATCGCGCCCATCCCAGCGCACCCGCTGCACACCAAAGCGCTGCGCACCTAACGACCGCTTGGCCACCCGCCTTCCGTCGAGCGAATACACCTTGAACACCACGGGGACATCCTCGGGCAATCCCACTAGCGCATAGCCGATCTCGACCTCGTCGTGAACCCCGTCGCCATTGGGCGTCAGCACCCTAGTGGAAAAATCCAATCCCACCACCGGTCCATCGCCTTGTCCGGCCATCCCTAAGACCCGCAGACTATTGGTCCCCAGTTCGGCGCTGGCATCGCCCGGTTCGACGGGCTGCGGCAGCGCATCGACACCGGCATTATAGACCTCGCCCGAGAACGTCCAAGCCAGCGAGAACACATCGGCGACAAAGACGACCCGCGCTCCTTCCGCGGACCCCGGCCCGATCCGCTCCGGCAACACGACCGCTAGTTCTTCGTCACCCTCAACGACTGCAACCGGCTCGACCACCCTCGGCGGGTCCCCCATTTCTAACCGGGTAAACACAGCCCGCGCCCCGGTGCGAATCCTCAGCGCATCAAAGCCTGCCCCCTCACCGACAAATTCGCCGCGAATATCGTAGGCGAACTCCGCTGCTTCCCCCAACGGCACCTCGACCAATCCTCCCGCTGGCTGGACATCGCCCAACAGCGCGACCTCTCCCAAGACCCGCTGGGCCAAAAGCGGCGCGGTCTCAATCCACAGCGAGTCGAGCCGTATGAACGCAGCAAAGTCCCCGCTTTTGAGCGTAATCCGCAACTGAAAATGAGTCCCCCCCTTGAGGTCAATCGCCTGCTCTGACTCGGCAAAGGGCAGCGACCAAAAAGACCAATTGTCGCTATCGTACTGAATAGAAGCGCGCATTCCCGGCCGAGGATCGCGCAGGAGGCCGGCGCGCCAGCGCGGCTGCAGCACCAAATCGTAGCGCTCGCGCGTCACCACTTCCTCGCCACCGCGATCCGTGTACTCGTGGTAGATGTTTGGATCCCCATCGCGACCGGTGCGCATCTCCACCTCTACTCCCACCTCGGCATCTGGAGCCTCCACCAGTTCGCCATCGACTACGCGCAGCGGCGTCGCTGCCCAGAACAGGCGACCAAAATTGCGGGGCGCGTCCAAGTCGAATATCCGCGAGCGGTACACCACTTTGCGCGGCACCCCCTCGCCGAAGAGTTCAAAGTCGCCGATTGATCCCTTGAAAGCAGTCCCCGAACGCACGCTAGTGTTGCCCCCCCTCCCCGAATCCAACAGCGAGGTCTTACGCTTGTAGCGCATAAAGCGCACGTATTGCCTCGGGAAATCGATCTGCACCCGGGCAGCGAAGTTTTCGGCCACATTGGCAATCAGTGGCCCAATGGGCTTATAAGGTTGGGCTCCTTCAAGCCAACTCGGATCGCCTTCCGCCGCAATAGACACCTCGTAGGCCGGCACGGCATCCAGGGCAAAGGGGATACCGTCGGAGCGAAAGCCTCGCGGCGGAGTAAAAAAACCAAAGCGGTGCGCAGGCACCGGTACGGCCAGATCGATGGTGTACCAAACCGACTCGGGATTGGACGAGACTGGCGGATTGAAAGACATGCTGTCGCCATCGACCATATAGGTGCCATTGTGGGCGGTAGTCTCGTTGCCCTGCGAGCCCTTCCAAGCCCGCGGCGTCTCGCCTTCGACATAGGTCAACTCGCGCGGCTCTTTGAGCGGTTCCCAGTTGCTAAAAAGCGAGAACAAACTTTGGTTGGGGTCGATATAGACAGGTTGGATCGCGCCGGGCACCGAGTCGAAATCAATGAGCACCACAGCAGAATCGCCCTCGCTCCAAGCCAAGCCCGCGCCGCCGATCTGCCAACTTTGCCGCTGGGCACCGCTAGCCGTCGCCCAGCATACCAGCAGCAGCCATGTGAAAGTCTTAACCGCCATGACACATCCTTTTGGTCAATTATAACACATATAACACAATAGCCACACAAATTTAAGGTCCGACAAACTGTGCAAAATTCCTTATACTAAGTGTTTCTTTATAAAGCGCCTCTTTTATCTACATCCCCAAATTGAACGGCAAACGCATGCCAAAGTGCGCAATTGAGCAAGGAATTTTGGTTTTTCCCGCTGGCGCTGCAACCGATGTACAGGTCGCTGGCCGCACCCTCCTCCAACGCGGGATCCGCACCATGGCCAGCGCGGGTATCAAGCGCGTCTTGGTCGTGCTTCCCCCCGGCCACGCCCCCAGCGGCAAATCCCTAGCCTCCGACCTCGACATCCAAATAGAGCAAACCACCCCAGAAGCCGCTCGCCTACCCGACGCGCCCTTGCTGCTGCTCAGGGGCGATTGCGTCCATCACCACTCCTCGCTGCAATCCCTCATCGACGCGGGTCTGCAACGAGACGACCTCGTCGCGCAGACCAGCAACGGCAGCAGCAGCGGAGCGTTCCTCTGCGCGCCAAGCGCGTTGCCCCCGGATGCACTAACCGGCAACCTCTGGAGTTCGCTCGCAGCGCGTCCGCATCGCCGCGCAGACATCGCGCCGCACCTGTGGCAACGCGTAACCGATAAGCGCAGCGCGCGAGCCGCTAAGAACATGCTCTTCGACCAAGTGAGCAAGGCCACCAGCGGCACAGTAGCGCGTCTGCTCAACGTGCGCATCTCAGTGCCCATCAGCAAGCTCATCGTCGATACCGGCATCTCGCCCAACATGGTGACCTTTTTCATGGTCCTGTGTCCGGGCCTGTTCGCCGCCTATCTGGCGACTAAGCCCGACGACTACCTGCGGCTCGCATGCGCTGGCATCCTCTGGCAGCTCGCCTCCATCCTCGACGGCTGCGACGGCGAGATCGCCCGCGTCAAGCTGGCCGAGACCAAATTCGGCGCTTGGTTCGACACCGTCACTGACAACCTCGCCTATCTCTGCGGCTACGCCGCGCTGATGGCCGGTATGTGGCATCTTTATCCCAACAACTACCTGCCCATCTACGCCGGCATCTCCGCCGTCGTCTCGTTGGTCCTGACTCTAGCCCTGCTCTACAGCTACGCCCTGAAAACCGGTACTGGCAGCCTACAGTACTACCTCGGCGACTTGGGCAACAAGGTTCCCGATGGCGAAAAAGACTGGAGCTATCGGTTCCTAGAGCGCGCCGGCTTTATTACCAAGCGGGACTTCCTCTCGTTATTCATTGCCATCGGCTTGGTGGCCAATCTGTTGCCGATCGTTTATTGGCTCCTCGTCGTCCTGCTGCACGTGGCGGCGCTGGGCGTTTTGACCACCCACTACCGAATGATGGGCAATCAGCGCGCCGCAGCGCGGCAAATTGCCGCGCTACCGGCACCGGCCGTCAACCGAGAGGAAGCCGCGTGAGAGCTTTGCAAATTTCCATGGTCGCCTTGGGCTTCCTGCTGCTGGGCTATCTCGTCGGCCAGCTCGGGGTCGATGAGGTCCTCCACCACTTAGACGCGATCAAGTGGGTGTTCCCCTTTCTGTTGCTGCCCTCGTGCGCCTGGCATCTTTCCAACACGATCGCCTGGAACTTCGCCTTCCCACCCGACGCCTTCAAACCGCGGCTGCCCACCCTTTTTGCAGCCAAGCTGGCCGGCGAGGCGGTCAATCAACTCACGCCGCTGGCCAATCTCGGCGGCGAGCCAGTCAAGGCCTATTTGCTCACTCATCGGACGCCCGGCCCACGCGGTATGGCCTCGGTGGTCGTTGACAAAACCGCGCAAATTGCGGTTGGCCTGTCCTTTACCATCCTCGGCCTTGGGCTGTTGTTCTACTACCACGACGTGTCCGAGCTTATCCCCTTGGAATACCGGGTCTTTTTCGCGTGTCTGCTCATTGTCAGCTTGGCGGCCTTTTGGGTCTTCTACAAGCGTCAAGAGCGCATGTTCACGTCCCTGCTCAAACTGCTCCGCTCGGCCGGTCTGCGCACCGACCTGATCGAGCGCAATATGGGGCGCGCCGCGCGCATCGACACCAATATCGGCACCTTTTACCGCACCCACCGCACCCGCTTCCTCCGCGCCCTGTTCTTTCAGAGCATTGGCTGGTTTATGGGCACCTGTGAGACTTATGCCATCCTCTGGGCACTGGACGCGGGCGTTGGTTTTTGGTTTTGTTTTTTGCTCAACGCCTTGGGCGCGGTCATCAATGGATTGTTCTTCTTCATGCCCTCCAATATTGGAGTCATGGAAGGCAGCCTCGTGTTCCTGTTCTCTAGCTTGGGGTTGGACCCGTCCCTCGGCCTGTCCTTGGGTCTTACGCGCCGCATGCGCCGCGTGTTCTGGATCTTCATTGGCTGGACCTGCCTTAGCTACATGAGCCGTACCGCGCTCCAACGCCGTCCCGCAACAGCCTTAACCATGCTTCAGGAACAAGAAAACCCGCGCTGACCCCGACCCACAAGAGATAGAGCAATGCGTCGACACATACTCGCTGGCTTAGCGGGCTGCTGCGTCCTCTCTCTCTACACTGCCTCTGCCCAAGATGCGCCGCCGGCTGGAGGCGAGCATGAAGCCCCTCCTTACATCGTCATTGAAGACTTTGCCTCCACGCCTCTAGACAGCCTGCCCCGTGACTGGCGCTGGCGCGGCAAGGACGACGACAAACCCAAGCTCTACGCTGTCCGCGAGGCCAACGGCCGCCGCTACCTAGCCGCACAGGACACCGGCCACTCGGTCGTCCTCATGAAGCGATTCCACTGGGATCCCCGGCAATATCCAATTATGACTTGGTGCTGGCGCGCCGACGCCCTGCCGCCGGGAGGCGACGAGCGCTACACCGAGACCAACGACAGCGCCGCCGGGGTACACGTCATTTTTTCGCGCAACTGGATTGGCATCCCACGACAGATCAAATACGTGTGGAGCACGACCTTGGCCCCGGGTACCGTCTCTCGCCGCAAAGGCATTGCCCGCCCTTGGTTTGTCGTGCTCCAAAGTGGGCCGGAGAAGTTGGGACAATGGCTCCAAGAGTGGGTCGATCTAGAAAAGGATCACGAGCGCATCTTGTCGTCCAAACTGCCGAAAAAAACCATTGGCATCGCCTTGCTCACCGATGCCAATTCGACCCGAGGGTACGCCGCAGCCGCCTACGCCGATTTCCGGGTCTGGCCGCGGTCAGCACTGGCGCACATCCCCAACTACTGCGCCGGCCTTCCCCCATGAGGATCTGCATCGACGCTCGCTCTCTGCGCGACGTGCCCACCAGCCTCGGCCGCTACGCCGCCGACCTCGTCAGCCACATCGCCAAGCTAGACCGCGCAAACGAGTACATCGTCGTCCGCCGCCCCTCGCGCCACGGGCCCATCGCCGATCAGGCCAATTTCAGGGAAATTTTCGCACCGCACGACATTTCCTCACCGCACAACATCCTCGCCGGTGCCCGGACCATCAACGCCCTCGACGCCGACGTGTACCACTCCCTATACCACTTTCTCCCCATCGGTGTGCGCGCTCGACACATCGTCATCACCTTGCACGATCTGATATGGGTGGATCACTCCTACCTCTCCGACGGACGGCGCTGGCGGCGCTGGGTCAAAGGGTCTCTGGGCAGCTTTGGCATTCGCCGCGCCATCGCCGCAGCGGACCACATCGTCGCTGTCTCCGCAAGCACGCGCCAAGCGGCGCTCGACCACGGTGTCCCCGCCGACAAAGTAACCGCCATCCTCCACGGCGTGGCTTCCGCTTGGCACTCGGACAACGCGGAATCGGCCCCGTTTGACTTGGGTAGCTCGACCATCCAAGACCAAGCACAGCAGGATATTCTCAACGGTCTTGCAGAACGGCCTTTTGTCTTTGGCTTGGGCAACAGCTTGCCGTACAAAAACCTGCCTCGACTGGTACGCGCTTTTGCTCAAGTCGCCCCGGACCATCCCGATCTCGCCCTCGTGTTCGCCGGCCGCGGCGAGGGTAATCCCGCGCTCGTGCGACTGGCGTATCAACTCGGCCTAAGCGACCGGGTGCTCCTCGCCGGTCAACTCAGCGACGAGCAAATCCGCGCCTGTCTTGCGCACGCGCTCTTTTTCGCCTTTCCATCGCTGATAGAGGGATTCGGGCTGCCCGTGCTCGAAGCGATGGCCAGCGGCTGCCCGGTGCTCACGTCCAACTGTTCGTCACTCGCCGAAGTCGCCGGAGAAGATGCAGTGCTCGTCGACCCACTCGACACCACTGCTATCGCCGCTGGGATGCAGCGCCTGCTGACCGATTCCGCGCTCCGCCAACGGCTATCGCACCAAGGACGCCAACGAGCTGCGGCCTTCACGTGGGAAGACGCGGCTCAGCGAACCATACAACTATATGAGCAGCTATAAACCGTAACTGTTCGCCGTAGCATCAGCATCATTAGATGCTAGGCGGAGAGCCCATGGGATGCGGCCCATTGGTCAGCGGGTTTCTGCGAGCGCGGTCGTACACCGCGTCCTGTATTTCGAGGATGCGCACGGCTTGATCGACGTTGGGGGTGAAGGATCGCCCATCTGCCAAAGCGGTCAGGGCTTGATCGACAATGGTCGTCATGCGCTCGCCGTGCGACAGATCCTCACTGAACTGCACGCCCTCGGTAGTGTGGACTTCGATGAGCGGCTCGCCCTCTTTGCCGTACTGCTGGAAAACCATGGCGCGGGTGCCGATAAAGCGGAAGAAGTGGTCGCCGCTGCGCACCCCTGATGGATAGGCATAGCCACTTTCGATAACGCCGGTCACACCCCCATCCGTGCGCAGCATTCCCAAGCCAATATCCTCCACTACACGGCCGTGCGTGGCATTGGACATGATAGCGCCGACCACCTGTATCGTCTGCTCGCCGACGAATTGCAGAAAGGTGTCAATGCCGTGGGCTGCCTCTACGGCCCAACTGCCGCCACCGGAAATGGCCGGGTCGTTGTGCCAAGCCGAAGGCGTCGGATCGTAGCGCGAGGGCGGGCCGTTATTGAGACGGCAGCTATACTGGACCACATCGCCTAGCGTACCATCAGCTAACAGACGCTCCACAGTGGCGACGATACGGCTGGCGCGGTTGGGCAGAGTAAGGGCACTGAAGACCCCGTATTTGGCCGAAGCTTCGGCCGCGGGGCGGAGCCGAGCAGCGCAATCGGCAAAGGGTTTGTCGAGCAGGTAGGGGATGCGCCGCTCGACGCAGGCCTGCACGTGATCCGGCATTTCAATGTGCTTGCCAGCGACTAGGGCCGCGTCGGGCTGCGCGGCGTCGAGGCACTCGCCCGCCGTGGCAAAGCCTGGGCATTGGAAAATTTCCGCGAGTTGTTGGCGCGGAGCTTGTTCCCCATCCATAACCCCAATTATATCGTGTCCCAAAGCGCGGATGGTCTGGCCAATGCCGCGGCCGTGGTGGCTGTACGACAGGATGACTAGGCGCATAGGTCGGCCTCCTGCTGGTGGCGCAAGGTGAGCAATTCGGAGTCGGGCAGTTCGACATCGTCGTAGGTGATCGGATCGTCCTCCGAGATGTCGCGGGTGAGTACGGCCCGTTGTGACAGACCTATGGGTAGCAGGTTGCCAGAGCGGGCGAGAGTGGCTTTTTCCAACAAGCCGTACGCGCAATAACCGCCCTCGCCGTCGAGCACAGTGCCAGCGGCGAGGGGTTTTTTGGCCGCGGTCACGACTTCGGCGTAATGGCCGATGGGGTGCCCCGAGGTCTGGCCGTCGAGGGCGATGCGCGCCGCGCTGATGGGCATTTCGTGGCCGACCCAGTGCTGCGGGCGGTAGATCATGCCGTAGCCGCTGCGCTGGCCGATGATCATGCCGATGATTTCGCCGTACGAGCCGAGCGATTCCATGGCAAAGGGCGTGGCCCCATCGACGACGCAGTACAGGCCGCCGCGCAGACCGCGCTCGACGGCCTGTTCGTTCTCGTCGATAATACTAACCGCCTCGACCACGCCTTCCTCGTTGAGCAAGCCGCCCTTGCTCCGATGGCACAAAATGTCGGGTATCTGGCGCAAGTCAGACGCGGGGAAGTGCATGCCGCGCACATCGGGCACGAGGCCGCTCATATTGGCCAGACAGGCCATTTCAATGGCATGCTTAGTGCCGTCTAAAAATGAACCGAACATCTGAGCGTTGTAATCGCGTCCGGTAAAGCCGTACAGACGCGGCACATCGTCGGGATTGGCTTTGCGAAAGGCGGTCTTAAAGCGCGTCCCCTTGCCAGCGGCGATCACCCTAAAGCCGAGGGCGCGGGCCCAGTCCCACAGTTCTAGGGCGCAGGCCGGCTCGTCGCCGTACGCGGCGCTATAGAGCACGCCAGCCTCATCGGCCAGTTTTTTCAGTTGGCTGCCGACGACTACATCGGCCTCCACCGTTACCATGACTAGGTGCTTTTTTTGCGCGATGGCATAGCGAGCGTGGGCCGCCCCAGCCTCGACATTGCCCGTGGCCTCGATAACTAGGTCGAGACCGCTCTCCATCAGGGCGAGGGCATCGATGGTGACGGCGTAGCGGCCCGCCTCCATGGCCGCGTCAATGGCCGCGGGGTCGTCGGCTGTGTCTATCTGATCGTCGGGGATCTGGCCCCGGCCGTATGCACGCCGGGCTTTGGTTAAATCCAATTCGGCAATGGCGGCCAGACGCATGCCGGGGGCGTGGGCCAGTTGCGAGGCGATCTGGGTGCCAAAGGTGCCAGCCGCGATGAGGCCGATCTGAATGGGCGTGCCCCTTTGGTCGAGTTGGCGCAAGCGGTGGTACAACATGGTCTGTCCTTTCTCACTTTGTAGACTCTCGTGGTCTTCCTACTTCGCCGCTACTAATTTTTCCTCTAGCGCCTGGAGCCCTTCTTGGTAAGCCCGTTCCACCCACCCCGGATCCCAAAACCAAACGTAAATACCCCGGTACTCTTCGCGCTGAGTCACGCGCGTGCCGCCTTCTACCGGCTCGAGCAGCCAAGTGTGATTGAAGCTGATGATCCCGGGTATCCCTCCGACCTGATTGATTTCCCGCGCAGGGACCAGCTTCCTGACGGTGGCTTCTACCGGAGACTGCCCACCATCGACGGATTTCATTTGATAGGATATTATGCCGCCCTCCTGAAACTCGCCTTTCGCCTCAATAGAAATCGGGTTCCACTCACTGTATGCCAAGGCATCAGTGAGCACGAGCCAGATTGCGTCGGCGACATCCGGGATGATCCGCTCTGCGTGGACGGATTTGCGTCCGGTGATAGCCAGCAGTGCAAGCACGACGATGACAATCAGGGCGGCTATCGTCCATTTGGAGGTCAACACAGCATTACTCCTTCCATTCGGTTTTGGCGATGCGCATATCGCAGGTAGAGCGCGCCTTGCCGCCGGGCGGCTGGTCGATGTGGCTCACGACGCAAAAGCCCACTTTGGCAAACGCGGCACGGCTACGGGGATTGTAGTCGGCAATATCACAGGCGAAGATAAAATCAGCCTTCTCCTCAGTAAAACCGAAATCAACCAACGCGCGAATTATTTCAGTTCCCAAGCCTTTATTCCAGTATTGCTTCTCGCCAATGGACAGGTCAATGCGACGGCAGTCACTGCCGGGGTGAGCCTCGATAATGCGCGACAGATTCATGGCCTGTAACCAAGCCTCGGCAATGGGCTGGCCGTCGAGTTCGGCGATAAAGCAGAAGGCGGCTTGCGATATGCCGCTATAGATGCGCTTGATCTGGTCGAGCGTATAGGCTGTCACATCCGCGCCATCGGCGTAATATAGCACGTCGGGATCTTGGTTCCAGCGCAGCAAGATGTCCCAATCGGCATCGGTCATGGGACGCAGGTGCAGACGGGGCGTGTGTAGGTGGCCGGTGTGGCTTTTGAGAGGCATAGCTACACCGCCTAATCGGACGCGGTCGACGGCCACATCCCCTCGACCGGGTAGGCTTCGTCTTCGCTAGGCCACGGAGGCATGGTAACGGCAATCGCGGCGAGCGGCTCGTCGCCTAGGGCGCGGAACTGGAAGTGAGTGCCCAGCGGAATGGTCAGGCAGACGCCCGGCTCGACTACCACGACTTCCTCGCGGTCGTCCTGTCGCCGCCACATTTGGCCGCGACCGGCGAGGAAAAACCAGATCTCTTCGACCGTGCGGTGGGCAACGGCCTTGGATGTCTGGCCGGGTTGGAGTTCAAAATGCGCCATGCCGCCGCCTTGCAAGCCCAATAGAATGCGCACGTCCGAGCCATCGGGAGCGGTCACGTCAGGGGTGTCGGGCAGTTTTTTAGTGTCGAATTTCACGGTCGATTTGCTTAATTTGGGTTTTGAAAGGAGGTCGTCATGATTGATTTAGGCACTGGGATTACCTTAGCTGGAATAGCTGCTGTTCTGGCGTTTTTATGGAAACTTACTAAGGATATTTCGGGCGTTGAATTGCGTTTAAGCGAGAAAATAACGGCAGTAGATAGGCGCGTATCAAGTTTGGCAGAACGCGTAGCCCACATAGAAGGATTGCTGGAAGGAGCCCGAACCAAAGTGAGTGATACAGATCCGATTCGAAAATCACCGGAGACTATCCCATGCCAAAGCTAAAAATTGTCGGTGCCGGTACGCCCACCCCCACTCGCGACCGCTGGGGCACCTGTTTCATCCTCGAAATCTGCGACCAGCGGCTGATGATCGACTGCGGTCCTGCATCGACCTTTAAGATGCACCGCCTAGGCATCCCCTGCACCTCGGTGCATAATCTATTTTTTACCCACCTGCACTCCGATCACATCTCCGATTATCTCTGCTTCCTGATGACGCGCTTCGACCAGTGCATCGGCACCGAACCCGACCTCCACGTCTATGGGCCTCCCCCAATCAAGCGCATCACCGAAGGTATCTGGAGTCCCGATGGCCTCTTCTGGTACGACGTGGTCGCCCGCACCAATCATCCTATGAGCGTCCACGCCTACCAGATGCGCGGCGGCGTGGGCGATTCCAGGCCGGAGCCAGTGGTCCACACAACCGAATACGCCGAGGGGAAAGTGGCCGCAGGAGAAGGCTGGACCTGCTATGCGCGCGAGGTCAAACACGCCCAGCCCTACATCGAATGCTACGGTTTCCGCTTCGAGACCGAAGAAGGCGTCGTCGCCTTCAGCGGCGATACCGCGCCGATTGAGTCCGTGGTTGAGCTAGCGCGAGATGCAGACCTATTCGTAATGGAGGCCGTGCATCGAGAAGAGAAGATCCAAACCTTCCCCAGCGTCATCTCCGAAACCGGCACCCTAAATGCCGGGCGCATGGCCGCCGAGGCCGGTGCCAAGCGCTTGGTAATCAATCACCAGTCCCTGACCCTCGACCCCGCAGAAGAAACCACCCAGGGGATCGCCGAGGTAAAAAGCGTCTTCGACGGGCCGATGTACTGGGCGCGGGACATGATGGAAGTGGCCTGGTAATCGGTTCAGAGTCATGGTACCCTTCCGCTTCGTCCGCCTCAATGCCACCATGTACCCAGCCAACGAGCTGGAGCAATCACTGTACGCCAAGTTCGGCATTGAACCTGAATACGTCGAGGAAGAGGAGCCACAGGAACTCATTCGCCAACTATCCGGCTGCGACGCCGTCGCCGTCGTCTCAACCGGCTTGCCCGCAGCCGTGGTCGCATCGCTGGACCGCTGTCGCCTGATCTCTCGCCTCGGCAATGGCACCGATAAAATCGCCGTGGAAAAGGCCACGGAATGCGGCATCATTGTCTCCAATGCCCCCTTCTTCTGCGCCGAGGAAATGACCGACCACATCATGGCCATGCTGCTGTCCCTAGCCCGCCAACTGCCGAGGATGGAGCAGCTCATGCGCGCCGGCCGCTTCCGCCAAGCCCGCACCGAGTCCACCCAGTTGCAGCGACTCTCGACCTGTGCGCTGGGCATCGTCGGTTTCGGAGCCACCGGCGAGATGGTCGCCCGCCGCGCCAGGGCCTTCGGCCTCCGGGTCTTGGCCACGCGCAGAAATCTGCAGGCACCCCTACCGTCAGACTTGGACATCGAAATGGTGGATTTGGAAACGCTACTGGCCGAGTCCGACTTCGTCTCCTTGCAGGTGCCCCTGAACGCGGATACCTACCACATGTTCGACGAAGAACTGTTGCGCAAGATGAAGCCGGGATCCTACCTAATCAACACGTCTCGCGGTGCCTTGGTAGATGAAGATGCGCTGGTGCGAGTACTGCGGGAGGGGCCATTAGCTGGTGCAGCACTAGATACCTACGAGTGGCTCAACGTGTTCACGGACGAAGATCAGACCTTGCAGCATCCTCTCATGGAGTTAGACAACGTCCTGA
Organism: Gemmatimonadota bacterium; assembly: GCA_028875345.1. Lineage (GTDB taxonomy): Bacteria > Latescibacterota > UBA2968 > UBA8231 > UBA8231. The sequence goes on from JAPPEG010000060.1 coordinate 22,553, forward strand.
TGACGTCTCACGTCTCCGCTCACTCAGTGCAGTCTGGCGAAGACGTGGCGCGTACTGGCGTCTGCAATCTGGTCTCCGTCTTCAAGGACCACTGGCCAGCACCGGAAAATATCGTCAACCGAGATGTAGTGCCGAGGTATCCACTAAAACCGCACGATGCGAAACTGTACGTGTGAGATGTAAACACCGCCCCCAAAGAAAGGAATCCCATGTCTTCGCAACGCGTCATCCTCTTTGTCCTCGACGGACTGCGGCCCGACGGCTTGCAACAAGCCCCCACTCCCCACGTCGATCGCTTGATCAGCGAGGGTGCCAGCACCTATACGGCCCGCACCGTAATGCCCTCATCTACCTTGCCCTGCCACACCTCCATGTTTCGCGGTGTGCCCCCACAACGGCACGGCATCCTCACCAACACTTGGGTGCCCCAAGTCAGACCCGTGCCCAGCCTAGTCGACGTACTGCACCAAGCTGGCAAGCGCACGGCCTTCTTCTATAACTGGGAGCAATTGCGCGATCTGGCCGACCCAGGCTCGCTGGACCGCTCGTACTATATGAACAATTGCCACGAACCAAACGGAGATTTGGAATTGGCCAGCTTGGCCGCGGCGACCCTGCGGGAATGGACGCCCGATTTCGCCTTTGTCTATCTAGGCTGCACCGATATAGCCGGCCACAATCACGATTGGATGTCGGCCGAATATCTGGCCACTATTGGACGGGCCGATACAGCCATTGGCGCGGTGTTGGAGGCTGTCAACCAAGAAGAGACCGTGGCCATCGTCACCAGCGACCACGGAGGACACGAGCGCACCCATGGCACGGAAATGGACGAGGACATGACCATTCCGTGGGTAATCTCCGGTCCTGCGGTATCCCCCGGACGGAGCTTGCAAGAGCCGGTGAGCATCATCGACAACCCGACGACTATTGCCGCTTTGCTCGAAGTGGCACCGGCACCAGATTGGGCCGGACAAGTGGTGCGGGAAGCCCTCGTATAGTGAACTACTCTCAGCGGTAAAAGGGCGGCGGCCTCAGCAGGCACTTGATGACGTGGGTGCCGGCGCTCATGTAGAGCACGCCGGGATTCCCTTCGGTTAGGGCGTAGAGCTCGGGCAGGGGCGGATCGTTGAGATAGGTTAGGACGCGGGACGAGCCGTCTATGCGAAACAGGTCAAAGCGCGTCAGGCCGTAGATAAAGCCGTCAGAAGCGCAGATCAGCGGGAACATCTCCACCCCCTCGGGCACGCCCATCAACCTGGTGCCCTCCGAGCGCAGGGGCCCTATCACTTCTTCCACGACAAATCGCTCCGGGTCGAAAGCGAATAAGCGGCGATTGTCCGTGGTGCCAAAAACCAGCCCCGAGGGATGGACGGCCAAGCTGGTGATCGTGTTGGCCCCTTCGACCGGACGCAGTTGGCAAATGCGCTGTTTTGTCTGGGGGTCAAAGACGAACAACAGGCCGTCATGGGTGATGATTTCCGAGCCGCGCCCCCCGTAAATACTGGTGCCGCCGTACACATAGCGCTGGTCCGCAGCCACGCACTGCACGCTTTGTTCGGGGTCGAGATAGATTTCCCGATCATCGAGTCCGGTATCGGGATCGTACGAGGCCAAAGAGCCGCCGGGAATGCCATAATTGCTGCGGTTGGCCACGTAAATGCGGCCGTCGGGGCCGGTCACCGCCTCAAAGGGCCGGTTCTGATTCTGGCCCAACGGACCCCAGTTGCGCGGATTGCTGTCGCGCTCCGAGCCGGGATCCCACGGCTGACTCGGGTCGTACACGCCGATGTTGGAACCGCCATAGCTGCCGACGTAGAGCTTGTCTCCGTGAGTGTGGACGTGGTAGAGTTCGCCGCCAGACCAAGTGTACCCCAAATCCTCTATTGCATCGGTGTCGGGATCGATGGCGCACAGGTGCATGCCGTAGATATTGGTGCCGTAGATTTTGCCGTCAGGCCCTCTACC
>JAPPEG010000139.1 GCA_028875345.1 Gemmatimonadota bacterium
TGGTGCGCGACTTTGGCTTTGGCCTAGTTGGCTTCAACACCAATTTCGACCTCTTCAGCTATTCGCTGCTCAGTTCCTTTGCCCTGATCCACTACTACTACGACGCATTTATATGGAAGGTGCGGAAGAAGGATGTGCAGGAGGGGCTGTAGTAGGGATCTGTAGTAGCTACTGACCACTTATTAGTACTAGGAGATTGAGCTATGCTCGAAGTCGTCCTCGCCGTCGCCGTCTTTGCCGTTGCTGCTGCCATTGTTCGCCAAGCTACAGACGATGAGTGCTACGATCCCTCCGACGGAGAGCGCCATCCGCACAAATGGGGGTACACGGATACCCGCTTTGAGTTCGACGGGCCGAAGACCGTGCGGGTGACTGGCAGCCGCTATCCGCTGGCCGGCTTCACCATGCCGCATTTCATCCCTTTTGTCGAAGAGATGCTCCAGGTTCCGATTGACCCCGACGAGATGGCCGTTGAAAAAGAGAGCCACGAGGTGCCGCCCTCGCGGGCAGACGACAGCCTCGTCGCGGCTTGGCAGGACGCGCTCGGCGCAGAGCGGGTTTCGCTCGACGACGAGGATCGCCTGATCCACAGCCACGGCCAGCTCAGCGTCGATGAGGTTTATCGCTTGCTCTACGGGGATGCCTTGGAGCGAGTGGTCGATTTGGTGCTTTATCCAGAGGGCGAAGACCACGTGCGCGCCATCGTGCGTCTCGCCTCCGAGGGCAATGTTTGTCTCGTGCCCTACGGCGGCGGCACCAATGTCAGCGGCGCGCTGGCCCTGCCGGCCGACGACGATCGCGTTTTCGCTTCGGTCGATATGCGGCGCATGAATCGGATCGTCGATCTCGACGAGGAGAATCTCCAAGCCTGCATCGAAGCGGGGATTTCGGGCAAGGAGCTAGAGCGGGAACTCGCCGCGCGGGGCTACACTGTCGGCCACGATCCCGACAGCATCGAGCTTTCGACCTTGGGCGGCTGGATCGCCACCAACGCCAGCGGTATGAAGAAAAACCGCTACGGCAATATCGAAGACATCGTCCTCGAAGCGACCTTGGTGACGCCGACCGGCGCGGTGGAGACTTTGCACACCACGCCGCGCAACTCGACTGGCATCCAGCCGCGCGGGCTCCTTTTTGGCTCGGAGGGCAACCTCGGCATCATCACCAAGGCCGTGCTCAAGATTCATCCCCAGCCGGAAGTGCGCGAATACGGTTCGCTGGTGTTCAAGTCCTTCGCCCAAGGCGTGGAGTACTTGCAGGCATTGCGCCAGACCGGGACTTTGCCGGCGAGTATTCGCCTAGTCAACAACCAAGAATTTCGCTTCGGACAGGCCCTCAAGGCCGCGCCCCCTCCCTTGAAGCACCTCAAGGAAAAGGTGCAAAAGTTCGCTTTGTTGAAGGTATTGGGGTTTGATCCGCTAAAAATGGCGGCGTGTACGATTGCCATGGAGGGGACCAGCGCCGAGGTGGACCACCAGAAGCGGACGATCTTCAAACTGGCCAAGGCCCACGGCGGCAAGAGCGCCGGTGCCACCAACGGCCGGCGCGGCTACATGGCGACCTTTGGGATCGCCTATATCCGCGACTTTTTGAATCAGTTCGATTTTCTGGGCGAGACCTTTGAGACCTCCGTGCCTTGGAGTCGCATCCACGACGTGACGCAGGCCGTGCAAGCGGAGTTGACCGCGCAGTGTAGTGCGCGTGGCGTGGCCGGGCGGCCCTATTTGTCGTACCGGGTGACGCAGACGTACCACACGGGGGTGTGCATCTACTTTACGATGGGGTTTTCCGGGCGGGGATTGGAGCATCCCATTGAGGTCTATCACGATATTGAGCACGCGCTGCGGCAGACGATTTTGGACAATGGCGGCTCGCTGTCCCATCATCACGGGGTAGGCAAAATCCGGCAGAGCTTTGTCCAGCACATCCAGAGCGACAACAGCATCGAGGCCCTGCGCAAGACTAAAGAAGCGCTAGATCCCCAGAATATTTTCGGCATTCAGAATGGGATTTTTGGGAGTGCGTGCCGGAAGCCTGAGCAATAAGACCGTCGTTATCACTGGTGCTTCTGCGGGCTTGGGCGCGACGCTGGCGGTGGAGTGTGCCCAGCAGGGAGCGCAGTTGGTTATCTTTGCGCGGAATGCCGAGCGGTTGGAGGCCGTTGCCCGGGAGTGCGAGCAGTTGAGGAGCGAGGTGTTGACTGTCGTTGGAGATGTCGCCGTAGCCGAGGATGGCAGGCGGCTGGTGGAGGCTGCGATTGAGCGGTTTGGGCGCATAGATTACTTGGTCGCCAACGCCGGTGTCAGCATGTGGACTGAGTTTGCCGAGATTGAGGACGTGGCGTTGTTCCGCACGCTGATAGAGGTGAATTACTTGGGAGCCGTGCACTGCGTGCATCCAGCACTGCCGCATCTGAAAAAAAGCAAGGGCCTATTCGTGGCCATTTCGTCCATTCAGGGGCAGGTGGGGGTGCCGCTGCATACGGGATACTCGGCGTCCAAACACGCGTTACAGGGATTTTGCGATGCGTTGCGGATGGAGGTGGCCGAGAGCGGGGTCGGGGTGATGACCGTGCTTTTGCACTGGCTCAGGGGGACGGAGTTGCGGCAACGCGCACTGGGGAAAGACGGGAAGGCGTTGGGTGCTGCATCGCGCGAACATCGGGCGGGGGCGGTGAGCTTGGAGAAGGCGGCGCGGGCGATTGTGCGAGGAATGCTGAAGCGGCGCGAGCAGCTCTACGTTCCGAGGCGGCTCAGGCTACTGGCAGTGGTCCACGCCCTGTGGCCGGCGCTGGCCGAGTGGGTCGTCAAGGGGAAGGTGGCGCGGGAGGAAGGGTAGGCCGGGGGGACGGATGAAAGGGATAGTACGTCTCGAATCGGCCCCGCAGAAATTCTCTTGCTTTGGGCTCGGTCGTCGCGGTATCAACCGCTAGCCACTCGGCGGGCAGGCGGACGGTCTGGTCAAAAATTAATCGTCACCTTGCTCATTGCGTTTTCTAGAACGTATCCGCACCCGTCTCCGCGTCACCACGATCAAAGCGCCCTCGTGCATCGCATCCGCATGCTGCTCAATCAACTCACGCATGGCGGCGACCTTCTCCACAGCCTGCATATCGACGAAGCGGATGATGCACGGGTGCGGCAAGTGCCGCACAAAGACCAGCTCACCAAAATCCTTGTCTTCGGTGACGAGCACTCGTTGCTCTTGGTTTGCCAGTGTGAGCAGGACTTCATCCGCGGCGCGAGGATCTACCTCCACGCCCGAAAGGACATCATGACCCAGGTCGGTCAGCATTGTGTACAAACTGCGGGACGCGGCACAGACGTCGAGAAGAAATTTCACGCTGCTTACCGGACAGGCACACGCTCATGGACATGATCGCCTGCCAGCGAACGGTGGGCAAAAAGCAGGCATGCTTGGATGTCTTCTGGCTCCAGAATTGGGTATTCCTGGAGAATCCTCTCTGCGGTATCTCCTGCCGCAAGCATTCCTAGAACGTGTTCCACCGCGATGCGCATGTCGCGAATGATGGGCTTACCACCAAAGACATCTGGGCGCACGGTAATGCGCTTGAGTAGTGCGGTATTAGTGGTCATGTCTCTCTCCGTGGTTATTACGTCTGCTGTTCGGCTACCTCGGCACCGCCAACAGCATGGCGTTGAGCAGGCGTTTTGCGTTGCAGCCTTGAGGATAGAGGACGGATAGGGCATTGGCAAGGCGGAGGAAATAGAGGCCGCGGTCTTGCTCGGCGTCAATTAAATTCGTTCGGCTGACCACCAAGTAGCGCCGCCGATGGAAACCGACTGTCCCCCACCTGCTCTTTGCGGTTATTGTACTGCCATTTCACCACGCAAAAAGCTCTCCCGCTTCCATCGTCAGCTCTCGGCCCTGAGCGCCGTCCTCGCGTACCACGAGCTGGCCCTCGGCGTATTCGACATCGGCGACGCCGGAGAAGTCGGAGGGAATCTCCATGAGAAAATTGGCGTAGGTAAAAACCTGGGTCTCGTCGGCATCGATGTAGTGAAAGAGGTAGCGGCCGAAAATCTGGCCCTTTTCCAACAACACCGGGCTAGGTTGGTGTAGGCCCGTAGTGCCGAACTCCAAGCCGCGGGCAAAGGGCTTGCCGTCGCGGACGTGCCGCCAAGCGTCGAACCAAGGGTATTCCTCCTCCGGCCAGATGTAGCCAATAAGGAGTCCTTTGCTGGCGTTGATCGCTGTGGTCCAGCCGTATTCTTCCTCGATTATGTACGAAACGACCGCTGGAGAGGCGTCATCCGTCAAATGGCGAATATCGACCTCGGTGCCGTCCTTCTTGAGTGCGGAAGGCCAGCGCACCTCTGGGTCTTCGGGCGTTGGCATGGGCGTTTCCTGCATAAAGCCGCGCGTGCCGTTGGCATCGACGCGGGTGCTCTCGTCCAAAAAGGGCGGGCCAATGGTTGGGTGCTGGACGATGTTGTACACGCGGCCCAAATGGCGGGTGTTGGTGACGGCTTCGGCGACCGCAAAAACGGCCTGATTCTGAGCCATGCGAATCGAGCGCACAACCTTGAGGCTGGCCAAGGGCAGTTCGGCTGACATTTGGGCCACGAGGTGACCGTCTTCTGTGCGGACGTCCTCATCTACGGTCCACCACACGCGCGTGGCCTCGCCGTGCCAGCCCATGCCGTGAGTCTCCTCGGCTTCGGTGGCTGGTCCCCAGCGGTCGAGGCAGAGGAAATGCCCCATGGAGCGCGGCTCTATGGGCGGCGCTTGGTCGGGGGTATCGCCGAAAGACCAAGAGTCCCATTGCAGGGGGTTGAGCGGATTGCTTTTGAGGTGGAAGTCGGAAATGGAGCCGCCGCCTAAATCGACGACTAGCATGGCTGCTTGGCCGTCGAGTACGAGGCGAGGGCGGTCTTCGGCCGTGCTATGCGAGGCCGTCCAGAGGGAAGCGACGAGGAAGAGGGTCCATCTCATTATGGGTGCTCCTTCTATTGGTGAGAGATGTCAAAAGAGACGTAACAACGTACTAGAAATTGACAGCAGGCAAAAGACGGCGGATGTTGTTTCTGCTATGAGAATTCTTCTGGTCATTACCCTTTCTATCCTCGTCCTAAGCGGCTGCCAAGAGCCGACTGGCCGCTCCGAGGCGTTCCGCCAGTCGTACCACCGGGGATTGGACTTGCTGGAGCGCTACCGGCTCAGGGCGGCCGAGCGCGCCTTTGCTCATTGCGTTCGGCTGGAACCCGAGGCCGCCGAGGGCTACTGGCAGCTAGGGAGAGTGCGGCTCGTGCAGGGGCGGATAGAAGAAGGCGTGGGGTTGCTGGAACAGGCGGCGAGCCTGGACCCTGAATTAACAGCGGCGCGGTCTTTGGTGTTGGAGACGTTTTTGGGACGGGGGAAAGAGGCGCTGGAAGAGGGGCAGTTTGAGCAGGCGGAAAACTATTTGCAGCGGGCGCTGGCCGTCGATCCCGAGGGATATGAATCGCTGTACTGGGCGGCGGTTGCCGCGCTGTGGCAGGAGGATTACGCCCGCGCTGATTCGATCTTGCAACAGGCCGTGGCGTTGCATCCCGAGCCGCTGGAGTTGCGCTGGCACCGGAAGTGGTTGCAGGAGGCATTGGGGCGGTCGGCGACCGGGGAATTTGCCGATGCCGTGCCGCAGGGAGGCATTAGCGGGCGGTTTAGCGAGATCAGCACCGAGGCCGGGGTCGATAAATTCGACGGTGGCCGTGCCAGCGCTTGGGCCGACTACGACGAGGACGGCGATCTCGACTTGATCGTCATCGGCCACCCCGAGTTGGCGTACTTCCGCAACGATGGCGTGCGCTTTGCCGATCAGACGCAGGCCGCTGAATTGGTACTACCCGAGGGCGGGATCGGAGTGCAGACGGCCGACTACGACAACGACGGGGACGCTGATGTGTACGTAACGCGCGATGGGTGGTTTGGCGGCGGCGTGAATGCGCTTTTCCAAAACGATGGTCGGGGCGTCTTCGTCGATGTGACAGAAGTGTCGGGTACCGGCGATCCGGGGTCGAGCTTTTGCGCGGCGTGGAGCGATTTTGATCGCGATGGCTATCTCGACATCTACGTGGCCAATGGCACGGGCGCGACCGGGGACTCGACCAATGTACTCTATCGCAACCAAGGCGACGGGACCTTTGCCGATGTGGCAGAAGCTGCTGGGGTGGCGCACAAGGGGCAGGCGTTGAGCACGGCGTGGGGCGACTTTGACGGCGATGGCTGGCCTGATCTGTACGTGTGCAATTTCACCGAGCCGAATGTGCTTTTTCGCAACCAAGGCGACGGTGCGTTTGCCGATCAGACGGCTGCGGCCGGCGTAGGTGCTGAGTACATCGATGGCTTTATAACGTTTGTCCTCGATTACGACAACGACGGTGCGCTGGACATCTTCGTGGGCAACTGGAGCCAGTACCCGGTGGTGCTGGCCGATCGAGTCGCTGGAAAATCGACGAGCGAGCGCGACCGACCAGTACTTTTCCGCAATCGGGGCGACGGTACCTTTGCCGATGTGACGGAAGCCGCCGGGCTGGGGCGAGCGCTGGGCACGATGAGCGGCGTTCCCGGCGATGTGGATAACGATGGCTGGGTAGATATCTACCTCGGCAACGGCGGGCCGCAGATGGGCCGGCGCGAGCCGGATGTGCTTTTCCGCAATCGAGGCAATGGCACTTTCGTCGATGCGACAGAAGCCGCCGGGCTGGGGCACTTGGGCAAATCGCACGGCGTGACCTTTGCCGACTACGACCGCGATGGCGATCTCGACCTGTATGCGCCTGTAGGCGGCGCCCAACCCGGCGATCAGTGGCCCAATGCTTTCTACCGCAGCGAGGGCTTTGGCAATCACTACTTGGTGCTGGAATTGGAAGGGGTCGAGAGCAATCGCGACGGGATTGGTGCCAAGGTGTGGGTGCATTCCGGCGATCTGGTGCAGTTTGCAGAAGTAGCTTCTGGATACAGCTTCGGCAACAGCAACAGCTTGGAGTTGGAATTTGGTATGGGGCAACGAGTGCGGGCCGACCGCATCGAGGTGGCGTGGCCCAGCGGGCAGGTCGATGTGTATCGGGACATTGAGGCCGACCAGCACTTGTTGCTCAGGGAGGGGGAGACGCGGTGAGAGGGTTGACAGCCATCGCGCTGTTGTTGGCTGGGTGCGCCGAGCCGGATGCGCCGACCGCGTACCGCCAAGCGCAGAAGCTGATCGGCGACCGGCCGCTGCGGAGCTTGGGTCAGACGGAGTTGGCGCAGGCTGAACGCCTAGTAGCGCAGGCGCGGGCACTCGATCCCGAGTTGCACGAGGCGACCTTTACCTTGGCCGCGCTCTACGCGGCGCGCGGTGCGTACGAGGACGCGACCACGCTCTACCGCAGCCTAGTGGAGGCGCGTCCCGACGACGGGCGAGCCTATGCCGAACTGGGGCTTAGCCTAGCCGCCCAGGGACGCTATAGCGGGGCGCTGCGCGCCTATCAGGATGCCGTGCGCCGAGGCGAGAAGTCGGCGCTGATTTACGCGCGGCTGGGCCACGCCTATCAGGCGCTCGGCCACTTGGAAGAAAATCTCCACGCGGCGCAGGCGGCCTATCGCGCATCCCTACAGCTTGCGCCCGAGCAGGCGGAGGTGCGCTACCAACTAGCGCGGGTAGAGGTGCGGTTGGGGCAAGACGAGGAGGCACGCGTCCTGATGGAGCAGGCACTCGCTAGCGCGCCCAAAGACACGGGGATCCGGGCCGAGCTCGCCGCGCTTTACAGGGAGGCAGGGCAAAGGGAATTAGCCCGCGCCGCGCTGGTCGAGGGTTTGGCCGCACGCGACGGGGATGGTGAGGAAGCTGTCTTGCACTACGAACTAGGACGGCTGTTGTGGGAGGAGGGAGATGGAACAGGGGCCCTGATGCAATTTGAACGGGCGCGGGCCGCTGATCCCGACCTATACCCGGTTTATCGCTATCTCGGTTTGATCCACAGCGCAGAGGGGCGGCTGGACTCGGCACTCGTCGCGTTTGCCGAATTGGCCAACCGACAGCCCGGCGATGCGGCCGTCCAAGTAAGCATCGGCATTGTCCACAGCCGCACGGGCGCGCTCGACGCGGCAGAAGAGGCGTTCAAGGCAGCGATTGCATTGGGTGGTGCGGAAGGGGATGCGGCCTTGAAGTTAGGAGGGCTGTACGTGCATCAGCGGCGGCTGCGCGCGGCCGTGCAGGTGTTCAAAGAAGCTACCGCCGCACATCCGCACCACGCCGAGCTTTTCGCGTCCTTAGGCGATGTCTATCGGCAGTTGGGCTTGCTCGCCGCGGCTGTGCAGGCCGGTGAGGAGGCCGTTCGGCTCGAGCCCGAGCGGGCGCTGTGGCGCTTCCACCTCGCCTCGACCTACGAGCGGTTAGACCCCGACCAAGCGGGGGCTGAGTGGCGTGCGTACGCATCTTTGGCAGAAGACGACGCGAGCGAGGCGCAGCGGCTGACTCACGCGCGCTCGCGCCTGAAAATTTTGCAACAGGAGGAATAATGATAGACCTAGTGGCTTTTGACCTCGATGGCACAGTGCTCGACTCAGAAGGGCGGCTGGCGGCTTCGGCTGTGGAGGCCATCGAGGAACTGATTGCGCGCGGGATCCCCACAGCCAGCATTAGCGGGCGCAGCATTCGCCGTGGCCAATACCCTTTCACGACCTACCCAGCACTGGCGCGGGCGCTCTACATCGGTGGCTACAATGGCTCGGTGGTTCTCGGTCCAGGCGAGGGGGCGGAGCGAGAAGTGCTGCGCGAGGAACGGTTGGACGAGGCGTCCTTTGCCCAGATAGTCGAATACGGGCGCGCAGAGGGACTGAACCTGATCTACTGTCTGTTGGAGCGCACGGCCGCGGGGATCTCCGAGGAGTACCGGTTCGTCCGGCCCATGGATTACCTCGAATCGTTCGGAGAGCCGGGCATGGTGCTCGACGGCGAGCTGTATGCGCGCTGCCAGAGTGGTGAGCTAGGCACTCCACCCAAGGTCATGCTGGAAGTAGAACCGGAGCGGCGAGAACGGCACATCGCCGATATCAAGGCGCTGTGCGGAGATCAGATCTATGTGGCTTGGGCGCATCCTGGTATGGTAGAATTTATGCGTCGGGGAGTGAATAAGGGCGTGGCCTTGCGGACGCTAACCGAGCGGATAGGCGGGTGCGCGGAGCGCGTTTTAGCGGTAGGAGATGCGGACAACGACTTGCCCATGTTGCGCGCGGCGGGAATCGGGGTGTTGCTGGGGAATGCAAAGGACGAGGTAAAGGTGGCCGTGGCCGGAGCTGGGGTGCGGATTGGACCGAGTTTTGCCGAGGATGGATTTGCCAAAATGGTGCGGGAATACGCGCTGGATGGACAGGAGAAGAAATGATGCAGGTGTTTTGCGGAATCGCGTTGTGCGTTGCCGTTGCGGCCGCGGCTTTGGCTCAGGAGGGGCAAGCCGCGGCCGACTCCCTCAAGGGTGGGGAGATGGTAAATATCACGGGGGAGAATCATGGGTTTTACATGGATAAGTACGAGGTGACCAACGAGGAGTACGCAGCGTTTCTGACTGAGAAGGGAAACGCCAAGGTGGGGGGCATGTACTGGGTGGAGTTGGGGAGTCGATATACGGCGCTAGTGGAAGAAGAGAGAGTGTACAAGGTCAAAGAAGGGTTTGCGCAGCATCCGGTCATTGAGGTGTCTTGGTACGGAGCAATGGCCTATTGCCAGTGGGTGGGCAAGCGCCTGCCAACACAGGAGGAATGGCAATTCGCCTGCGAGGGAGCTGAAGGACTAAAGTATCCGTGGGGAGGAGACTTTGAGGGGGGACGCGCCAATATCTTCGGGGATAAGGATGGATACGGGCGCACCGCGCCGGTGGGGTCCTTTCCGAGCGGAGCTAGCCCCTTTGGACTCTTGGATATGGGCGGCAATGTGTGGGAGTGGACGCAAGGAGGCGAGAAAATGCAGTTCTTGCGCGGAGGATCGTGGGTCAACGGTCCCACCTTGACTCAGTGCAACAAGCGGACCAACACCAAGGACTCGCATTCGTATATCAAGGGCAACACCATAGGCTTCCGCTGCGCCCGCTAAGTCTATGCAGCATCTCAAAATTCCAAGTGTCCCTCAACCTCCTCCCCCTTCTGCGCTTATCTGCGTCCATCTGCGGATACGCATGGTACTCGTCCTTTTGTTGCTTGCTGTCGCCAGTGCCGAGGCCGATCCCTTCTTCGTGGATGCGACGCGGGAAGCCGGCCTAGACCATCCCACCGTAAACGGCGACCCGGACAAGCGCTTCATCCTCGAATCCACTGGCAGCGGCGCGGCGTTTTTCGACTACGATGGCGACGGCGATCTCGATCTCTATGTAGTGGATGGCTCGACTTATGCCAACTATGGTGCAGGGCCGGGCAATGTGCTCTATCGCAACGACGGTGGAGCCTTTGTGGCGGTTGTAGTTGGCGTCGAAGATCGCGGTTGGGGCATGGGGGTGGCTGTGGGGGATTACGACGGCGACGGGCAACGCGATCTCTATGTGACCAACTACGGAGCCAACGCGCTCTATCGCAATCGCGGGGATGGCACCTTTACCTCGGTCACAGCGCAGGCTGGGGTTGCCGGCGATGACTTCAGCGCGAGCGCGGCGTTTTTCGACTACGATCAAGACGGCGACCTCGACCTCTACGTTGCCAACTACGTGGTCTTCGATATCGAGCCGGTGCTACAAGACCCAGACTTGGACGATCCCTGCGTCTATCTGGGCGGGCTACGGGTTTTTTGCGGTCCGCAGGGGATGGAAGGCGGGCGGGACCGGCTCTACCGCAACGACGGTGAGGTTTTCACCGACGTCACGGCCGCGTCCGGTGTGGCCACGGCCAACTTCCACTATGGCTTGGGCGTAATGCCCGCAGACCTTGACCTCGACGGCGACCTGGACCTGTTTGTGGCCAACGACGAGACGCCCAATGTGCTGTTCCGCAACGACGGCGGTCGTTTGAGCGATATAGGCTTGCAGGCCGGCGTGGCGTACAACGGCGACGGCGAGCTTGAGGCGAGCATGGGCGTGGATGCGGGCGATTGCGATGGCGACGGCGACCTCGACCTCTACGTGACCAACTTCTACGGCGAGACCAACACGCTCTATTTGAACTCGGGCGGTGGAACCTTCGTTGACGCTGCTGCCGAACGCGGCTTGGCTGCTCCTACGGTGGGCTATCTCGGGTGGGGCACGCGCTTTTTCGACTTTGACTTCGACGGCGACCTCGACCTATTCGTGGCCAATGGCCACATCTATCCCCAAGTTGATCACACCAGCGCCGGGGGCACGTACGCCCAACGCAACCAGCTTTTCGCCAACGAGGGATCGGGCGCGTTCGCTGCGGTGGAAGAAGCTGGACCTGGATTGCTGGTGCAAAAGTCGAGCCGCGCGACTATCAGCGGCGACTACGACCAAGACGGCGATGTCGATCTGTTCACGACCAATATCGACGACAGCCCGACGCTCCTGCGCAATGAGACGCGCATCGGTCGCTATCTCGTGGTGCAAATCGACCCAGAAGTCGTCGGCACTTGGGTGCGACTGATGGCGAGTGGACGGACGCAGGTGCGGTCGGTCGGCGGGGCGGCGAGTTACTTGGGCCATAGCGACGCGCGTCTCCACTTTGGTTTGGGCCGGGCCGAGCGCGTGGAGCGCGTGGAGGTGTTGTGGCCTGGTGGCGCGGTGACGCGGTTGGATGACTTGCTGGTGGATGAGGTGGTGGTGGTAAAGGGTGGGGACGATTGACGCGGCGATTTTTATTCCCTAGTTTTAACGTCTTTTCAAATTCACCTGTATATAACTCATGTCTTGGAATTTTGTCGTCAAAAGGGTCGCCCTTTTCCTGATTGTAGTATGGGCAGCGGCGAGCGTGAACTTCTTTGTGCCACGGCTGGGTACGGGCCGCGATCCCATTCGCGAGAAGCTCGGCCAACTCGCGGCTAGTGGAGGATTGCGCCAAGACGGCATTGAAGCCATGGTAAAGGCCTATCAAGCCAAGTTCGGCCTCGACAAACCGCTCCACGTCCAATACTTCAACTTTCTCAGCGACACCTTTACGCTCGACTTGGGCTATTCGCTGGCCAACTATCCGGCCCGCGTCGGGCAGATCATCGGCAATGCCATTCCCTGGACCATTGGACTGATGATCGTTTCAGTGCTGCTCGGGTTTGCCTTGGGCACGCTCATGGGGGCGCTATCGGCTTGGCCATCGGCCCCGCGCTTTATGCGCAACTTGGCGGTGCCGCTGATGACCATGTCGGCGATTCCGCCCTATCTGTTAGGGTTGATTGTGCTCTACATATTGGGCCTCAAGCTGGATCTCTTTCCGCTGTCGGGCGGGTACTCGCCTGGCATGTTGGCGATCTTCAGTCCCGCCTTTGTCCTCGACGTGTTGCACCATTCGATTTTGCCAGCGCTGGCCATTGTCTTACAGCAGGTCGGCTTCTGGGCGCTGGGGATGCGGGGGATGATGGTCACCACTTCGGGCGAGGACTATATCACGCTGGCCGAGGCTAATGGCCTGCGCAACCGCACGATTTTCTTCCGCTTCGGCCTGCGCAACGCCCTGCTGCCGCAGCTTACGGCGCTGGGGCTGTCGCTGGCCAATGTGGTCGCCGGTCAGGTCATCGTCGAGGTAATTTTCGCCTATCCTGGGATTGGCACAGTGCTCTTTCAGGCCATCCAGGCCTCGGATTATACGGTTATAAACGGCGTGGTGCTGATTCTCATCATGTCCATTGGCTTGGTGACCATGCTGATGGACTTCTTCTATCCGCTGCTCGACCCGCGGATTTCCCATAGCCGACACCACTAGCCATGCACCGCTTAGACCAAATTCTCTACTACTTGCGGGAAAGCCCAATGCTTGCGGCCGGCCTGTGCATGATCCTGTTGGTGGTACTCTTCGGGGTCTTGGGGTCGATCTTCGTCGATACCTCGCTGGCCCAGCCGCTGGCCACGCCCCCGCGGCAAGCGCCCTCGCTGGAGCACCCCTTTGGCACCGACGACTCTGGCCGCGATCTCCTCGCCGTGATGGTGGTGGGGGTGCCGCTGACCATGCGGATTGGTCTGTTGGCCGGTACGGTAGGGCTAGGGCTGGGTATTTTTCTCGGCTTTACGAGCGGCTATATGGGCGGCAAGATCGACACGGTCATCCGCGGCCTCGTAGATACGCTGCTGACCGTGCCCGGCCTCGTGGTGCTGGTTTCTATCGCCTCGACGATCCGCGAGGAAATTAGCGTCAACATCATGGCCTTGGTGGTGGCTTCGCTGGCGTGGATGTGGCCCACGCGCACGATTCGCTCGCAGGTTTTGACGATGCGCGAGCGAGCGTATGTGCAGATGGCCAAACTCAACGGCATGAGCAACGGCGAGATCATCTGGAAGGAGCTTTTTCCCAATCTACTGCCCTATCTCGCGGCCAATTTCACTAATGCCGTCAATTGGGCCATTCTTTCGTCGATTGGTCTAGAGGCGCTCGGCTTGGGGCCGCAGAACGATCCAACGGTCGGCATGACCATTTATTGGGCTATTACGTTCAGCGCGCTCATTCGTGGCATGTGGTGGTGGTGGGCGATCCCCATCTTCTTCATCGGCGTGATCTTCGTCGGCTTGTTGATGACTGCGGCTGGCTTAGACGAGCTGGCCAACCCCAAACAGCGCAAGGCCGTATGAGCAAGGCCGACAAAGAGGTCCTGCTGGACATCCGCGGCTTGGAGGTCCACTTTGAGACCCGGCGCGGCATTGCCCGCGCCGTCAACAAGGTCGATCTGACCCTGTACAAAGGCGAGCGCTTTGGCCTCGTCGGCGAATCCGGCAGCGGCAAGACCACGTTGATTTTGGCGCTGTTGCGGATGATTAAGACACCGGGCCTCATCGCTGGTGGCAGCGCGACCTTAGACGACGGTACCGACCTGATCCAACTCGACCGAGAGCAAGTGCGGCAAGCCCGGCTCAAGCGAGTCGCCATGGTGCCGCAGGGCGCAATGAACTCGCTCAACCCGGTGATGAGGATCGGGGATCAACTGGTGCTGACGATGCACGAGCACGCGGTCGAGGAATCTCCGCCGGCCAAGGCCGCGCAGTTGGAGCACGCGATTGAGCTGTTGGCTAGGGTCGGATTGAAACCGGAGGTGGCCCGTCTGTACCCTCACGAATTGAGCGGCGGCATGAAACAGCGGGCCTGCATTGCCCAGGCCATCTCGCTCAATCCGCAGCTCATCTTGGCCGACGAGCCGACTTCTGCGCTCGACGTGGTGGTGCAGCGGCAGATCATGCAGACCTTGCGCCAGCTACAGCACCAACTCAATGCCACCGTGCTCTTGGTGGGCCACGACATGGGTCTGATGGCGCAATTTGCCGAGCGCGTGGGCATCATGTACGGCGGCAAACTGGTCGAGGTGGGCCGGGTCGAGGAGATTTTTCACAACCCACAACACCCCTACACCCAACTCTTGATTTCCAGCATTCCCTCGTTTGAGACCAGGGGCGAGTTCAAGGGCATTCCCGGGGTCGCGCTGTCGTTGTTGGAGCCGCCGTCGGGCTGCCTTTTCCATCCGCGCTGCCCCCAGGCCATGCCCCAGTGCAGCCAGCGCATACCCACCTTGAAAACAGTCGCCCCCGACCACTTAGCGTCGTGTTTGTTGCACGAGGAGGACGCCGATGCCCCCGCTTCTTGAGGCGCGCCATCTGCGCAAGGTTTTTCGCAGCGGCGGCCAGCGCTTCGGGCCCAGTATCGAGACGGTAGCTGTTGACGATTTTTCTCTGTCGATTGACGCCGACCGGCCCTCCTTTACCACGATTGCTGGCGAGTCCGGCAGCGGCAAGACCACGATCGCCCGCATGTTGCTCGGGGTGCTCAATCCCAGTGCCGGCGAGGTGCTCTACCAAGGCCGCGATGTACACGACCTGCAAAAGGAGGAGCGGCAGCAATTTCGCAAGGATGTACAGGCGATTTTTCAAGATCCCTTTGAAGTTTACAACCCTTTCTACAAGATCGATCACATCCTGACGACGCCAGTGCGGAAATTCGGGTTGGCCGCGTCCAAGGCCGATGCGTACGACAAGATACGCGAGGCTCTGCGCGCGGTCGGGCTGCGGCCCGAGGAAACGCTGGGCCGCTATCCGCATCAGCTTTCGGGTGGGCAGCGCCAGCGCATCACCATTGCGCGCGCCCTCTTGCTCAAGCCCAAGCTGATCATCGCCGACGAGCCGGTGTCCATGGTCGATGCTTCGCTCCGCGCTACTATTCTCTCCACTCTGCACGCGCTGTATCGCAACTTTGGCATCTCCTTCATCTACATCACTCACGACCTGACGACCGCGTACCAAGTCAGCGAGAATATCGTCATCCTGTTCCACGGGGCCGTGGCCGAGGCCGGCCACACCGAGAAGGTGATCAAGGATCCACAACACCCTTATACGCGCGAGCTGATTCACTCGATTCCGGTGCCTGAGCCGGGGCGCGAGTGGATCGACGAAGCGGTGGAAGAAAAGGAAGTGGTCGATATAGAGGATATAGAGGCCGAAGAGATGGCTACTGGCTGCCGCTATGTGCTGCGCTGTCCCCAAGCTATGGCGCAGTGTGCGACTGCGCCGCCGTTTTACCGGCCGGAGGCCGAGCGGGCGGTGGCTTGTTTTTTGCACGATGAGTCACCGGTGTTGGAAAGCGGCGATCTAAACGAAGTGTTTTCGGCAGCAGCCGACGCGCAAAAGTAATTTTCCGGAGAAATGTCATGCAGGGCCTGTTGTTGTGCTTAGTGGGTGTACTATTGGTCGGCTGTGGAGACGGGGGGCACAAGAATGTGCCTCGGAGCCGCACCTTGGTCATGGATTGTTCCAGCTTGCAGGACTGTAGCGGGCAGATCAAGGACTACAACTCGTTTAATCCGTTTTTGCTGACTGGCGTTTCCAAGACAGGTTGGAACTTCCAGTACGAGCCGCTGTACTTCTACAACGCCTACAGTCCACAAGCCGACAACATCATCCCCTGGATCGCCACTGGGCACGAGTACAACGAAGACTACACCGAGGTCTCCATCCACATCCGCGAGGGGGTCGAGTGGAGCGATGGGCAGCCGTGGACGGCGCACGACTTGGTCTTTACGATCAACATGCTCAAGGACAACGCGCCGCATCTGTCTTTTTCCACCGACATGCAGACGTGGGTAAAGAGCGCTGTGACGACCGACGATCACACGGCTAAAATCGCGCTGACCAAGCCCAATCCGCGCTTTGTCTTCAGCTACTTCACCAACAACTTCGACAACGGCGTCCCCATTGTACCCAAGCACATTTGGGAGGGCCAAGATCCGCAGACGTTCAGCAATTTCGACCAAGAAAAGGGCTGGCCCGTGGCTAGCGGCCCGTACGAGATCTTCATTTCCGTACCTGCGCAGCGGGTGTGGGATTTGCGACCTGGGTGGTGGGCGCAGAAGACGGGCTTTCACCAGCCGCCGGCCGTGGAGCGCATCATTTACCTGACGCACATGGAGGAGACCAAGCGGGTGCAGAACTTGATCTCCAACGCTATGGACACCTGCCTCGACATCCGGCCGCCGAACATCCAATCGATCCTCGACGCCAATCCCAAGGTCTCTACTTGGACCGGGCGCGAGTTGCCGCTCGGGTATCTCGACTGGTGGCCGGTGTGCTTGGGGTTCAACAATTTGGAGCCGCCGTTTGACGACCCAGAGATCCGCCGCGCTATCAACTACGCCATCGACCGCGATCAATTAGTGGCCATTGGCTGGCAGGGAGCCGGGACTAAATCGCATTTGCCGCTGCCGGACTTCCCGCCCATCCGCCAATATACCGATACGATTCAAGACTTGGTGGAAAAGTACGAGATCGGCGTCCACGACCCGGCCAAGGCCGCGGCGATTATGGAGCGCAAGGGGTGGAGCAAGGACGCCGAGGGTTTCTGGGCCAAAGAGGGCGAACGGCTCAAGATCGTCATTGACATTTTCGATATTTTTACGGACTTAGCGCCAGTCTTGGTGGCGCAGTTGGAGCGGGCGGGTTTTGACGCCGACTTTCGCATGACGCCCGATGCGTTTTCGCGGATGGCGCAGGGCGCGGCGCGGGCGTTCTTGATGGGCAACGGCGCGAGCGTGCGCGATCCGTACTTCACCTTGCGGCTCTACCACAGCCGCTTCGTCCGGCCCACTGGCACGCACTCCGAGCGGTTCTGGCGCTGGTCGAATCCGGAGTTTGACGCGCTGGTTGATCAGATGGGGCAGACCGCGCCCGACGACCCGGCGCTGCAAACGCTCTTTCGCGAGGCTATGGAAATCTGGCTGGCCGAGCTGCCCTCCATTCCCATTGTACAGTGGTATCACCGCATCCCGCACAACCAGACCTACTGGAAAAACTGGCCGTCGGCGGAAAACCCCTATATCAACAGCGCCTACTGGCACAATACTTGGCTTTTGGTGTTGCTCGGGCTGGAGCCGGTGGAGGGATAGGGCGCAGCGCCACGAGGAGAACAACCATGCGCTATCGGCGATTTGGGCGCACGGAATTACAGGTGAGCGCGGTCAGCTTGGGCGGGGCCTACTTGGGGGGCAAAGAGAATCCAGAGCGCGCCGAGGAAAATGCCCAGGCGATTGTGCGGCGCGCGTTGGATTTGGGCTGCAATTACATCGATACAGCACCGCTCTACGGGCCAAGCGAAGAGCTGCTGGGCAAGGCACTAGCTGGGGAGCGCCGTCCTTTTTACTTGGCGACTAAGGTAGGATTTAAGCCGGAAGGTTTTGACTACCGGCGCGATTCGGTCTTGCAGAGTTTGGAGCGCAGCTTGGCCTTGCTGGGCCTAACTAAGCTGACGGTGGCGCAAATCCACGAGGTGAACATGGCGGGCTGGGGGCGAATCGTGGAAAAGGGCGGGACTTTGGAGGGTTTGCGCGCCGCGCAAATACAGGGGCTGTGCGATTTTATCGGCGTGACGGGCCGAGCCATCCCCCTGCTGGCGCGGCTGGCGGCGACTGGCGAATTCGACTCGGTGCTGTGCTACCACGACTACCATCCCTGTGTGCAGTTAGCCGCGGAGGAAGTCTTGCCGGCCGCCGCGCAAAGCGATATGGGCGTGGTGCTGGCGACGGTGCTGGCTGGGGGTGTGTACGTCGCTGGCGAGGAGCAGCGCGCGGCGGTGGAGCGTAGGTTCGAGGGCGAGGAAGAGCAGCAACGCGCTTGGGCGACGATCACCCGGCTGGAGCAGGAGGAGTCCACGCTGCCGCAGAGTGCGTTTCGCTGGGTCTTGGCCGACGAGCGGGTCTCGACCGTGTCCAGTGGCGCGGCGAGCGTGGCGGAGCTAGAGGAAGTGGCGCAGGCCGGGGATATGACGCCGCTGGCGCATTAGTAGGGACGACCGGCCGGTCGTCCCTACATCCAGCCGTGCTGAGTGGTCACGGGCGAGCCGGAAGTCTGGGTTTGCCAATGCGGTCTGCGGCCTATTTTGACCTCGCGGCGGGTGAGGGACGAGGCTTCGGCGGCGAAGAGGATTTCCATGATGTGCCGCCCGTATTGGCCGTGGGTCGGCGGCTCGATGTTGAGCGCAATGGCCTCGGCAAAGCTCTTCCACTCGTGGTACATCTCGGTCGGCGCGTCCTCAAACGGGACATCTTCCCACGTATCGCCCTGGCCTACTTTGACGTACTTCTCGCCGTGCTGGCTGAATCGCAGCGAGCCGTTGGCGCAGATCACTTGGCATTCAAAATTCGGCGCACCGTCGGCGAACCCCACGGCTACGGCCGTGCCGGCGAGGCCGTTTTTATAGCGGATAAAGGCGGTGGCTGAATCGTCGGCGGCTTGGTAGTGAGCGCGGGTGCCAATGGCGGCTGAGACCGACGCGGCTTGCGAAGCCATCACCCACGTGAGCCGATCGACGACGTGGACTCCGTTGGTCAACCACATGCCGCCGCCGTGGAAGCGGCTGCGGTACTGGGGCCGGCGGCCGGCGAAATTCCAGTTTTTCGACATGTAGCTGACTGCCGTAATCACGGGGCCGAGCTGGCCGGAGTCGAGGATTTCCTTGGCCTTGAGGCTGGTGCTGTAAAAGTGCTGCGACAACCCGACCATCAGCTTGACGTTGTTTTCCGCGGCCGCGGCGACCATGGCGTCGCATTGCTCTAGGTTGATGGCCATGGGCTTTTCGACGAGCACGTGCTTGCCGGCGCGGCAGGCGTCGATGGTGAGCTGGTGGTGCAACTGGTGGCCGAGGACGACAGCGACCGCATCGACGTCGGCATCTTCCAAGAGTTCGTGGTGCGTTGAATAGCCCTTGGGGATGTGGTACTTGTCCATGTACTCGCGCCGCTTTTCCTCGAACAGGTCGGCGACTGCTACTACTTCTACTTCATCGAGATGGGCGATTGAATCGCAGTGGGAGCGGGCGATGCCGCCGAGGCCAATGATGCCAACTTTGAGCGCTGCCATAGGGTATCCTTTGCTGTGAATGAAGGTGCGGTAAGTATAGACTGCGGCTTGCCCGGCCACAAACCGCCGTGAGTTTGCGCCGAAATAGATAATACCCTAACATGCCCTAATGCCCGGTAATTTTACCTATCGCTCGTTCGCCGTGGGTGCGTTGCTCTCGCTGGCGATCAACATGTTCTTCGCCTACGCCCGGCTGGCGATGGCCACCGCCGGCATGTCCTCCGATTACATCACTGCCGGAGCGGTTTTCCTGTTCTTTCTGGTGGTGGCTTTTATCAATCCCGCGCTCAAGCTGATGCGCCGTTCTTGGGGTTTTAACCGCTCCGAGTTGATCATCATCTACGCGATGATGATCATCGGTTCGGCGATCCCCACGTGGGGTTTTACGGGCAATTTGATCGCCATGTTGCCCAATATCTACTACTATGCCACTCCCGAGAACAACTGGTCGGAGTTGTTGCATCCCTACGTCCGCGAGTGGCTGGTGCCGCAGGATCCAGACGCGATCAAGTACTTCTTCGAGGGCCTGCCCAAGGGGCAACCCATCCCTTGGGAACACTGGCTGGTGCCGCTTGCGGCTTGGGTGTCGTTTATTCTGGCGATCTACCTGATGATGATCGCCATCGCGTCGATCGTCCGCCGCCAGTGGGTTGACTACGACCGCTTGACCTTTCCGCTGCTGCAGCTACCCATCGACCTGACCGAAGAAGGCAAGAGCGGGTCCATCATCGGGCCGCTGTTCAAAAGGCCGCTTTTGTGGATCGGCTTCGCGTTGCCCTTTTTGCTGTACAGCACCAACGCCTTAAACCACTATTTCCCCTTTATCCCGGAAGTGCAGTTGCGCAATAGCATCTCGCTGTTTAATCACGCATTGCATCTGACGACGAATGTGAACTTCGTAGCGCTGGGGCTGGCGTACTTTTTGAGCTTAGACGTGGGGTTGAGCATCTGGCTCTTCCACTTGTTGACCAAAGCGCAGATCACCACCGAGAACGTCCTCGGCTATTCGCTGCCCGGTCGCCGCGACCTGTTTATGGAGGGCTCGATGTCGGTGTCCTACGAGGGGATGGGGGCCATGCTGGTGCTGGTGCTCTACGGGCTGTGGAACAGCCGTAGCTATCTGCGGCGGGTCTGGCGCAAGGCTCTGTACAACGAGGGAGAGCTAGACGATTCGCAGGAGATTCTCTCGTATCGGGCGGCAATCATCGTCTTGGTTTTGGCCAGCGCGTATGCCACTGGCTGGCTGACCTTATCGGGCGTGCCTTGGTGGGTCTCGTTGTTTTTTCTCTTCGTCGCCTTCTGCATCTTTTACGGGCTGACGCGGATCGTCGCCGAGGGTGGGTTGGGTTTTGCGCGGGCGCAGATGACGGCGCAGCCGTTTGTGATCGACGCGGTGGGCACGGAGGCGATTGGTCCGTCGGGGCTGGTGAGCTTGGGGATGACTTTTAGCTGGGCGGGCGACCTGCGGACTATGGTGATGGCCTCGGCGATCAATGGGCTCAAGCTGGCCGATATTGGCCAAGTGCGGGGACGGCCACTGTTTTGGGCGCTAATGCTCTCGATTGCGGTCGGCTTGGCTGGGTCGATATGGATGGTGGTGTGGATGGGGTATCAGTACGGGGGCATCAATTTAGACTGGTGGTTCTACAATCGCTTCGGCGAGATCGTCCACGGCGACTCGGCCTACAAGATCGCCAATCCGAGGCACCCCTTAAGCGACTTTGGCGAGATCGGGCCGCGCTTCATGTTCGCGGGAATCGGCGCGGCGATCATGGGCCTATTGATGTACGCCCGGCACCACTTTCTCTGGTGGCCGGTGCATTACCTCGGTTTCCCCATCGGCGCGACCCTGACCATCATCTGGACGTGGTTCAGCATTTTTATCGGCTGGGTCTTGAAGGCGTTGGTGCTCAAATACGGGGATGTGACGCTTTATCGGCAGTTACGGCCTTTGTTTTTGGGGTTTATTTTGGGGCACATTTTTGTCTCGGGATTCTGGGTGCTTTTCGACTATATCACCGGGGAGACCGGCAATCGGATTCCGATTTTTTGAGGAGGAAAATCAATGCAAGCAGGAGAGAAAGAAAAAATTGGGCCGCACGGCCTAGAGGTAACGCGCTTGGGGATGGGCGGCACGACCTTTGGCAATATGTATTCGGTGCTAAGTGAACAGGAGGGACTGGACGTGCTAGATGCGGCCTTTGCGGCTGGAGTGCGCTACTTCGATACTGCGCCGCTGTACGGCTACGGCCTGAGCGAGACGCGCTTGGGGCCGGGGCTGGCGCGCTACAACCGCGACGAGATCGTCCTGTCCTCGAAAGTGGGCTATACGCTGGTGGGGCGAAAGCCCGGCGACGACTACGTTGATCTGTTCGTGGATGCGCCCGAGATGACCAGCTATTTCGATTACTCGCGCGACGCAGTGTTGCGCTCGATTGAGGGGAGTTTGGCGCGGCTCAAAATGGATCGCCTCGATATAGTGCTGATCCACGACCCGGACGAGGGGAAGAGCATTGAGCCGGATTGGACGCCGGGCGAGCGGGGGTACTTCGATCAAGTGATGGCCGAGACCTATCCTGTGCTCGACGAACTGCGCCAGCAAAAGGTGATCAAGGCGCTTGGCTTGGGTATGAACCAGTGGCAGATGTTGGCTGACTTCGCCCGCGCTGGGGACTTCGACGCCTTTTTGCTGGCTGGCCGCTATACGCTGCTGGAGCAGGAATCGCTGCGCGAGTTGTTGCCGCTGTGCTCGGAGAAGGGGGTGCGGATCGTCATTGGCGGGCCGTACAATTCGGGGATTTTGGCTACCGGAGCGGTTGAGGATGCGTATTACAACTACGCGCCCGCAGCGGAAGATGTGCTGGAGAAAGTGCGTCGCATTGAGGCGGTCTGCGCGCGGCACGAGGTGCCCTTGTCGGCCGCATCGCTGCAATTTCCCTTTGGGCATCCGGCGGTGGCGACCGTCATTCCCGGAGCGCGGACGGTCGCGGAAGTTGCCGCCAATGTGGCTTGCCTAGAACGCTCGATTCCCGCCGACTATTGGGCCGAGCTTAAACAGGAGGGACTGATCGACGCGGAGGCTCCGACGCCTTAGATCCGCAGATGGGCACAGAATAGTAGAAACTTCACACCGAGGAGTAACCACAATGTCCAATTGGCCGATACTCAAGCACTACGACCGGGATCATCTCACCAGCATTGCCATGCCCATTGGCGGCATTGGCACGGGCACAGTTTCACTCGGCGGACGCGGAGATTTGCGCGACTGGGAACTGATGAACCGCCCGGCCAAGGGATTTGTCCCAAGGGGCGATGGGGGCCGAGGAAACGAGCCGTTCTTTGCTTTGTACGCCAAACCTGCTGGCGGCCCAGCCGTCACCCGGGCGCTCGAAGGGCCGGTGGATGTATCCGAATACCAAGGTGCGAGCGGAAGTGTAGCGGTCAATCACGGCTTGCCGCGCTTTGCACAATGTACGTTTTCCGCGGCCTATCCACTTGCACAGGTCCAGCTATCCGATCCACAAGTTCCGGTCGCGGTTTGTCTCGAAGCGTTTAACCCGCTTATTCCCGCCAACGCCGATGACAGCGGCATCCCCATTGCGGTGCTGCGCTATACGCTCACCAATCGGACCAATAAGCGCGTCGCGGCCTCGGTATGCGGTTCGCTGCCCAATTTCATTGGCAACGATGGTGTGGAAGAGTTGGCTCAAGCCAATCGCAATCGCTTTCGCAAGGCAAGGCACTGTCAGGGCATTTTCATGGACAGCAAGGGGGTTGATCCCGCCGCCATGAGTTATGGCACCATGGCCCTGACCACCACGGCCAAAACGGGCATTACCTATCGCACGGCGTGGAAAAAAGCCGGGTGGGGCACGTCGCTGCTCGACTTTTGGGATGACTTTGCCGCCGATGGCCGAGTGGAAAAGCGCCCCAGCGAAGGGGTTGACATGCCGAGTGCGTCGCTCGTGGTGCGCACCAACATTCCGCCCAAGGCACACAAGACCATCACCTTCTTGCTGACGTGGCATTTTCCCAATCGGCACACGTGGTCGCCGGGCGACGATCCCTACCTTGGCAACTACTATGCGACGCACTATGGCGATGCGTGGGATGTGGCTGGCAAAACCGCGCCGAAGCTCAAAAAGCTCGAACAACAGACCGTGCGCTTTGTCTCAGCCTTCGCGGCAAGCGATTTGCCCGAGGTCGTCAAGGAAGCCGCTCTTTTCAATCTCAGCACCCTGCGGACGCAAACGTGCTTCCGCACTCCTGATGGACGTTTATTTGGCTGGGAGGGATACAACGATCACAGCGGCTGCTGCATGGGCTCCTGTACGCATGTGTGGAATTACGAACAAAGTACGGCGTTCCTCTTTGGCGATCTGGCCCGCACGATGCGCGACACCGAATTCAATCACGCCACTGACGACCAAGGCATGATGAACTTTCGCGTCCATCTGCCCCTCAGTCGCGCTCGTGAATTTGGCAAAGCCGCGGCCGACGGTCAGATGGGCTGTATTATGAAAGCCTATCGCGATTGGCAGCTTTGCGGCGACGATGCCTTCCTGCAATCGATTTGGCCAAAGGTCAAAAAGGCCCTTGAATTTTGCTGGATCGAAGGAGGGTGGGACGGCGATGGCGACGGGGTTATGGAGGGCTGTCAGCACAATACTATGGATGTGGAATACTATGGGCCTAATCCGCAAATGGGGATATGGTATCTGGGAGCTTTGCGCGCCGGTGAGGAAATGGCAACCCATCTGGGCGAAGCTGACTTTGCGCAAACCTGTCGTCGGCTCTACCAGAATGGCCGCGCCTACATCGACGAGCAATTGTTCAATGGCGAATACTACGAGCATCGCATTGAGCCACCCAAAAAAGT
>JAPPEG010000218.1 GCA_028875345.1 Gemmatimonadota bacterium
CCTCCGTCGCCACCGGAACGATTTGGCGGCCGACGCGAACGAGGAAGCGGTCCTGGGTGGTCGTTTGCCGCAACAGGCCCTGGAAGGAATCGAGGTTGATGCGTCCCTTGCGCTCTAATGCTCGGCGCACGGCTTGGGCGAAGCGCTCTCGTGCGTAGGGTTTGAGCAAGTAATCGACGGCGTTGATCTCAAAGGCGCGCAGAGCAAACTTGTCATAGGCAGTGGAAAAAATGATGGCGGGCATGAAGTCGAGGTGGCCCAAGACTTCGAAACCAGAGAGCCCTGGCATTTGCACATCGAGGAAGACTAGGTCGGGCTGTTCGGCGTTTATGGTTTTTACCGCGGTTTCCCCATCGCCGCATTCAGTTAGCACTTGGATCTGCGGGAAATCGGCCAGATACTCGCGGATCAACTGGCGGGCAAGGGGTTCGTCGTCGACGATGAGAGCTCTCATTGCTGCGGTTCCAAGGGCAGGGAAAAATCGATTTGGAAACCGCCGTCAGCAGGCGTCTGTAATCTGAGCTGCGCCTCTTGGCCAAAGAGGTGCCGCAGGCGTTCATCGCTGTTTTTTAAACCGGTTCCCAGCGCTTTCAACTCCTCCAGCGACCGGCCGTTTACGCCGATCCCCGTATCGCGCACGACGATCCGCAAAAGCCCTTTAGCAGCCCGAATCTGGACGAGCAGTTTGCCTCCTTCCGGCGCGGGAGCGATGCCGTGCTTGATGGCGTTTTCCACTAGGGATTGGAGGATCATTGGCGGTATGGGAGCGTCGAGAGCTTCGGAGTCAATGTCTAGTTCGATGCTTAGCCGTTCGGCTAGGCGTTTCTGCTCTAACTGCACATAGGCTTGGGTAAACGCTACTTCTTCGCGCAATGGGACCAGCGGTTGTTCGGAGCTGTCGGTGGCGTAGCGCAGGAGGTCGGCTAGGCGGGCGATCATGCGGCGTGCCTCCTCTGGATCGCGGGTGACCATTGCACTAATGCCGTTGAGGGTATTAAAAAGAAAGTGGGGATTGAGTTGGGCTTTGAGAATGGCTAATTCTTGCTCGCGGGTGAGAGCGAGCAGTTCGGCGGCCTGTCTTTCGCGCCAGCGCATCTGCTGGGCCGAACGCACGGTGTGGTAAAAGGAAAACTGCACAAGGTAAGTGAAGAAAAAGCCCCATAGAGTCCATTGGCTGAAGTTGCGCATCTGCTGGGCCGCAGTCGGCCCAGCCCCTAAGTGGACCCACCCAGCGATTGCTTCAAAGCCGCCGACCGCATAAAGCGGGGCGATGAGCGCGTGAACGGCGACTTTCCAACCCCAGCCCATCCGGTCCATCCGGCGGACCGTCAAAAGCCAGATGGGAATGCTGAGTAGGGCCAGTATCAAGTTGCCTTGAAGTTGTTGGAAAACTGCCGTCGGAAAGGATATTTGCACCACCGGTGCAGCATACGCAGAGAAGGCGAGGGTGTAGAGGAACCAGCCCACGCTGGCCAAGGCGACGCCCCGCCAAGTGATCCGCGGGAGCGGTATGGGCAATTCGGCTTTCATCTATCGGCAAATTGCGAATCGCGGAAACAAGCCGGTCGGCGTCTAAGCAAGCCCTGATCCCAGTACCAGTTGATCGTCCGCGTCAACCCTTCCTCTTGGTTCGTGTAGGTTAGGCCCAACTCCTCGGTGGCACGGGTGCCGTCGGCGCGGAAACCGTGTGCGGTGAGGCGGTAGGTTTCCCACGACAGGACCGGCGGTTTGCGGGTTAGGCGCGAAAGGGCCTCGCCGCCGAGCGCATAGGGCGCGGCCAGTGGAGCGGGAATGGTCGGCGGCGACCAGCGGCCGGCTAACCGACAGACCAGTCGGCCTAGCTCGGTCAATTTGCCGACTGTGCCCGCGAGTATATAGCGCTCTCCGATCTGGCCATTTTCAGCCGCCAGCACGTGCCCCCGAGCCGCGTCGTCAATGTACACCAAGCTCATCCAGCCGGGAAAGAGCGCGGGCACCCAACCGTTGAGCAGGTTAATGATAAAGCGCCCGGAGGGTTTGCGGTCGCCCGGACCGTAGATGGCAGCGGGCTGGACGCAGATGAGCGGCACTCCTTTTTCTACATACGCGAACGCCACCTGCTCGGCTGCGTGTTTAGCCTTTTCATAATTTGAGAGGAAGTAGCCGCGATGAACCGTTGTCTCGGTGGCAACTTGACCTTTGGCCTCGCCAATGCAGGCGGCGGTACTGGTATAGACGACCTTGGCGACGCCGACCGCCAATGCCGCCTCCATGGCGTTGCGAGTCCCCTCGGTTTCAGTGGCTAAAAGTTCGGCCTCGTCCAAGCCCCACAAGTCGTAGAGTGCCGCGGCGTGGAAGAGGGTATCGCAACCTGCTAGCGCGGCTTCGATGCTTGCACGGATGAGGATGTCGCCGCGGACGATTTCGACGCCTAGGGCCTCCAGCGCCTCGGTCTGACTAGTGGGTCGCGCCAGCACCCGGACTTGTGCGCCGCTAGCGACGAGGGCGCGGACCAAGGCCCCGCCGACAAAGCCGGTGCCGC
>JAPPEG010000013.1 GCA_028875345.1 Gemmatimonadota bacterium
AAATGGGCTATACGCATTTGGATTCGGCTTGGATGTACGAGAATCAGGACGCCATTGGCCAAGCCCTCAAGGAGATTGGGGCCGACCGCGCGAGCCTCTTCATCACCTCTAAGATCTGGCATTCGCACTTGGAGTACGAGGCGACCTTGGAGCAGATGGAGGAGATTCTGCGCGATCTGCAGACTGAATACGTCGATCTCCTGCTCATTCACCATCCCGGTCATGGCGTGCCGGTAGAGCGCACCTTGGCCGCTTTTGAAAAAATCCACGCGGCCGGCCAAGCCAAGAGCATTGGCATCAGTAATTTCAGCATTGAGCAGACCGATCAGGCTAGGGCCGCTACCGGCTTGCCGATCTGCACCAATCAGGTGGAGTATCACCTGCGCCACAACCGCGAAAGACTGCGGCGCCATTGCCACGCCCACAACGTGGTACTGACGGCGCACCGCCCGCTGGCCCAGGGAGATCTAGCCCGAGACGAGGTTCTAAAACAGGTGGCCGCCGAGCACGGCAAGACCCAAGCCCAAGTGGCCTTAAAGTGGCTTTTGCAAAAGGATATGATCGTCATCCCCAAGGCCAGTTCAACGAGCCATTTGCGCGACAATTTGGATTTGTTCGACTGGCAGCTAGGAGACGAAGAGATGGCGCGTCTCGATGGAGTGGGGAGCGATCCCGATTAGGTCGCAGCGGTTGGTTCAGTAGTAGTAGAACGCATAGACCAGAGCAGCGCCGCCGACGCCAACGCAGGTACCCAAGATCAGGCCAATGAAAAAGGGTAGCAGGGTGCGGTAGAGTTGGATACCGCCGTAGCGCAGGGCCAATAGTTTGATCAGCCAAGCTAAGAAAATTCCGAACCAGTCGATGGAGACAGTGTTGGTCAGGGCGATGCCCAGTCCCACTGGATGCAAAGGCCAGCCGGCGAAGCGGTACTGGGCCAGTGCGAGCAGCCCGGCAAGGCCCGCGCCAATGGCGAGGAACACGGCCACTAGCGGCTCGGCAGGGTTGGGATTGTTGATCGAATTGGCGACCCAGGACCAGTGGTATTGCGGCGACATGACGAAGTACCAGCGGTAGCCGTGGAGCAGTCCGTGGCGGTAGCCCAGCCAGATGTAGCAGACCATGGTGGTTATGAGGCCGACGATCATGGCGGCGGACAAAAAGAACACTAGCTTGCGCCCGCTGATTTTGAGCCGAGCTGGCTCGCAGACCTTGAAGGCGTGGGCGAGGGTGCCCATCAAAAAGAGTTGCAAGTCGGCGGTCCAGACCATGCTCAGCCCCATTGCGCTCAGCCCTTGGGCGCCAAAAGGGGCGGTGCCCACGAGATTGGTCAGGATAGGTGGCACGGAGACCGGAGCGCGCAGGCGGCCGATCCCGGTCTGGGCCAACAAGCGGGCAATGCCGAAAAAGATCACCAGCGCGACCAGCAGGAAGATGATGCTCCAGAGCAGACTCAGGCCGCTGGCCCAGAGGAAGCCGCTCATGTACGTCAACCCGACAAGTCCGAGCAGAGCAGCGACACGCGGCGAGATCGGGCTATCGCTGTCTGGGGCACCGCTGATGATCAGCCGCCACTGGCGACGCAGGAAGTGGCGCGACATCCACAGCGAGATCCCGACGATGCACGCGAGCGAGCCAATCTGCTGATGGGCGAGCAGCACGTTGGGTGCGTGGGGCTGGGCCGGTAGCGATAGGGAAATGCCCAGCCAGTTGAGCAGTGCGCCTTCGGCGGCGATGAGTAGGTGAAAAAACCAGACGCTGAACAGCACGTTGAGGCCGACCAAATAGCTCAAGCCCACGACCAGCAGGTCGGTGTTAAGTCCGTAACTAAGCCCGAATTGACGGATCTCGATGCGGCCGCCGGGGATGCCGAAGCCGTGGATGATCTCGATATCTAATACTCGGTCGAGCATGTTGACGGTCGGCAGTATCCAAGCAATGAGAAACCCCAGCCACAATAGCTTGCTTTTGAGAATGGACGCGGTGGGGTTTTCCAAGCTTTCGAGGAGCATGTTGGGAACGGCGGCGAGGGGATACACCAAGCGCTCTTGGCGCGACCACTGGTGATGGACCAAGCTAATCAGGGCTATGCTGACCAAGAAGAAGGCCAGCATGAAAAGCCCCCACCACAACAGCGGCCCAGCCCACAAGGCCCAAGGCACGGGCGCGGCGGCATCCGTTCCTTCAAAAAGCTGGCGGATCGCTTCGAGGTCGCGGGGGACGGCCCAGTGGGGGATGTGCGGCCAGAGCAGGTCGGACCAGTTGTTTTCTGGGGTGGCGTAGTAAAAGACGCCAGCAAGAAGCGGGATGAAGTAGCCGCCAAAGCCCATGGAGGGCAGGACCACGGCGACCATGAGCGCGGCATAGACCAAGGCAAAATTGGCTGGCGAGAGGCGCAAGAGCGGGTGGAGTAGGCGCAGCGCGAGGGCGACGACCACGATCCAGAAGATTAGGAAGATGACGCCGACGGTGTTGAAGTGATCGGTCAGCCCTGTGTAGTTGCCATAGAGGACGTAGGTCCGCACACTGGTAAAGGTCATGCAGACGGTAAAGACTAGGACGAGGACGAAGGAGAAACAGGTGCCGAGGAAGGATGAGCGCATAGTTGTCTGTTGGTTGATGGCCACTAACGATATCATTCAGCAGATAGATACGCAATGATCGCTGGGCTACAGGCCGGGCGCTTGGGCTGGCTCGTCTTCGCCCTCGCCCTCGCGGTGCGAGTCGCCTATATCCTCGAAGCAGATGCGAGTCCGCTTTTTGCACATCCAGCGGTTGATGCCAAGACGTACACCCACCATGCCCAGCGCTTGGCTGCGGGCAACTGGTTGGGCGTGGGCGAGGGGCCGTTCTGGCAGCCGCCGCTGTACCCGTACTTTCTCGGGGCGGTAAAGAGTTTTTTCCCAGAGTCATTTTTTTACGCCGTACGCTTTGTGCAGGCCTTGCTAGGGGCGCTGGTCTGCGCGATGAGTTGGTGGGTCGGGCGCGCTTTGTTCAATCCGGCGGTGGGGTTGATAGCTGGGGTCGGCACGGCGCTGTGTGGGCCGCTGATCTTTTTTGACGGCGAACTGTTACCGGCTTCATTGGCCGCCTTCGTCGATCTGTTGGCTCTAGTGGTGCTTTTGCGCGTCTGGCGTCATCCGAGCCGTTGGGGATTTTTGGGTGCTGGCGCAGCCTTTGGCGTCGGTACGTTGGCCGTGCCGACGGTGCTGATTTTTGCGGTCGCCGTGCCCATCGTCTTCTTGTGGGGCACTCCGCGTCGGCAGAGGTTGATCTGGGCCGGTGCGTTCGCGCTCGGCGTGGTCTTGGCTATCGCGCCGGTGGCTTGGCGCAACTGGGCCATCGGCGGCGATGGGGTGGGGATTTCCTATAACGCGGGGATCAACCTGTACATCGGCAACAATCCCGACTATGCAGAGACCGTGGCCATCCGCCCAGGGTGGGAGTGGGACGATTTAGTCACCCAACCGGCGCGAGAGGGGATTGAGCGGCCTTCGGATAAGTCGGCTTATTTTGCCGCGCGAGCTTGGGACTACATCCGGGGCGATCCGACTGGGTGGCTGGGGTTGATGGGGCACAAGTTAGGGGCGTTTTGGCACGGCGATGAGCGGGGGCGCAACCAGCCGATCTACTTCTGGCGCACGTACTCAACGGTATTGTCGGCGACTTTGTGGAAAGCGGGCATTGCCTTTCCCTTTGGCTTGGTGGCCCCTCTGGCGCTGTGGGGCATGTTGCTGAGTCTGCGGCGGACTGGGCCGACGTGGCCGCTGTTGTACGTGCTATGCTATTGTCTGGGAGTGATTGCGTTTTTTGTGGCAGCGCGCTACCGGGTGCCAGTGCTGCCAGTGCTCATAGTCTTTGCCGCCTACGGGGTGTGGGCGTTGTGGGATTGGGGACGGGCGAGATGTTGGCGCAACTTGGGGCTGGGGTTGATCGTCTGTTTAGTTTTTGCGTTGGCGGCCAACAGCCGCCTAGCTCCGATGGACATGGAAGGAGATGCGGCGATCCACTACAATCTGGGCAATGCGTATGCCGAGGCTGGTGACAAAGAGCGAGCACTAGCGGCGTTTGAGCGGGCGGTGGCCGAGGATCCCGAATACTGGCAGGCGTGGTTAAACTTAGGTGGGGTCAAGGCGGCGTTGGGTGATCTCGCCGCCGGCGAAGAAATTTTTGCGCGGGTGGCGCAAAAGGCCCCTCGGCAAGTCGAGCCGTGGATGAACTTGGCGCACGTCCGGATCATGCAGCGAGACATAGAGGGAGCCTTTAGCTACTACGAGGCTGCGCTCAAGGCTAATCCCAAACTGCTACCAGCCTACGTGGAGATGATCCGCCTCTACGGGCAGATGGGCGATCTAGCCCGAGCGGCACATGTCCTTCAACGAGCGGTCAATCACTTGCCCGCCGAGCGCGAGCGCTTGCGTCAGTTTTACCAAGAGATACAAACGCGGGCGTTGGGTCGCTAAGGGGTCGGCTGGACGACCTTGAGTACTTGATTGGTGGCGACCTTTTCTATGATCTGATGCGTTCCGTCCGGCCAGTAGATTTCCACTTGGGCGCTCGTGGCCGCGCCCAGTCCGAAGTGCAGGCGGGGGTCGTGGCTGGACAGATAGCTGCCGCCCGATTGGCGCTCCTGCACTTGGCGTATTCCGTCGGCTACAACCTCCACCCGCGTGCCGAGGGCATCGGGGTGGCTCTTTCCCACCAACAGGATTTGTAGCCAGTGGCTGGCGTTGCCGCCGTCGTTGCGCAACAGCCGTGGCCGGGCCGCTACTGTAGTCACTAGGAGGTCGAGGTCTCCATCATCGTCGTAGTCGGCGACTGCGGTGGCGCGACCGGCGTTGGCCCTTTGGAAATCCGGTCCCATCGTGGCCGAAATGTCGGCAAAGCGGCGGCCAGCGTCGTTGCGGAACATCTGGTTGGGTTGCCGATAGGTCTGACTCGAATCCACTTCTGCAATGCGGTCAATGACGTGGCCGTTGGCGGCGAATAGGTCGAGGTCGCCGTCGTTGTCATAGTCGAAAAACTTGGTGCCAAAGCCGAGGGGCCGGTACGAGGGATCGGCCAGCCCTAGGTGCTGGGTGGCGACGGCGAATTGGCCTTGGCCATCGTTGCGGTAGAGGGCATTGGTCTCAAAGGCGAAGTTGGAGACAAAGAGATCGGTGTCGCCATCGCGGTCGTAGTCGCCAAAATCGACGCCCATGCCCGCGTCGGCGTGCCCGTGTTCGTTGTAGCGGGTGCCAGCGATCAAGCCCACTTCGGCGAAGGTGCTGTGCTGGTTGGCGTAGAGGAAGTTCATGGTGCCGTCGTTGGCCACGTAGATGTCGGTGTCGCCGTCGCGGTCGTAGTCGGCCAGCGCGACGCCCAGTCCCTTGCCCTTGAGTGTGATGCCGGTCGCCTCGGTGACGTCGGTGAAGGTGTTGCCGTCGTTGCGGTAGAGGAGGTCGCCGGTGGGGTCGTACACGCTAGGCTCGCAGTACGAGCGCACTTGGCCCTGTTGGCAAACGGATTCATCGTCGAGGGCATAGCGCACGTAATTG
The DNA here is from genome assembly GCA_028875345.1 of Gemmatimonadota bacterium. GTDB lineage: Bacteria > Latescibacterota > UBA2968 > UBA8231 > UBA8231. The sequence goes on from JAPPEG010000013.1 coordinate 5,535, forward strand.
GCGACGAACAGGTCGAGATCGCCATCGAGATCGTAGTCGAGGAAGCCGGCACTGGATCCCCAGCGCGGGTCTGCTAGGCCAGCCGACGTTTTGGCAAAGGTGCCTTGGTCGTTGCGGTAGAGGGCGTTGGGGCCGTAGTTGGCGACGAAGAGGTCGGGGTCGCCGTCGGCGTCGTAGTCCGCGGCTGCGACGCCAAAGCCGTAGCCGGGGTCGGCGCTGCCGCTGTGGGCGGTGACGTCGGCGAAGGTGCCCGCGCCCGCGTTGCGGTAGAGTCGGTTGACCGGCGGTTGGTCTGGGGGATGACCGGTCAAGTAAGTGCCGTTGGCGAGGTAGAGGTCGAGGCGGCCGTCGCCGTCGTAGTCGAGGAAGGCGGCGCCGGCACCGAAGGTTTCGACATAGTAGTATTCGCCGGAAAAGCCGTTGTAGTGGACGAAGTCGATGCCAGCGGCGGCACTGGCGTCGGCGAAATGCACTGGCGGTGCTGGGGGGTCTTTAGGGGCACAGGCGCAGAGGGCGCTGGCGAGGGCGAGACCCCATACTGGTACTTGAAATCGGATGCGCGAGCGTGCAGATTGTGAGACCAAGCACATGTTTACTAACCACTAAACAGGAGGATGAACGATGCCGTTTATCAACGTGAAGATGATGGCGGGGCGTTCCACCGAGCAGAAGCGGGCCTTAGTTGAAGCGCTGACCCAGGCCATAGTGGATACCTGCGATGCGCCCCGGGAGGGGACGACGGTAGTGCTCGAAGAATGCGAGCGCGAGAACTGGGCAAGGGGTGGGGTGCTGGTGGCGGACCGCCAGCAATAAGGTGATCGGACGATCCCTTTCGCTAGGAGGACGCCGTGGCCATAGAGGCCCGGCGGTCCTCCTCGTCCACCAGCATAATATCGCTTGAGGGAGTTCTTTCTTTGTTAGATTGCTCAGGCCAACTGCTCAATGGCGATTTCTACTATGGTCTGTGTCACGAATAAGCTGCTTTCCTCATAAAGTGCTATAAGGCTCTTTAGTGCAGGTGAATGAGAGGACCTGCATCAGCGACGGCCTGTTCTACTTGCCCATGGCCCACTCAAGATCCTCCATCATGGCTTGGTGCTGGCGCTCGGCTAGTTCCACCCAATCCACGCCTATTCCTTCTATTGCTTCGTCGCGGGCGATTTCTCGTCGCAGGTAGCGCCCCAGAATGCGTTCCCGCCACATCTGCTGGACTCCCTTCTGGAACGCCAGTGTCATTACTTCGGACTCGGATTTTTCGGTTTCCCGCGACAGAGTCTCCAAATAAGAGAATGTTTTGTCCATTTAGTACCTGCTTCGGTTTACTTCGCTTAGTTCCTTAGTGAATAGTGCAGGCTAGAATATACTCCTTTCGCCCTCAGCGGCACAAAGACGATTGTTTTCGGCCACAATAACTTGACTAGTAGCGCAATATGAGCTGGTGGCGGACCGCCAGCAATAGGGTAGAAGAGGCCAAATCACAGCACATGGGCCAAAGCTACGGCTATGAGAAGGCCGAAGGAGACCCAGCCTAGCAGGGCCTCGGCGACAGCGAGGAGTTTGAGTTTGCCCGTCGCGTCATAGGCGCGGGAGTTGACGTGGATGAAGGTGTAGAGGCTGAAGACGATGCAGGCGGCGAGGGTGGGCTGGTCTGCGCCGGAGGTGGAGTGCATGGAGCCAGAAGCTGTGCGGTACGTCAAGCCGCAGAGGAGGATAATGGCGAGCATGAAGACGATTATTCGCTGGGGGGCCGTGCCGTAATCCGAACTTAGTCGCCACAGTTCTAGGCCCCAACGCGCTGGCTCGTGCCAAGCGCGTGCGAGGCGCTGGTGATTCATGCGTTCGGCGTGGCAGGCTGCGGCGTCGCCGTTCAAGCCTTGGGCTAGGAATTGGTGGTACAGGGCGGCGTAGGTTGGGTCGAGGGCGGCAGCGTGAGTTGAGTCGGCTGTGGCGAGATGGCCTGCTAGCTGGGGCCAGCGCACTTGGATGCGGCCGAAGCGCGGCTGGTGCAAGTAGAGGTGGCTGTTTGCAGCGAAGGTCGAATCCGCTCCGGTTGCCCGCAGGTCGATCAGGGCGAAGGCGGCGCGGCTCAGGTCGAGGGAGCGGTTGAAGAATGCACTGAGACGGATGACGCGGCCCTCGCTCTCGCTGAAATCGGCCTCTTGGCGGAAATACGCTCCGTCAAAGTGGGCTTGGCCAAAGGTCGCACTGCGGAAGCTCGCTGTCCGCGCGAAGGTGAAATCGGCGAAGGATGCTTCGCCGCTGAAACGCGCTCGGTCGAAGGCGACTTCTCCGTCGGCGCGTCCGCTGTCAAAGGACACTTCTTCGGCGAAGCGCGCATCCCAAAACAGCGCTCGGTCAGCGAAGCGGACTCCAGCGAAAGATAAAGGCTGCGCCCAAGTGGTCTCCTTGAAGGAGGCGATTCCGGCGAAGGCGGCGTCGGTGAAGGTGGCTGGCGCGGCAAAGGCGGCCTGCTCGAAATAGGCGGCGTTGTCGAATTGGGTCTGGGCGAAGTGGGCGCGCTGGCCGGCAAAGTGTGCGCCGACGAACGAGGCGACTCCGGCGAAGCGGCTTGCGGTTAGGTCGGCATCGCTGAGGAAGTGGGTCTTTTGGAAGGTTGCGTGCTTAGCCAGATGGCTTGCGAGCAGAGAGAAGTCGTCGGTAAAACGCGCTTCTGCAAAGGAGAGGCCACCGGCGAAGTGGGTGCGTTCAAAGCGCACCGGGGCGAGGAACGCTACTTGGCTGAAGGATACTTCGTCGAGAAAGTACACTTCCTCCAAGTCGAGGGGGACGCGCAGGGTGTCGAGTCCTGAAGTTGGCGCAAACAGGCGTCCGCGGAAGGCGACTTGCCGGTGGACGACGGCTGGGCCGTTGGCCGGGCGTTGTAGCTGGGCGATTAGTGTCTCAATGGGGAGCAGGGAAAGGGTTTGGCCGGCGATGGTGGTATCGGCCGCGGGCGTCTGGGCGCTCAAGGCGGTGCTCAAGAAGAGCAAGGCAGCAAAGAAGAATTTTGGTAGCATACGGGCTATAATTGGGACGCATCGAAGGGATAGGCCGCGCCAACTGGGACGCTACGGTGCGGCCATTGTCGCGATAGTACTGTTGCCGGTCATGCTCTCCCCGACGAGGCCGGTCGCATGGTTGACGGCTGGTAAGCTTGACCGCGTTCGAGGGGCCGGCCGATGAGAGTTGGGTCAGAGCTTGATGACGGCGATGAGGACGCTGGTGATGGCCACCAACGTGCCCATCATCCAAAGGAAATAGGTGTCCATGCGCTTATGGAGTGCGCGAATTTGTTCGCCCAATGAGCGGTTGGTCTCGTCGATGCGGTCTCCCAATGAGCGATTGGTCTCGTCGATGCGTTCGCTCAATGCGCTTGTTGGTCTCGTCAATGCGCTTGTTGGTCTCGTCAATGCGCTTGTTGGTCTCGTCAATGCGCCCATGTATGGCACCTACTTGGGTGCGCAGATCTTTAATATCGTCGCGTAGATAGCTAATGCTCCAAGGCATTTCTTCAGGGGTAGGGATTGCACGAGTTTGGGGGTCGGTGCTTTCGCTCATGGCTGGACTCCTCAGTGGGGGAATATAAATGAAGGACTAAAAACCACCAACAGGCGGCTTCCGGTGCGTGTCCTGCAATATCCATGCCAGAGCGGACAGTCTGATAGAGCGGTTCGTAGTCGGCGCAAGCTGTGTCGAATGGTATCCATCAATGGGTTGCTTAGGTTCCTTTGCCGTTTAGGGCTGTGAGAGTAAGAAGCCCTACCGAGAGAGCTGGGCCGTTGGTCGGGCGTTGTAGCTGGGCGATTAGCGTCTCAATGGGGAGCAGGGGAAGGGTTTGGCTGGCAATGGTGGTGTCGGCTGCGGGTGTCTGGGCGTTCAAGGCGGTGCTCAAGAAGAGCAAGGCAGCAAAGAAGAGTTTTGATAGCATACGGGCTATTGAGTTCAAAAGCGCAGCGTGGCGACGGCTGATAGGCCCCCCTTGGGGTTCGGAACCAAGCCGACCGAGACCCGGCGAGCTTCAGGTTTCAAGTGAAGCCTAGCCGAAAGAGGCTTGCGCCATTTTTCCGACGCAATCGTTGCACCAACAATAGGACCTAAAAGGCCGCTCAAGATTATTAAATTCTCACCACCGCTTATAAAAGCTATAGCAACAGGCACTCCCCATCCCAACAGCGCACTGCCCGTAAGTGTTATGAGGAAATTATCCTGCGGATCAACCCTGCTCACGCCAACCGCGGTTCCAACCAAGTTGCCGCCCCATATGCCGAGCATGGCAGCGACAGCACCACCGATGCCGTCATCTCCCTCTCGTGGCTGGTGTAGTCCCACCATGGTGACCGTTCCTACGAATGCGCCACCGATACCCCCAAGTACGCCGGCTCCCAACTTTTTGGTAATCCGCATGTCGTCCTCGTCTACTTTTTTATTTTTCACCTCCTTTGAGATCAGCGTCACCACTGGCTCAGACTCGACAGAGTTTATATAGGGTAAGCTCCAATAGGCTCCAGCAATCGAGGCCACATCCGCGGTCGGCGGGAACGTCAGCCGAAAACGATACCCATAAAAGCCAGAGGATATCCCAATCAGACCATAGGTGGAAGAAAGGGAATCAAAGTCGGATATCCCTGTAATCGGCGTCTCCTCATCAACAGCATCTAACAGAGCCGCCGCCACTGTCTTGTACTCTCCACCAATGTAGATAGTGATTTCCTTTGGCCCCGTTTTCTTTTGCGTAGCGGCTTGGTACTCGCCCTCGACCCTCGCCGAATCCACTGACTCTGCTTGGACCGGCTGGACCAGCAGGCCGCACAGGACCACTATAGCTATCAGGCGGCTTAATGGGGCGAACATGCTATAATCCTCCAGCTTCTTTTAACGAAACTTACGTTCAAAACAAATCTTGAAACCGCCCAAGACTTCATATTCCTTGTAACTTGAATCTCCAACTTCAAGCTCCAAACGAACATTAAGCTTGCTAAAGAGAGGAATCTTCAGGCCCAATCCCCAGCGATGAAGTGCTACCAGATGTTCCGAATTGGATTTAGACAATAGAGCCATAAATCCAACCCCCAAAAACCCGTACGTCCCCGGTATGACGAGGTGCGCATGGTAATTTAGCGTCGTACCTATCCACGAACCCACTCCTATGCGAGCAGACCCGGCGGCGGCCCTGCCTACTAAGAAATTCATCTCTAGCGCTTGGCTTGAATAGAATGCGTATCTCGGAGAAAATCCTACACTCCTGAATTCGGTAAACCCGCCCTTTGAATCATCGTTTGGCCAAAAGTACTCAGTGCGGAACCTACCCGCTGATACTCCCATAATCCAGCCATTCTTCACCGGATGACTGATGGTGGCTATTCGGCGATAGTCAATAGCAATAGGGTCTTTTTCCCATCCCAATCGACGTAACCGAACCGAACTGCTGTCTGTATGGATAACCCTACCACGCACTTTTCTATAGGTGTTGCCTTCGTCCTTATAGGTGATCCATACTTCGTCATCCTCTTTGAAGCGCTGTTGGTCAATGCCGTCTAGGCGCGTGGCCACCACCTGGGTCATAGGGGCCGCACACCCGGTCGAGAGCAGCAATATCACTGCAACCAGAAGGCCCACGAAGCAGCGCATAGTCCAACCTCTTTCAGAATCGCACCGTGGCGACGGCTGACAGGCTTCCTCTATGATTCGGCAACCACCGCCGCTAATTTAATGGTCTTAATATAGAACCCGAAAAGAGGCCATAAGAGCACCGGCCCCCAATTTTTCGGCAATTCGCCTTCCAGCCTGCCCTGCCGCCTGCACGGCGGATTCTTGACAAGTCCGGCGGAAAAGCGTAACAAACAGCCATGAAAAATCCCCTTCTTTGCGCCGTCTTCATCGCCGCCTTGAGCGTCCTGCCCGCTGCTGCCGACACCATTGTCGTCGGTGCGAGTGGACTGAGTTGGCGCGATGGTGGCGGCGAGATCCAAGCCAAGGTCATTCGCAGTGCTCAAAGCGTTGAGAACACCAACGCGCCCGGCGGCGTTATCGACTTTACAGCCGCTAATTTTGCGGACTGGATTTTTCCCCAGCGCGCCGATACCACGCTAAACATCGCCCTCGGGGCCAACACCGAGTCGCGCGGCGGTTCGATCAACTCGCCCAACAACCTCAATGTCCGCGGCGAACTGGCCAAGCTCATTGACAACGACGGCAAGAGTGGACTCGATCTGCGTTTGAGCGCTGGGGCCAAAAGTGCCCAGGTTTTGGGGCTGATCATCGACTTGGACTTGGGCGCGCGCTTTGGCGTTGATCGCTTCCGCTTTTTTCCGCGCAATGCCGCGCCTGAATTCCCCGCGCCGAATTTTCCCTTCCAGAACGATTTCATGCGCAGCTTTGAGATTTTCATCAACGACGGTACGCCGGACACCCAGCGCGAGGGGGTGCCCATCCGCACGAGCGTGGCGCTAGAAGGCCAAAACGAAGAGGCGGTCGTCGATATCCGCATCCCGCCGCAATACGTGCGCTTTGTGCGGCTCAAATCCCTGACGGCGCTGGGTTTTGACATTGCCGAGTTCCAGGTCTTCGGCACGGGCTTTGTGCCCGAGGCCGTCTATATCTCCAACATCTTCGACTTTGGCGATCTGGCGCTGTTGGGCCATGTGCGCTGGGTGCAGGAGCAGGTCGGCGACCCGCAGCTCTCGCGGATTGCGGTGCGCACGCGCACGGGCATTGATCCCGAGCCGGTGGAATTCAACAAGGTGCGGCCTGGCGAGAAGATCTTCCGCGTCGGCGGGGGCAATGTCGGGTTGCAATCGGGTGGGGCTGGGGGCAGTGGCGCTGGGATCAGCAGTGGCCTCGGCACGGGCGAGGTGGGGGTGCCGTGGAAATTCGCCAAAGACGTGGAGGACGAGGCGCTGCAAGCGCTAGTTGCGGAGGTCCTCGACAACGAGGAAGTGGATTTGCGCGACGCCGTGCAGGCGTTTAATACGCTGTCGCAGGAGGAGCGGGAGCAGGTGACGTTGAGCGAGGCCGACTACAAGAAACTCCCGCGCGGCGACCGGGCGACGATCCGCAACGACGTGAGCAACTGGATCGCGTGGTCGCCGCCCTATCCTGCGAGTAGTATCGTCCTCACGGAGACCTTGGGGACTGAAGGCGCGGGCGGGCCTATCGTCTCGCCAAACCCAAGGCGCTACTTCCAGTTTATGATCGAATTCTTCAGCGACGACTTCGAGGCGGCCACGGGCGTCGGGGGGCTTTCCTTTGACGTGCTGCCATCGCCCTTTGCCGAGGAATTGATCGCCGAGATCGGCCCCCGCAGCGCGGCCTTGGGCGAGAAGACGGACTTCACCTACGCAGTGCGGAGCAAGTTCCGCAGCGGTCAGGATCGGGGTTTTAATCGCTTGCGAATCGCCACTCCGCTCCGGGTAGAACGAGTAGGTGTTGTACGGATACAGCCGCCCGAGGGCGATGTGTTGGAAGCCGATTTCAGCGGTGCGTTGCTCGACGAGTTGCCAGTGGTGCGCGGCGACTTTGCAGTCGTAGAGGTGGCCGACGATGCCTTTGCTATAGAGTTTCCAACTGTGGGCGAGGACGACGCGGAGTTGCGGGTGAGTTTTGAAAACGCGGTCCTGCGCTTCGGTACCACGTTTAGCGGCCAAGTGTTTAATACCGCATCCGAGGGCCAGTTGGGGCAGAGCGTGGTGGCTGGCAATGCGGCCGATTTGGGGGAGGGTGATCCGGACACGCAGGCGTTGGGTACGCCTTTTGAGGGCAATTTGTCGGTGAAAGTACCCATCTCCGGCGAACTGCTGATCAACGTGCGCGCTCAGCCGCCGGTTTTTACCCCCAATGGGGACGGTGTCAACGACCGGGCCGAGCTGCAATACGACTTGACCAATGTAGGGCGTCCCACGCCGCTGCGGGTTGTGATTTTCGATCTGGCCGGTCGGCCAGTGCGGAACCTGTACGACGCGCTGGATCAGAGTGGGCGCTTTGCCCGGCTTTGGGATGGGCGCGACGACGCGGGCCAGTTGGTGCCGCCGGGCAACTACGTGTTCAGCGTCGCACTGGACGCCAAGACGGGCCAAGCTAGAGCGGTCGCTGCGGTTGTGGTGGTCTATTAAATGGCTTACTACACGCCAATAATCCAATGGCCGTTACGCATGAGCATCTAGGTATAAGATGCTTCGACTCCGCTCCGCTACGCTCAGCATGACACAGAGAACAGCGCACCAGCACTTGTCATGCTGAGCGTAGCGAAGCATCTCATACCACTTCTATGGTTCGTGTAGTTATGTTCAACGGGAAATGTGTGCTATGAGAAAATGTTTCGTCATCTTGGGGCTGGTATTAGTAGTGGGCGTCCCGGCCTGGGGCCAGACCGATGTCCAGCGCGGTGGGGCTGTCACCTTTGAGCCGACTGGTCCGGGCGTGCTCTTTGGTGCGCTCGATCCAGCAGTCAAAAAGTGGTACGTGCCGCAGGAACTCTTCGTGGACTACGGCTGGCGTCAGTGGGAGTACTCCAACTACGCCCGCACCCCGTATGAGCGCTATGTCAACACCACCCGCGAGGGCGACTACTTCTATGATGTGTACGGCAACTTCACTACGCGCGGTTGGCTGATCTACGACTGGCGTCAGTTCCAGCCGCAGCCCTTGGGCAGCGGCATCTTCCAGAGCACGCGCTTTAACCGCTGGTTCAATGCGGTGACCATCAGCGGCGATTCGCAGGGACAGTACAACTACGCGATCACGGTGGGCGACCGGATTCGCACGACGCTGACGCCGATGACGTTTTCCAAGCCGGACTTCAACGGGGTGCAGATCGACTTTGCCTCGGACAAGTATCAGGCGACGATCCTCGCCTCGCGCATCAGCGAGCCGATCCGCGGCTCCACCCAGCTTTCGGGCGGGATCACCGAGCCGGTGACGCAGACCAATATCACCTCGTTATTCGGCGGGCGGGCGACGTTCCAGGTTGGTGATTTCGTCGAGATCGGTGCCCAAGTGATGGATGCCAGCAATGGTAATACGCTGCTCGACATGTTCAACGGCGACTTGGTCGCCGGCAGTCTCACCGCTGGGCAAAGCACGGCACCGCTGACGGCGATTGCAGTGATCCTGAGCGACGACTCGCCCGACGACAACGAGGGGGGCGCGGCCTTGTTCAGCCACGACGTGCGGATTACCAGCCGCGACTTCGACACCGGCAGGGAGACGGTCTATACCTTGCAGGAGGTGGTCCGGCCCGGCTCGCAGTGGCCGGTCGTCTTCGGCGGGTTCCGGCGGCCGGGCTTTTTGGCGGCGGACGGCCCGGAGCGGATCATCGTCAACTACGACTTCAACGATCCGGGTTATGTTGGTCCAGACCCGACGACGATTGTCGGAGTAGATTTCAACTACGTGCTGGCTAACGACTTTAAGGTAGAGATATGGTCTGATCGCCAGACGGGCTTGCGCGGCGCACCGCCTCCACCGCTGACCGCCGAGGTGATTGACGCGGCGCAACCAGCGTTGATTGCGGTGCGGCGGGCCGAGGGCAATGTCGCGGACATTACCAACTTGCAGCGGATTGAGTTTTCCTACGGCCTGCCGACGGCCAATCTAGTCGGCGGCTTTACCATTGAGGGCACTGGGGTGCTCGGCTTTGACTTCTACGGCGAGTGGGACCGCAACAAGCGCTATTTCCAGTTTCCCAATGCCGCACTTTTCAACGAGGGCGAAGAACACGCGGTCTCCTCCGAGGGGTCCGATGCTTGGTACTTCAACGTCTCGCGCAATGTGTTTCCCTACTTTTTCTACGGCGAAGCCTACGCCATTGACGAAGCCTATTCGACGACGGCCTTCTTGGTCAGTGCTACGGGCGAGGTGCAGTACGACAATACCCAGCGGCACTTGTACGAGTTTGTCGATGACAACGACGACCAAGACCGCTTTCCCGATTGGATTCGCTTTGGCTCTACCAACGACCGGGCGATTTTTCCCGGCTGGGACCAGAACAACGACTTCATCTCCGACTTCAATCAGAACGACAACGCCACTGCGGCCAACATCATTCCCGATTACGACGAGCCGTTCCTGCGCTACAATGTCGATCGGCCGGAGTTTCTCTTTGGCATTGATTTGAATAACAACAATTGGATCGACCGCTTTGAAGACGACGATCTGCCCGATTATCCGTACAAGCCAGACCGGCAGGGGTACAATCTCTTCGGCGGCATCCACCTCGCGCCGGACATGCGGTTGACTATTGGCCGTACGGACGAGCAATCGCAGGCGACCGACGCCTTTAACGAGACGAATTACGCGATGTTCACGCTGGACCGGGACTACGCGGGCTTGGGGCACTTGCGGGTTTTCAACATGCTCAAGCAGGCCAAGGACACCATTCCCGACGCTCGGCGCGAGCCGACCCCCTTCGTCGGTGCGCCGATCCAGCCGGTGGTGCGCGACATCTTGGCGGCGCAGGACACTTGGATCAATACCGCGTACGCGCAGTTTGATTATCAGGGCATTGAGGGACTGAACGTGGTCAACAAATTCAAGTGGGAGCATTTCCAGCAGAACGCCGAGGACCCACGCGACAGCATTGGCCGCCCGCTGGAAAGCACCGCGAGTTTCTTGGGGCTGATCAACAAGGTGGACTACATATACGGCCTCGGCCGCTTTGACTTGCAGCCGAGGTGCAAGAGCGAGTTTTTGCGTCAGACGCCCTTCGTAGCCGACGAGGAGCGGCGCGAGGAATGGGCGCTGACCGTGCAGTTGATAGCCCGCCTGCCGGTCATGCGGCGCACGGTTATCGAATCCGGCGTGGAGCAGTTGTGGTTTAGCGACCGGGTGCAGGACGAGGACGCGCTGCGGGCGGCGGGGCTTTTGCAGGACACAGGGGACTGGCGCTCGACTCATATCGCGCTGCAACTCTCGACGACTTCCGATTACCAAGGGTACCGGCTGACCACGCAAGCGGGACTGCGCTTTGGCCGCATCCTGAGCGAGCGGGTGATTGAGGACAGCGACCGGCCGGGCGTTTTCACAACCGACGACAAGGGCAAGAATGAAACCACGACCTTTATCACGGTATTCGCCGGTCTGGAGTGATGCCGTGTTGCGCTTTTGCTTGCTGGTGATTGTAGCCTTGGGTTGCGCCCAAGAACCTGAAGAGTTGGTGTTGGCCCAAGTGGGTGGCGAGCCGATTACTGCGTCGGAGTTCAGGGAGTTTGACGCGCGGATTCCCGCGGGGATGAAGGAGGGAGGCCAGCGCCAAGTGCTCGAAAGCCTGATCGACAAAAAGCTGCTCCTGCGCGAAGCGGATGCCGCCAATATGGCTGAAGACAGTTGGTTCAAAGGCGAACTGGCCCGCTTCAAACGCGCTCGGCTGATGGCGCTGTACATGGAGCGCGAGGTCGTCGCTAAGATCGAACTTACTCCCGAGGAAATAGAGCGATACTACCGAGAGAGCGGTCGGCACCGCGCTCTGCGCTTAGGCGGCATCATGGTCGAGAGTTTGGAGGAAGCAGGTGCAATCACCGACCAACTCGTTGCGGGGGCTGATTTCCACGAATTGGCCAGTGAGCACTCGGTTCACGAGCGGACTGCTGCGCGGGGCGGCGACACTGGCATATACCAGACGCGGGACCAGATGTCGGCGGAGACGGTTGAGCAGGTGCTCGGGTTGGCGATAGGGGGCGTTTCCGCGCCGGTGCGCGAAGTGTTTAGCCATGAGGACTTTTACGTGATCTACAAAGTCCTCGACGAGATTCCAGCGCCGCTGAGCGCGTCGGAGCAGATCATCGTCGAGGAGCTGACGGTGCAAAAGCGCGAGGAGCGGAGGCAGGCGCTCCGCGATTCGCTCGTGCAAGCGTACGCGCCGGTGCCGCGCTCGGGGGCGATCCAGCGGCTCGTCGAGAACGGGGTCATGGCAGATCAAGCTGAGGTTCTCTGCGCGTATCGGGGCGGCGAACTCACTGTCAGTGGTTTTTTGGCGGCGTACGAGCTTCTCACCGGCAGGAGTTTACAGGAGGCCGACAGTGCGCACGTGGCCGAGGTTTTGCACCGTCGGGTGCTGCCCGACCTGTTCGTGAGCGCCGAGATTGAGGCGGCTGGTCTGGCAGAGGACGAGCATTTCGAAGAGACCGTGGCGTTTAAGAGTGAGGAGTTGATGCTTAGCGCATTGCGTCGGCGGGAGGTTGACCAGCACGTGAGTGTAACCGAAGAAGAAGCGCGCGATTTCTACGACGCGCATCCCGAAAAATTCGTTCGGCCTGAGAGTACGACCATAGTCGAGATTTTGGTGGCGTCGGATTCGCTGGCCCAGCGCTTGGGGGATGAGTTGCGCGCGGGGGGCGATGCCGCAGCGTTGGCCCAGCGCCATACTCGGCGCGAGGGCAGCTTGCACCACGGCGGCCAGATGCAGTTCAATGCCTATACCCAAGGGTTGTTTCCCGTGCTGTCTGCTGCCGTGCAGGAAGTCGCCGTCGGCGAGGTGGGCGGGCCGTTGAAGACCGAGCAAGGCTATTCGGTCTTCAAGGTGCTGGAGCGCACGCGCGAGCAGATCCCGTACAACGCCGAATCGCAGCGCCGCGCTCGGGCCTACGTGCGGATCGACAAGTCGAAAAGGGATTACGTGCGGTTCGTGCGCAATTTGCGGAATAAGTATCCGGTGGAAATTGTCGAGGGCAGTTTGGGAAAGCTGTGAACCGTGCGTTGGACAGCTAACATAGCGTTGGTTTTGGCACTGGCCTTGCAGGCTGGAGCGCAGACGGATTACGGTTACCGCTTGGGGCGGCAGGAAAGGGGAGAAGTCCGCTTCAATGCCCAAGGGCCAAGCGTGCTGATGGGAGCTTTGGATCCCACGGTTATGCGCTGGTACATGCCGCAGGAGCTGTTCGACGAGTACGGTCGCCGCCAGTGGCGCTACACCAACTACGCCACCGAGCCGTACCGGCGTTACATCGACCGCAACCAAGAGGGCACGTATTTCTACGACACCTACGGCAAGCTGATCTCGCGCGGCTGGCTGGTGTACGACTGGCGACAGACTCAGGCGCGCACGGTCGAGAGCAGCCAGTTGACCAAAGAGCGGCGCTACGCCAATTGGTTCAACCGGTTGATTATCTCCTCGGATGCGAGCGGCGACTACAACTACTCGCTGATGATCGGCGACGAGATCTTCGCCACCCTGACGCCGATGACCTTCCGCAAGGTCGGCTTCAATGGGGTCGTGACGAGCTTTGACGCACGGCATTTGCGCTTCACTGGATTGTTCTCGCGCCCGAGCTTGCCCATCGTCGAGATCGACCCGGATATTCCGACGGCCTCGCAGGATAACTTTACCAGTTTGATCGCCGGGCGTCTGGAGGCCGATGTGGGGGACAACGCGACTTTGGGCTTGACGTTGGTCAATGCCCATAATGGGGCCGGCAACCGCGAGAGCTTTGAGGGCAATCCGCTCAAAGGTGTGTTGACGACCGGGCAGTTAGGCCGACGGCTTAACAAACTGATCGTGCGGCTGTCCGACGATTCGCCCGCGGACGGCGAGGGTGGGCCGGTGTTGTTCGGTACGGAGGTGGAGATCACTACGGCACTCAGGCGCGAGGTGCCGGTCGAAGGCGGCGTGCGGATGGTCTTTAAGGATACCACCTTTACGGGCGGCAGCATTGGCTTTGCGCCGGTGATAGAAGGCGGGGAGGAGCGCGGTGGGTTTTTGCGGGCCGATGGGGCGGAGAGCATTGTGCTACAGTACGCGTTGGCTGCCGAAGAGGGCGAGAGCGAGGAGGGCACCTTGCGCTTGGCCTTGCAGCGCCGGTTAGATTTGGGGCTGGACGAGGCCGACGACGCCATCACCCGCGTCAAAAACGTGCGCTTCCGCTTCGTGCTGGCCAATGACTACCGGATCGAAGTAGCCTCTGATCGGCAGAACAGCCGCATCGGCATCCCGGAGTTTTTGGTGGTGACGCGAGCGGCTGGCAATGTCAAGAATCAGCTCAATCCGCGCGAAGTTGTCTTTGACTACGGCCTGCCGACCGCCTCGCAGATCGCCGGTATTACTACTGAGATACGCGACTGGTGGGGCTTCGATTTGTACGGCGAGTTCAACGTCAGTACCCAGTACCGCCAATTCCCTTCGACGACGCGCGAATCGCATCGCTCGTTTTCGGGGATTCAAGGCGACGAGCACGCGGTTGGCTGGCTGTTCAATCTCGTGCGGCACGCAGACCCTTGGCGCTTCTCCCTCGAAGGCTTTGGCATGGACGACGCCTACGCCACCAGCTTCAAGCCGGTCGATAGCCGCGGCTTGGTTGACTACTCGCCCGAGGCCACCGACCGGCTCTACGATTTCGTCGAGGACAACGACGATCAGGACCGCCACCCCGACCAGAAGCGATTTTTCCAGGGCGGATTGGTGCCGCCGCAATCGACTGCGCTAGGCGGCTTCCAGGTGCGCTCGGACGGCGTGCCCGACCCGGCGGTTTTCCCTGGGTACGACGAAAATGGCGACTTCATCTCCGATTTCAATCAGAACAGCAACGGCGACCGGGAGAATTTCTTCCCCGACTACGAAGAGCCTTTCCTGCGCCACCACTCGGATCGGCCAGAGTTTCTCTTTGGCATAGACCTCAACAACAACGGTTGGGCCGAGCGCTTTGAAAATGACGATTTGCCCGACTATCCCTACAAGAAGGACCACTGGGGCTACAATGCCTACGCCAGCGTGGAGGTCAATCCCGAAATCCGTCTCTCGGCCGGCTATCTGCGTCAGGATATGCGACAAGTTGACCGCAAAAATCACACTGCCTATGGTCTCTTTACTTTTGAACGGGATTGGCCCAGTCGCGGCAGAGTACGGGTCTTCGACATGCTGAAGAAGGCTGCCGACACCATTCCCGATCCGCTGTCGCAGTGGATCGTGCCGACGCTCGAATTCGGAGCCGCTGGGCAGACGAGCGGGCAGCACATCGCCGTGCCCGATTTGCTGGCGGCCGAGGACACTTGGATCAATACGTTTTACGCTGAGTGGCAATACGCCAGTCCGCGGCGCTGGAAGACTAAGCACCGCTTCAAATGGGACTGGTTGCACCAGCGCGACGCGCAACTTGGTGAGCTAGGACCGTTGGGCCGCAATGGTCGCGAGACTTCTGGTTTTGTGGGGTTGATTGACAAGATCGACGGCGTTTTTGCGTGGGGCACGGTGGCGATCTTGCCCCGCTTCAAAAGCGAATTTCTCAGCCAATCTCCCTTTTCCTTGGCCGAGCGTCGCCGCCGTTCTTGGGATGGGATTGGGTCGCTATTGATCCGCTTTCCCGTGATGCGGGATTCAGAGCTTGAACTGGGGTTTGAGCAGCGGCTGTTCTTTGAGTTGCTGCAGGACGAAAAGGTTCTAGTGGAAAACGTGCTGACGGGCGACTTCCGCGGCACGGTGTGGGCGGCGCAATTGAGCAATCAGCGGGAGTACTTAGGCTACGGATTGACGACCCAACTCGGGCTGCGCTTTGATAGGCGTTCGTTGGAAGTGACCGGGCGAGAGCGCGAGACGCGGGTCGCGGGATTGGCATTTTTGTCGATATTCGCGAGTCTGTGAGGTTGACCTATTTATATCCAATTGGTTATAATGCTATAATGCCTTATGAATCACGAAAGACTGAACTTAAAAGAGGCCATATGGGTCGGGGATTCTAAGGCAAAGCTGAAGGAGTTTCCAGAGTCTGTTCAAAAGGATATAGGAGACGCTCTGTTCATTGCAAAAAACTCCAAAGAAAGAGATAGACCTTATTAAGAGCCGTCTGAAAATGGCACGGGAACTGGAGGCGAATGAATCATGACCGAGAAGATTACGTTTGAAAAGAGTTCGGGCAATGTGTTTGAGGATCTCGGATTGCCAGACGCAGAGGAATTATTTCTTAGGGCTACACTTGGATTTAAAGTGTTTCAGATTATAGAAGATCGGAAGCTGACCCAAGCAGAGGCCGCGAAGATTTTAGGGGTGAAGCAGCCTGAAATATCTCGGTTGAAGAAGGGCAATTTTAACCATTACAGTGTTGAGCGGTTAATGACGTTTCTCAACCGACTGAATCTCGATATTGAGATCCACATTATTCCCTCAGAAGATAGAGAAGGACAACAGCGAGTTGTTGCTGTTTAGCTCTTCCAACTCCTTTGGCGCATCAATTACCGGCTATATCGCCAGAGGGTTGTTAAAGAGGGGCCACGGTATGCTAAAGACCTGTATCCGACTTGTGCTGGCGCTCGCTTGGCTGACTGGCGGGGCAGATGCGCTGACGATTTATCGGATTGGCGGTTCGTCGCTGCCGGTACCGGAGTTGGCCGAGGGGATGGAATTTGTGCAACTCGATTGGGAGGAAGTGGAATCGGCGCAGCACGGCCAGGTCGAATTGTTGAAGATCGATGGGGACTTTATTGAGCCGGAGCAACTGGATCCGTCGATAAACCTGACGCCGCGCCTCAAAGAACGCGGGGGCCGGGTGCAGACGGCATCCCGTTTGGGCTGGCAGCCAAGCGGCGACACCGAGGCCGTGCTGTGGGATGAAGACATCGAGACCGTCTTCTTGGGCGACGGACATTGGACGACCTCGGGCATCAACGCGCGCAACAAGAGCCTAGTTTTCGAGTTCGGAGGTAACTTTACGGTCGAGCGCATCAAATTCTATCCGCGCAAGCGCTTTGAGGAAGAGCGCTTTCTACAGCGCTTTATCATCGGCATCAGCGACGGCGATCCGCTCAAGGAAGGTACGCGCGAGTATACTGCGGGTGCGCGCGGTTCCTTCCTTGACTTCGACATCGTGCATCGGGATACCGAGAACACGACTTCGGTAGTCGAGATTGAGCTACCGCCGGTGCCAATCCTCCGCATGCTCTTTGAAGCGCACGAAAACACCCAAGGCATCTGGGAAATCGCCGAGTTTGAGATCTATGGCAAGGGCTTTACACCAACGGCGCGCTACGTATCCAATGTCCTCGATTTGGGTGGGCGGGCAGCGCTGGGCGAACTAAGCTGGGGCAGCCAGGTCGATCCCGGCGCGCAAATCGAGTTAGGTATGCGCGCGGGCGATGACAGCGATCCGAATACCTATTGGCGCAGCACGTTCCGCGGCGATGAGCGGACTCGGTTGGATACCCGAGGGCGGCCTTTGACGCTGCGGTCGTACAACCGGCTGGAGAAAGCCCAGCAGGCCGGCATCACGCCCGATACTGAAAACTGGGAAGGCTGGAGTGCGGCATACGACTTGGCGTTGGGCAGCGCACCCATGCAGGGGACGCAACCTCGGCAATTTGTGCAGATCAGGGCCAATTTCCAGTCCACGGTAGAAGCGGGTGGGCGGCTGAACTTCGTGCAATTTGCCGTGTCTAGGCCGCCGATGGCCGCTTTGGTGTTGGCCGAGATTGCACCCGTTTCGGCGACTACGGGTGTGGCGACGGAGTTCACTTACATGCTGTTGCCTCGATTAGAGGATGAGGACTTGGGCTTCGACACCATTGAGATTGACACGCCGACTCAGGCGGAGGGCATTGACGCGGTGCGCTACAGCGGCGAGGAGGTTGCCTTTGAGGTGCGGCGGCTGGATGGGCGCGGCTTTGAGGTCGGCGTTCCGCGGATAGACCAAGCGCGGGATGGCGAACTGATAGAGGTGGTCTTTCGCTGCGAGGTCTTCAAATTCGGGACGCTGTTTTCGGGGCGGGTGTACGATAGCACTCGGTCGCAGGAAGTGCGCCAAGTGGTGACGCCGGGCGAAGTGGTCGAGTTGGTCGAGGGCAATACGCTGAGCGTGGGACTGACCCATATCGCTGGGCAGGTGGTCGGTGCGCTCAGACTCGTGCCAGCGGCGTTCACGCCCAATGGGGATCAGATCAACGACGCGGTGCGGATTGAATACGACTTGTTGAATGTGACGGGGAATGCCGAAGTAGCAGTGGTGCTCTACGATTTGCGGGGGATGCGGATCGGCGAGGTTTTTCGCGGATCGGCGCAAAGTGGCCAATTTGCTGCGGAGTGGGACGGTCGGGATGGAACGGGTGCGCTGCTGGCTCCTGGGCTGTACGTGCTGCGCCTTGAGGTAGAGACTGACGGTGGCACCAAGGCCCGCTCGCGCATTGTCTCGCTGGCGTACTAATATGAAACGTTATGCTAAAATGCTAGAGACCTGTATCCGACTTGTGCTGGCGTTTGCTTGGCTGACTGGCGGCGCAGATGCGCTGACGATTTATCGGATTGGCGGTTCGTCGCTGCCAGTGCCGGAGTTGGCCGAGGGGGTGGAGTTTGTTCAACTCGATTGGGAGGAAGTGGAATCGGCGCAGCACGGCCAGATCGAATTGCTGAAGATCGATGGGGACTTTATTGAGCCGGAGCAACTGGATCCGTCGATAAATCTGACGCCGCGCCTCAAAGAACGCGGTGGCCGGGTGCAGACGTTGGTCTGGCGAGGTTGGGAGCGAAGCGGCGATACCGAGGCTGTGCTGTGGGACGAAGACGTCGAGACCGTCTTCTTGGGCGACGGACATTGGACGACCTCGGGCATCGGCGTGCGCAACAAGAGCCTGATCTTTGAGTTCGGGGGCAGCTTCACGGTTGAGCGCATCAAGTTTTATCCGCGCGAGCGCTTTGAGGAAGAGCGCTTCCTACAGCGCTTTATCATCGGCGTCAGCGACGGCAACCCGCTCAAGGAAGGCTCGCGCGAATATACTGCGGGCACGCGCGGTTCCTTCTTCGACTTCGACATCGTGCA
>JAPPEG010000054.1 GCA_028875345.1 Gemmatimonadota bacterium
CGAAAATATCGACGCACTGCTTGGGCTCGTGCCCCTCCCAGCCGCCCCAAACCATGATTGCTTTCTTTGCCATGACGCTCCTTTTGCGTTATTCGGCGCCGCGCGCCAGCTCGTTGCCAACGAGGTATTGATAGCTTTTTTCCACGGCCTCCATCATATCGGTCGCACAGCGGTCCAATTCGACGATCAGCCAGTCGCAGGTGCCGTGGCTGGCCTCGATAATGGGCGGGAAATCCATGACCCCTTCGCCGACGGCAAGCATGTCCTGCGCGGGGTCACACGGGCCGTCCTTGATGTGCAAAAGCGGCGCTCGCTCGCCCAACTCCTCGACGACCTGCACTGAGTCGCCGCCGCCGGTATTGACCCAGTAGGTATCGACTTGGAAGAAGATGGACTCGTCGAGTTCGTCGACTAGGTGCGCAAAACCCGGACGCCCTTCCACTTCTTGGAACTCCCACCAGTGGTTGTGGAGGCCCAGCTCCAACCCGTTCTCAGCGGCGATATCGGAGGCTTGGTTCCACTGGTCGCAGAGCGCCTTGAGCGCGTCTGCGTTCGTGAAGGCCTCGCGCGGCGTGGAGGACACCACGCGGGTGGCTTCCAACTCGTAGGCCAGTTCGATGACTTGGTTTTTTTGCTTGCCCAAGGGTAGCTGGGTATGCACGCTGCATACGTCTAAACCCAGATCGGCAAATAGGTCGCTGGCTTCATCTACACTGATGCCGGGAAATCCGGCTGTTTCGACTCCTACGTACCCTATCTCGGCAATCCGGGTGACCACGGACTTGAAGTTTTGCGCGAGGGCGTCGCGGACCGTGTAGAGTTGAAGCGCTATGGGGGCAGTCATTTCTTCCTTCCTTGTGGATGAGAGATATAATAGGGATATGAAAGTTAAAGCGATAGCTAAGGCGGGCGGGCGAATGATCTGGCATCGATAGTCAGTAAGGGACTCATGCGTAAGTCAGATAATTAAAGAAAAAAAATAAGCTAGTAGGCAAATTAATTAAGAATTAAGAATTAGGAATTAGGAATTGGGGCGGGGTAATTCCTAATTCTCAATTCCCAATTCCTAATTCCTGAAAACTTGCTGCGCCGCTCGCGCACTCCTACATTAGCCGCTCCAACCAAGGAGCAACGCCAATGAGCACCCAAAACAAAGTGCGCCTCGGGTTTATCGGCGCTGGCTGGTGGGCCACCAGCAACCACATGCCCGTTTTTGCCGCCCGCGACGATGTCGAACTGACGGCCGTGTGCCGCTTGGGTCAAGCCGAGCTAGAGCAGGTGAAGGATCACTTCGGATTCGCGTTTGCCACCGAGGACTACCGAGAATTATTGGCCCAGTGCGAACTCGACGGAGTAGTGGTGGCCTCGCCGCACCCCCTGCACTACGAACACGCTCGCGCTGCCTTGGAGGCGGGCCTGCACGTGATGTGCGAAAAACCCCTGACCACCCGCGCTGCCCACGCGCGCGAATTGGTGCGCCTCGCCGCGAAGCGAGACCGCCATTTGCTCGTGCCCTACGGCTGGCACCACAAGCCTTTTATCCAGCGGGCCAAGGCGCTGATGGACGAGCAAGCCATCGGCGAAGTCGAATTCGCGCTCTGCCACATGGCCTCGCCGATCCGCGCCCTGCTTTCGGGGGAAGAGGTCGATGCGTCCGAAATTTCTGGGCAGGACAGCGCCAGCCTCTTCGGCCCCACGCCCTCTACGTGGGCCGATCCTGCCATAGCCGAAGGCGGTTACGCCCACGCGCAAATATCGCACTCCTCGGGGCTGCTGTTCTGGCTGTCCGGGCTGCGCGCCGAGCGCGTCTTTGCCGCCATGAGCGCGCCCGGATCCGAGGTTGAGCTGTACGACGCGCTCACCGTGCGCTTTACTTCGGGAGCCATCGGCACGGTCAGCGGTGCCGGTAACGTGCCGACAGACCAGACCTTTCAGGTCGATGTGCGCCTGTTCGGCTCGGAGGGCATGTTGCTCATCGATTGCGAGCGCGCCCGCATGCACCTGCGCCGCCACGATGGCCAACACGTCGTCGAGGAGGTGGCCGAGGATGCAGGGGCCTACGAGTGCGATGGTCCGCCGAACAACTTCGCCGACTTGATCTTGGGCAAAACCGACGTCAACTGGACCCCAGGCGAAGCGGCCATGCGCGGGGTGGAAATGCTCGACGCAGCGTACCGCTCGGCCACTTCGGGCCGTGAAGAGCAGGTGTAACATCGGTCCTGTCTGCTTGCGGTAATGGCCTTTCTGCTCGACGTCATTGCCCCGATTTTCCTGCTCATCGGCTGTGGCTATCTGTTGGGGCGGCGGCGCTCTGTTGATCCCGCCCCCTTGGCCGATGCGGCCATATACATCTGCCTGCCCTTTTTGATGTTTGCGGCGCTGGTGCGCCACCCGGTTACTGGCGAGGCGGCCGCCCAAGCCTTTGCTTGGCAGGTTGGGATGTACGTGATCAGTATGCCCGCCATCGCGCTCGTCGCGCGTCTTGTCGGCTGGGACAAACCCACTCGCAGCGCGGTCACTCTCTCCCTGCCCACGGTCAACATCGCCTCGTACGGTGTCCCTGTAGTGCTGTTCGCGTTTGGAGACGAGGCCCTGGCGATTGTCATGCTGCTCTTTGTGTACGGCAATGTTACGGCCGCATCGCTCGGCACGTACATCGCCGCTGGCGGGCGGCAGAGTCCGCTGCAGGCGTTCAAGAGCATTTTCAGGCTGCCGCTGATTTACGCCGCGGCCTTGGCCCTAGCCATCAATGCCCTCGCCGTACCGATCCCGGCCTCTGTCCTCGACGCGGCCGATCTGATCGGCAAGGCCGGCCCGATCCTCGCTATCATCCTCCTTGGGGTGCAAGTCTCGCACATCCCCATTCGCGGTCGCAGCTCGGCGGCTCTGTACGGCGGCATTGGTGCCAAAGTCTTGTTGGGACCGGCGATTGGCATCGGCCTGACGCTGCTCATCGGCGCGCAGGGCGCGGTGCGCGACGTGCTGCTGCTGTGCTCCTGCCTGCCTACGGCCATCAACGCCCTCATCCTCACCGTACGCTTTGACGCGCGCCCCGATCTGCTCGGCGGTATTCTCATTGGCTCGACTTTGTGGAGCCCGCTCGGGCTGTCGATTCTACTCTATTGGATCGGTCTTTAGCCTGAGCCTGATGTAACCTCTTTCGCGTTTTCTAAAAAATTTTTCGCATCCCCTTGACACTGTTTTACGCCCCCTCGTAACTAAGATTATAGGGCAACAATAAACTCTAAACTCTCGTGGCTGCGTCGCCCCGTGTGTGGGCGCGGATTGAAACCACAGGAGAATGAAAATGATAGGTGCAAATCGCTTCGACATGCGCGGGACGCCGCTAGCTGCCGAGGGAATTCTAGATGGTGGGTGCGCCTATCTAGCTGCCGACGTGCAGCTCGAAAATACCCTATTCGCGCCGAGAGGAAGGGGCTGTGTCCCCGACTGAGGCTCGCCTTTGCGGGAGCTAACACGTGGCAAGAGGCCGTGGCGCGAAAATGAAAACGCGCTGCGGCCTCTTTTTTTGTGAAAAATGCTTGACATTGTATCAGGTTTATACTGAACTTTTGTTCAGGTAAAAAGAATACTAAACGGAACTGTAAAAATGAAAACCAACGACAAAACACGACACCTCAACACCGCCCCTTGGGCCTTTGCCCACGGCGGTGACAAGATGCGCGTTGCGACCAGGGCCGGCCGGGTCATCGACGCGCGACAGCGCTTCGCCGCTTTGCGGCGCGGCTTAGACAGCGGGGCGTTGCCGCCCACCCCGGGCGGACGGCAGCGGGTCTGCGCGACATTCACCAAGCCAACCAAGGACCTCATCGCAAGGAGCAACCACACTATGCGACGCGAGATCATCAATCAAGGACTGATGTACGTACTCATCAGCCTATTTGTATTCGCGATGATACCGCTCCTGCGCTTCCTCAGCTAATGGCTATTTGACGCGCAGCGGCATTGCGAATCCGGCCTGGGGCAGCGGCGGCCACCGCTGCCCCAAGGCTATCAACCCCCTCGACTTAGGACACAGAAAACAACATGCAAAATCGCAAGACAGACGTATGTTCTCGACTGTTCAACTGGCTGTATTGCTTGACATCGGTGGCCTGTGCGGTTCTCGGCCCCCGCGTTCTGCACGCCCATCAAGCGCCCGACCGCGCGCTCGACGCCGTGCGTATAGAAGACGCTCGTCCGCAGATCGACGGCGTGCTCGACGACTCGGTGTGGGAGCAGGCCCCTATTTTTACGGGCTTCGTCCAGCGCGAGCCAGAGGAAGGGCAGCCGGCAAGTGAAAAGACCACTGTACAGTTGGCGTACGACGACGAGGCGCTCTACGTGGGGATCATGGCCTACGATTCCGCACCCGAGCAGATCGTCTCGCGCTTGGTGCGCCGCGACCAGTGGACCGAAGCCGATTGGATTCAAGTTAGCTTAGACACGCATCACGACCACCAGACGGGCTATGCCTTTGCGGTGTATGCCGGCGGGTCGATCTACGACGCTGTAATCAAGGACTACGGTTGGGACAACGACACTTGGAACGGCGTGTGGGAATCCGCGCACGTCATCGGCGCAGAGGGATGGAGCGTAGAGTTTGCCATCCCGTTCCACAACCTCCGCTTTAGCAGCGGCGGGGACTGGGGTATCAACATCGCCCGCTACATCAGCCGCAAGAAGGAACAGGCCTTCTGGGTCATGGTTCCGCGCAAGGAGAGCGGCTCGGTCTCGCGCTTTGCCCACCTAGAGGGCTTGGCGGACATCGAATCTAAGCGCGCGCTAAAACTTTTGCCCTACTCGGTGGGCCGCTCCACTGTGGCGGATACGCGCGAATTATTCGGCAGCGCTGGCGCGGACTTGCGCTATGGGCTGTCGTCGAATATCTCGCTCAACGCCACGATCAACCCGGATTTCGGCCAAGTGGAAGCCGACCCGGCCGAGCTCAACCTCTCGGTCTTTGAGACGTTTCAGGATGAGCGCCGCCCCTTCTTCGTGGAGGACGGCGAGGCGTTCGACACGCCAATAGACCTGTTCTATTCGCGGCGCATTGGCCGCCAGCCCAGCTATCACTCGTTGCCCGACGGCTACGACGCGCTCAACGAGAGCGAGTCCACCACCATTCTGGGCGCGGCCAAACTGACGGGCAAGACTGCGTCCAAGACCACTTTTGGTCTGCTGACGGCGCTTACCGCTAAAGAGTACGCGCGGGTCGAGACGACCTTGGTGCGAGAAGTGTCCGGCGAAGAGTACCGGGAGCGCAGCGACTTTCTCGTCGAGCCGCGTACCCACTTTCTCGTCGGCCGCGTCAAGCAGGATCTATTTGCTGGCAACTCGCACGTCGGCCTCTTGGGCACGGCCGTGCAGCGCGACCGTGCGCGCGATGCCTATACCGGCGGCGTGGATTGGACCCTCAAGTGGCGCGACAACGGGTACACCTTCTGGGGCCAGTTCGCCGGCAGCCGCGCCACAGTGGATGCTCAGCGTCGCAGCGGTTTGGGCAATATGGCGGTTTTGAGCAAGAACAGC
The DNA here is from genome assembly GCA_028875345.1 of Gemmatimonadota bacterium. Classification (GTDB taxonomy): domain Bacteria; phylum Latescibacterota; class UBA2968; order UBA8231; family UBA8231. Next base: position 5,533 of record JAPPEG010000054.1, read on the forward strand.
GGCTGGTTGCGCGGCGAGCTTTGGTGGGAGGCCTATTCGCGGCATTTCGAGATCGACGATTTGGGCTTCCAATGGCGCAGCGATTTCTACAACCCCTGGCTCTGGGTCCAGCTACGCAAGGAAGAGGACTGGGCCATCTTTCGCCGCAGTTTCTACAACTTCAACCGCTGGGGCACGTGGAACTTCGATCGCACCAACTTGCAAAACGGCTTTGACTTCAACACCCACCACCAGTTCAAAAACTACTGGTGGATCCACTTCGACTACTACCACATGTGGCGGTCCTTCGACGATCTCGATACCCGCGGCGGCCCCCTAATCGCGAGGCCGGCAAGTGACGGCTTTGAGATTGAACTGGAAAGCGACGACCGCTTTATGGTCAGCGGCTGGGTCGAGTACGAGTGGGACGGCAACTCGGCTGGCAGCACCCGCAGCGAGGTCTCCGGCAGCATCCGCATCCGGCCGACTTCGCGGTTCGAGATCAGTCTGCGGCCGCGCTATAGTTGGGGTTTTAACGATGCCCAATGGGTCGAAAACTTCGATGCGAACGCCGACGGAGAAGACGATCAATTCGTGTATGGGGAGTTAGACAGCCAAACCCTCGATCTGACGACGCGGGCCAACATTCTCTTCAGCCGCGACTTGAGTTTGGAGGTCTATGTGCAGCCTTTTATTAGCGCGGGCCAGTACGCCAACTTCAAGGAATTGGCCCAGCCGCGTTCCTACTCGTTTGTCGCGCATCCCGGCCCAGAGGAAAGCCCTGATTTCCGCAACCGCTCGCTGCACAGCAACGTCGTCCTGCGCTGGGAGTACAAGCCGGGCAGCACTCTGTTCGTCGTCTGGTCGCAGTTCCGCCACGACGACTCCGACTGGGGCGCGTTTCGCCCTGGGTACAACCTGCGGCGCAGCTTTGTGGACGAAGGAACTAATATCTTCTTGGTGAAGTTCAACTACTGGCTGAATATCTAGGACGGGGATGTGGTTGCCTTGCCATGCTGAGGGAGCCGATAGGCGGACGAAGCATCTTTTGCCTAATCGATCTCCCGGGTAGGAGATGCTTCGACTCCGCTGCGCTCCGCTCAGCATGGCAAGGCCATGAGGGATACCACACGTACGCGACGATTAGGGAGTTTCTAGAAAGCTCCACAGCGCGTCGAAGCGCGCTCCTTCAATCGGCTCTCGCAGCACCGAGTTGACGCCTTTTTCCGCCATGTAGTGCGGTGTAAACGCCAGCCCCTTTTGTAGTGCCGTGCGCTCCAGCCCCATTTGCCTAGGCCGCCAGCGCACCCGACAGCGGTCCAGCCGCTTTGCCAATCCTGCGGTATCCCCCGAGCAGCACCAAGTGATGATCATCGCCCCCAAGGCCACGAGTTCGCCGTGGATCCAGGTCTGTTGGTTGGCCGTCTCCAGTGCGATCCAGAACGGATGGTCGCCGCTTTCGGTGGGGGCCTTTAGTTGCTGGCTATCGCGCTCCTTAATCCGCTGCGCGATGTTGGCCGCGCTTGCCTCTGTCATCCGCCCGTTGGCATCGAGTGTTGCGGCAAAAGAACTGGCGATCGACTCGTGATGGGCCACCTGCTGTGCCGCCAGCGCTGGGTCGAACGCCGCCCCTTGTCCCAACGCCGCCCGCCGCCGCCACTCCTCCAACCCGGCATGACCGCAGAGGATGTCGCCTAGCCCGGCGGTGTGCAAGTAATCTGGTGCCTTGAGGACCACATCGACATCCACGAGTACGTATTGGCAATCCACCCACGGCCAGTCGTCCAAATCCCCCACGGTCTGATAGCCATCCCACCGCGCCACGTGGCTGTGGATGATCGCCCCGGAAGAGAGGATCGTCGGCACCAAGATCAGCTCGGCGTCCTTGTCCAAGGCCACGAACTTGGAAGCGTCGAGGGCCTTGCCGCCGCCCAAGCCGATGACCAGCTCGATCCCGGCTGGCAGCCGGTCGCTGAGGTCCTGCTGATGCGCCGAGTCCAGCCACTCGGCAAAGACCACGCCCTCTGGCTCGCGCACGAGGTATTCTTGAGCGGCTGCGTACGCGCTGGGTGTGGTGACAACTGCATACGCTGGCCAGCGGGCGCTTTCTCGTTGCAACAAGCCGCGGGCGACGCGCATGTCGTATTCAGCAGCCGGTTTGCACTGGCGGCCCATGGACCAGCCTCGATTGGTTTTAGGCATTTGTTTTCCGTCTCGTCGTAGGCAAAGTAGGGGCGATCGGCCGGTCGCCCCTACTTACGCAGGCATGACAAAAACTACGTAACGTCTGAGATTGCTATTGCACAACAATATACAAGCCCTCTTTGCGCCGCCAACGCATCTTTCCAAGTCCAAAATCCTATATCTACTGCCCACATCGCCCGCGCCGCGGCGAGCGGTTTTGAGCGCCACCGCAAAATGCTGATATTATACAACATCCGCTCCTTCACAGGTTTACTATCATGCGCTCTCTGTTACTGTTCTTCGCCCTCGCTCTTGCGGGCTGCTATGCGGCCTCGCTCGGGCCCGATCCCCTAGGCCATTTTGCCGCGCGCACCGACCATCTCCACCGCCTAGAGCCGCTCGGCGAGCGCATCTTGCACGGGGCTGCGCTCAGCTATGGGCCGCTCGACCCCGAAGAGCGCACGCGCCCGCTGGTCTATGCGGTGTACTACGAGCTCCACGACCTGCCCTACGACTGGCATTTGGCGTTGCTCGCTAATCTGGACCAGCACGTGGGGTACGGCTTGCCCCAAATTGACCTCGGTTTTAACTCCGCCGGCCAGCCCTACGACGCGGCCATTGCCGAGGGCCAACTCGACGAGGCGATTGAGCGGCTCTGCTGGGGATTGCAGCAGCTAGAGCGCCCGGTTTTGCTGCGGTTGGGCTATGCGTTCAATAGCTCTTGGCGCACCTATGAGGCGACGAGCTACGTCGAGGCTTGGCGGCGGCTAGCGCAAACGCTGCGGGGGCGCTGGGGCTTGGATCACGTTGCGCTGGTATGGACGCAGAAGGACGATGGCGGCTCTGATTACTTGGCCTACTATCCGGGGGATGAGTACGTCGATTGGTGGTCGATTGACGTGGCCGCGCCGCAAGACCTGCGCCGCAGCCGCGCCTTTGTCGAGGCGGCGCAGGAGCGCGGCTACCCCGTGCTCGTCGGCGTGGTCACGCCGGTTACTACTGATCTAGGCCAGGCCGAGCAGGCGTGGCCCCATTGGTTCATCCCCTTCCTCCGTTTCTTGCGCCACCATCCCAACATCAAGGCATTTACCTATATAGACTGGGACTGGTCGCAGGCGGAGCGCTTTATCGATCCCATACTCTTCGCGCGCTACCGCAGCGAGCTGATGAACCCGATTTACCAACACGCGGCCTCGCCCGGCGAGTTGCGCTGGAACCTAAATCTCGATCCCTAGCTTAGAGAAAGGACGCAGATGGATAAAATCGATGTGCACGTTCACGTCTTCGACCTGCCGAGCGAGCGGTTTCCCCGCCAACTGAGCAGCCTCGCACCGGCCGACCGCGCCTGCCCGATTGAGGCGCTGATAGCCGACATGGATGCTTCGGGCATCGACCGCGCCGTGCTGATCGAAATGAACGGTACCCAGGTCGAGCAGCACGCCTATGTCACGCATTGCGTGCAGACGTGGCCCGACCGCTTTACGGCGACGGGCTTGATTGACATGGGCGACCCGGACCCGCCCGCTCGCCTGCGCGAGCTCGTCGCTGCGACCGGTATTGAGGGGATCCGGTTGGGGGCGTTGGGCGATCCGACCGTACAGCGGGCCGAGGACCTAGCGACCTACGCGGTGTTTGAGTGTGCGGACGAGTTGGGGCTCAACATCAACATCTACACCGGCGGGGCTCAGTTCCCCTGCATCGAACTGTTGGCCGCGGCTTTTCCCGGCGTGAACATTTCCCTCGACCATCTCGGCGTGATGCCAACCACGCCCAACGAGCCGGACCGGTGGGGCCGTCCCCGCTTTGGTGCCGAGCCGTTGCCGCCGGCCAACTATCCGCAAGTGATGGCGCTGTCTCGCTTCCCCAATGTCTATGTCAAAATTTCGGGGGAGTACGCGTTTTCCAAGGTGCTTTGGCCCTACGGGGATATGCAGTCCATGGTCGAGGATGTGTATCGGGCCTATGGCGCGGATCGGATGATGTGGTGTACGGATTCGCCGTGGATTGTGGTGGAGCCAGGGTACCAGAAACTGGTGGATTTGCTGGACTGCCATCTGCCGAATATTTCCGCGGCGGAGAAGGAGATGATTATGGGGGGGACGGCGATGAAGCTGTGGTTTAAGGGACGCTAGGGTATGGCTCTGAAGAAATCACAACTCTATTCGTCGTTGTGGCAGAGTTGCGACGAGTTGCGCGGCGGCATGGACGCCTCGCAGTACAAGGATTATGTCCTGACGCTGCTGTTTATGAAGTACGTCTCGGACAAGTACGATGACGATCCGTACCCGATCCCGCTCATTGAAGTTCCACCCGGCGGCAGCTTCGCGGATATGGCAAACCTCAAGGGCGACAAGGAGATCGGCGACAAGATCAACAAGGTCATCGGTCAGCTCATCGAGGCCAATGACCAGCTCAAGGGCGTCATCGACCAAGCTGATTTCAACGATGAGAGTAAACTCGGCACAGGCAAGGAAATGCAAGACCGGCTCTCGAAGCTGGTCGCCATATTCGAGGGCCTCGACTTCCGCGCCAATCGGGCCGAGGGCGACGATCTCTTAGGCGATGCTTACGAGTACTTGATGCGGCACTTTGCCACTGAGTCGGGTAAGAGCAAGGGGCAGTTCTACACGCCGGCCGAGGTCTCGCGCATCATGGCCAAGGTGGTCGGCATTGGCCCGGATACCCAACAGGATCAGACCATCTACGACCCGACCTGTGGATCTGGCTCACTGCTGCTCAAGGCCGCGGACGAAGCGCCGCACGGCATTACCGTTTACGGCCAGGAGATGGACAACGCCACCTATGCGCTGGCGCGGATGAACATGATCCTGCACGGCCACGCGACCGCCGATCTGTGGCGCGGCAATACCTTGGCCGCTCCGTACTTCAAGAACCTGGACGACCGCCTCAAGACCTTTGACTTCGCCGTCGCCAATCCGCCCTTTTCCGCCAAGGCTTGGTCCAGCGGTCTCAATCCAGACCACGACGAGTACGGGCGCTTCGAATACGGCATTCCTCCGACGAAAAACGGTGACTACGCCTTTCTTTTGCATTTAATTGCGTCGCTCAATAGCAAGGGCAAGGGGGCGATCATCCTGCCGCACGGCGTGCTGTTTCGCGGTAACAAAGAGGCGGACATCCGCAAAAATCTCATCCGGCGTGGCTTCATCAAGGGTATCATCGGCTTGCCGGCGAATCTATTCTACGGCACCGGCATCCCCGCCTGCATCTTGGTCATCGATAAAGAGAATGCTCACGCCCGCAGCGGCATCTTCATGATTGACGCGAGCAAGGGCTTTCTCAAGGACGGCAATAAGAATCGCCTGCGCGCACAGGACATCCACCAGATCGTCGATGTGTTCAACCAGCAGGCCAAGGTGTCGGGTTATTCTCGCATGGTGCCGGTGGCTGAGATCGCTAGTCCGGCTAACGACTACAATCTGAACATTCCGCGTTACATTGATTCCAGCGAGCCGGAAGATCTGCACGACCTCGACGCGCATCTGCACGGCGGCATCCCCGACCGCGACCTCGACGCGTTCAAAGACTACTGGAAGGTCTTTCCCTCGCTGCGTCAGGCATTATTTATCGGCAACGGACGGGCGGGCTACAGCGAGGCTCTCGTCGAGACATCGCAGGTGAAGGCTGCTATTCTCGGGCATGGAGAGTTCGAGTCGTACGAGGCGCGAGTCACCGGTATTTTCGACGCTTGGCGTGAGACGCACGAGCCGGTTCTCAAGGGACTGGAGATAGACGCCAATCCCAAGGACATCATCCGCACTCTGGCGGAGGATCTGCTGACGAGTTTTGCCGACTTGCCGCTGCTTGATTCGTACGATGTGTATCAGCGGTTGATGGACTATTGGGACGAGGTGATGCAGGATGATGTGTATCTCATTGCTGCGGACGGTTGGGGCGAGGCCGCCAAGCCGCGTGGGATTGTCGAAGATAGAGACAAGAAGATCAAAGAGACGCCGGATCTCACTGTCAAGCGCAAGAAGTACAAGATGGACTTGATTCCCCCGAAGCTGATCGTCTCGCGTTACTTTGCCGATGAACAGGCCGCCGTCGAGGCGCTACAGGCCAAGCAGGAGGCCGCGGCCCGCGAGTTGGAGGAGTTCGTCGAAGAGCACACTGGCGAGGAGGGCTTGCTGGAGGACGCGGTCAACGACAAGGGCAAGGTCACCAAGAGCGGCGTGACGGAGCGGCTCAAGGTTATCCGGTACGAGCCAGAGAGCGACGAGGAACGCGATGCCCTCAAGCAATGTAGGACCTTGATTGAGGCTGAAGCTAAGGCGGCCAAGGCTGTCAAGGAGGCCCAAGCCCGTTTGGATGAGCAGGTGCTGGCTCGCTACGCCGCGCTCACGGAAGCTGAGATCAAGACGCTGGTGGTCGAGGACAAGTGGTTTGCGAGTATCCGGGGTGCTATTGAGGGTGAGGTGCAGCGGCTGACTCAGCAGCTTGCCGGGCGGGTGAAGGAACTGGAAGAGCGCTACGCCCGTCCGCTGCCGGAGTTGGAGCGGGAGGTGGAGGCGTTTGGTGCGAAGGTCGAGGGGCACTTGAAGCGGATGGGGCTGGGAGCCGTGCGATGAAACGAGCGGAACTATTGCCCGTTTCCGGCAGCGGCCTGTGCGATTTGAGCCGGGCGCGGCTGGTGGACTACCTCACGACTATCATCGACGACCGGGAAGTGCCGGAGACTGACGAGGAATGGAATGAGCGGCTTTGTGCGCTGGGCTTCATGGTCGAGCGGGAAGACGGGCCGCCGGCCTGTACGATCGCGGGATTGATCTTGTTCGGCTATCGGCCGCGTCTCCTGTTGCGCCATGCCGGTATCCGCTGGATGTGCTTTGAGGGGGAGGAGAAAACCTACGATCAAGTGCTTGAAGGGCCGCTGGTCGATCTTTGGCAGGTGCTGTCGGGTGGCCGTGAACTGGTGGAAAAGGGGCTGATTAAACGCCTTGCCGATGCGATGCGGCCGTTTGTGTCCGAGGAAGCCAAGTGGATGAGTCCATGCGCCGGGAACGACGCTGGCACTATCCGCTGGAGGCGCTACGCGAAGGGGTTGTCAATGCGCTGACGCATCGGGATTGGACGCGGTACGAAGAAATTGAGGTGATCCGTTATGCGGACCGGATAGAGATACTCAGTCCTGGTGCGCTGCAAAACGGCATGACGGTCGAAAAGATGATTGCTGGTCAACGGGTGCCGCGCAATCTGCTTATCTCCGAGACGCTGCGGGACTATAGCTATTCGGATGCACGCGGTATGGGGGTGCGGAACAAGATTATTCCGTTGATGCGGGCGCACAACGGGGTTGACCCGGAGTTTGAGGCGACCGAGGACTACTTGCGGCTGACGCTGCGCCGAGGCTCGGCACCAAGGCCGAGGGGCACTTGAAGCGGATGGGGTTGTCGTTGTGACCAAAGACATAGAGAAGGGCTACCCTGGGCAGTCCTTTGATGATTATCTCAAGGAGCAGGGTGCCTATGAGATAACCACTGAACAGGCCGTGAAGCGTGTGCTGGCCTTCCAACTTGCCGAGGCAATGAAGCAGCAAGGCATCTCCAAGACGGAAATGGCGCGCCGCCTCCGTACAAGCCGGTCTCAGCTTGATCGCCTGCTTGATCTTGGGCATGACGGCGTGACAGTCGGCGTACTGGCGCGCGCTGCAAAAGCGGTTGGCCGAGAACTTCGGCTCGAACTTGTCTGATCGGAGATTCCGTGGTCATCGACATTGAGACGGGAGCGTATGAGATTGATCTGGACGAACTGGCTGCATCCGACCGGCTTCTTGCGCGCAGGCTCGATGCACAAATTTGGACAAGGCGTGTCGGTTCCCGGTATGCTCGCCGCTTGCCGCGCAGATTTGGCAGACACTGTCTGCCAAATTCACGACCATTGCTGCCATTCGAGGGTAGGTGGACATGATGGATAGCGGGGAAGAGACAATGGGGAGCGTCCTTGGAAATGGACGCCGTGCGCTAGCGGAAGAGGTGCCAGTGGGTTACAAGCGGACTGAGGTGGGGGTGATTCCGGAAAATTGGCAGGTCGAAGGCGTAAGCGAATTTGGAAGCATTGTTACCGGTGGTACGCCTTCAACGTTGGTCCGTCAATACTGGAATGGACATCATCCGTGGGTTACGCCTACAGACATCTCTAGTGCTAGGGACATCTATTTGAGCGATAGATCAATTACTGATACTGGACTGAGCTCAATCAGGAGACTACCTCCCGATACCGTCTTGGTCACGTGCATCGCAAGTATAGGAAAGAATGCAATTCTGAGAGTCCTCGGTGGGTGTAATCAGCAGATTAACGCGGTCGTGCCGAACAATCAGCATTGCGCTGATTACCTCTACTACGTTTTTGAAAATGCTAAGTCATACCTACTTGGAAATGCTGGAATTACTGCTACACCGATCCTCTCCAAAGCACTTTTTCGCAATCTTATCTTTCCCGTTCCTCCCCTACCCGAACAACGCGCCATCGCCGAGGCGTTGTCGGATGTGGATGAATTACTCGCAGCGTTGGAGGCGCTGATCGCCAAGAAGCGAGCTGTCAAGCAGGCCGCCATACAGCAACTCCTCACCGGCAAGAGCCGCCTGCCGGGATTCAGCAAGGATGAAGATTGGGGTGTCCTAGAGCTTCGGGAATTGTGTACTCATATCGTAGACGGGACCCACTATACTCCAAAGTATGTGCCATATGGCATCCCATTTTATAGCGTCGAGAACGTAACGGCAGATGATTTTACTGACGTCAAATACATTTCAGAGAGTGAGCACAATCTGCTTATTCGTCGGTGCAATCCTCAACGTGGAGACATTCTGCTAACTAGGATTGGCTCACTTGGCGATACTAAACTCATCGACTGGGACGTGAATGCGAGCATCTACGTCAGTCTTGCTCTTCTAAAGCTTGGAAAATGCGCAGATCCAGAGTACATCTATCATTATACAAAGTCCTTTCAGTTTACTTGGGAGGTCGAGAGTCGTTCTCTTGTCAATGCCATTCCTAAGAAGATTAATATGGGTGACATCGGTGCCATTCCGATTCGTATACCTCCGACAGAATCTGAACAACGAGCCATTGCCAACATACTCTCCGACATGGACGCCGAGATCGCCGCGCTGGAACGACGCCGGGATAAGACCCGCGCCGTCAAGCAGAGTATGATGCAGCAGCTTCTCTCCGGTCGAGTGAGGCTGGTCGAACCCGAGGCTCTAACAAAGACGACGACATGAGCGAGAGCCAGAACATAGAATGGAAAGAGACATGGCGGGACGAATACCTAAAATGGGTCTGCGGCTTCGCCAATGCTCAGGGCGGCGTACTGGAAATCGGCAAGAACGACCGGGGTGAGGTGGTCGGAGTGAAGGGTGCTCTCCGGCTGCTTGAAGAGATTCCCAACAAAGCACAGGCATTGCTCGGCGTCGTGGTGGACGTGAACCTGAAGTCGGAAGATGGCGGGGAATATCTGGAAATCTCGGTTGATCCCTACCCCAATCCAATCAGCTACAAGGGCGAATTCTACTATCGAAGCGGCAGCACCAAGCAGGTGCTCAGAGGCGCGGCGCTTAGCCGCTTCCTGTTGCAGAAATACGGCCGCACGTGGGACGATGTACCCCTGCCGGGCGTCGGCCTCAAGGATTTGGACGGTCGCGTCTTTGATGGATTTCGTCAGCGGGGTGCCGACAGCGAACGCTTACCACAGGACATCTTGGACGAATCCGACGAAGGGGTGATTGAAAGGCTCCAGTTGGGAGAGGCGGGTTTCCTAAAGCGCGCCGCGGTACTGCTCTTCCATCCAGCGCCGGACCGATTCGTGATGGAAGCCTATGTGAAGATCGGCTATTTCCGTGGTACAGAGCTACTGTATCAGGATGTTATCGAAGGCGATCTGTTTACTCAGGTTGATCGGACGATGGACTTGCTGTACACGAAGTACACGAGGGCACTGATTTCCTACGACGGCGTCTATCGCGTGGAGACCTTTCCCGTGCCGCGCGAAGCCATGCGCGAAGCAGTGATCAACGCCGTCATTCACCGCGACTACGCCAGTCCTACCACGATTCAGATTAGTGTGTACGACGACCAGATTGCGATCTGGAATGCGGTGCAGTTGCCGTCTGAATGGGCCGCCGAACAACTTGCTGGGGGACTTTCGTCGAATCCGTATAACCCACGAATCGCCTACGCATTCTTCCGCGCCGGCATGATCGAAGCATGGGGACGAGGCATCCGGCGGATTGCGGAAATGTGCAAAGAGGCTGGCAACCCTACACCAAAGTGGAGGCTACAAGCTAGCGGCGACGGTCTGTGGTTGAGGTTCCCGTTTTCTGCTGCGTACCAAGCAGCCGCTTCCTCTGCTAGCAGTGCCACTACCCAAGAAACTACCCAAGAAACTACCCAAGAACGCATTTTGTCCTTACTCAAGACTGAGCCTGAGCTAACGCAGCGTATGCTTGCCGAACGCCTTGGTCTTACGCCGGATGGGGTCAAGTACCACTTGGCTAAGCTGCGAACTGCTGGAGCCATCCGGCATGTTGGACCAACCAAGGCAGGTCGATGGGAAGTGCTGACTACCCAAGAAACTACCCAAGGGACTACCTCAGGGACTACCCAAGAAACTACCCAAGAACGCATTTTGTCCTTACTCAAGACTGAGCCTGAGCTAACGCAGCGTATGCTTGCCGAACGCCTTGGTCTTACGCCGGATGGGGTCAAGTACCACTTGGCTAAGCTGCGAACTGCTGGAGCCATCCGGCATGTTGGACCAACCAAGGCAGGTCGATGGGAAGTGCTCAAGTGAGTGCCTTTAAAGCAAAGGGGCTGGAAACATGAGCGCCGTCGGACAGCGGGAATTCCAAACCCAGCGGCGGGTGGTCGCGTTTTTCCAAGACGTGCTCGACTACAAGTACCTCGGTCATTGGCAGGACAGATCCGGCAACCGCAACGTCGAGAGAGAGCATATCACCGATTGGCTCAAGTGCCAAGGGCACAGCGACAAGATCATCGACAAGGCGCTGTTCGAGCTGAACAAAGCAGCGGGGCTCGGCGGTAGCAAGACGCTCTACGACGCCAACCGCGAGGTCTATGGCCTGCTCCGCTACGGCGTGAAGGTCCGGCCAGATGTGGGCGAGCAGAACATCACGGTCTGGCTGATCGACTGGAAGAATCCCGGCAACAACGACTTCGGCATCGCCGAGGAGGTGACAGTCCGCGGAGATAATACCAAGCGGCCCGACCTCGTGCTCTACGTCAACGGCATCGCCTTGGGGGTGCTGGAACTGAAGCGCTCGACAGTGTCAGTGACCGAGGGCATTCGCCAGAATCTCGATAGCCAAAAGAAGGAATTCATACAGCCGTTCTTCTCTACCGTGCAGTTCGTGATGGCGGGCAACGACACTGAGGGTCTGCGCTACGGCGTGATCGAGACGTCGGAGAAGTACTGGCTGCACTGGAAGGAAGCCAAGGCCCACCCAGCCGCTGGCGACAATCCGCTGCTCCGGGAGTTGAGCCAACTCTGCGGCAAGGAGCGGCTGCTAGAGATCATCCACGATTTCGTCGTCTTCGACGCGGGCGTCAAGAAGATCTGCCGCCACAATCAGTACTTCGGCGTGAAGGCGGCGCAGGCCCGCGTGAAGCGCCGCGAGGGCGGCATCATCTGGCACACCCAAGGCAGTGGCAAAAGCCTGACCATGGTCTGGCTGGCCAAGTGGATCCGCGAGCACGTCACAGGCGCTCGGGTACTACTCATCACCGACCGCACCGAGTTGGACGAGCAGATCGAGAAGGTCTTCAAGGGCGTCAGCGAGGACATCCATCGCACGAGGAGCGGTGCCGACTTGGTGCGCGTGCTCAACACCAGTGACGAGTGGCTGGTTGCTTCGCTGATCCACAAGTTCGGCGCGGCAGAGGAAGGCGATGTTGATCAGTTCGTCGAGGACATTCGCAGCCACCTGCCCAAGAATTTCCACGCCAAGGGCGAGATATTCGTCTTCGTAGATGAGTGCCACCGCACCCAGTCCGGCAAGCTCCACGAGGCGATGAAGGAACTGCTGCCGGGGGCCATGATGATTGGCTTCACCGGGACTCCGTTGCTCAAGAGCGACAAGCAACAGAGTATCGAAACCTTCGGGCCGTACATCCACGCCTACAAGTACGACGAGGCGGTGAAAGACGGCGTGGTGCTGGACTTGCGTTACGAGGCGCGCGACATCGACCAGAACATCACCGCGCAGGCCAAGATCGATCAGTGGTTCGACATCAAGACCCGTGGACTGACCGATGTAGCCAAGGCCCAACTCAAGCAGCGCTGGGGCACGATGCAAAGAGTCCTGAGTGCTCGGGACCGGCTGGAGAAAATCGTCGCCGACATCCAGTTCGATATGGAGACGCGCGACCGCCTCAAGAGTGGCCGCGGCAACGCCATGCTCGTCTCCGGCAGTATCCACTCAGCTTGCCGATTCTTTGAAATGTTTCAACAGACCGAGCTGGCGGGCAAATGCGCCATCATTACCTCGTACAGGCCAACTTCAGCGGACATCAAGGGCGAGGAGACCGGCGAGGGATACACCGAAAAACTACTCCGGCACGCCGCCTACCGTAAAATGCTGGCGGCGCACTTCAACGAGCCGGAAGAAACGGCGATGCACAAGGTCGAGCGCTTTGAGCAGGAAGTGAAAAAGCGCTTTATCGACGAGCCGAGGCAAATGAAGCTGCTGATCGTGGTAGATAAGCTGCTGACTGGTTTCGACGCACCATCGGCGACCTATCTCTACATCGATAAGCAGATGCAGGACCACGGCCTATTCCAAGCGATCTGCCGGGTCAATCGCCTCGATGGCGAGGACAAGGAATACGGCTACATCATCGACTACAAAGACCTGTTCCGGTCGCTGGAACGATCCATTGAGGACTACACGGGCGAGGCATTAGACGGGTACGACAAGGCCGATGTGGAGGGTCTGCTGAAGGACCGGCTCCAGCAGGGGCGAGAGCGACTGGAGGAGACACGCGAGGCAATCAAGGCGCTGTGCGAGCCGGTCGAGCCGCCGCACGACACTGCGGCCTATTTGCACTACTTCTGCGCTGCCTACAGTGGTAACGCTGGGCAGCTCAAAAGCAATGAGCCGAAGCGCGTGGCGCTCTACAAACAAGTCGCCGCGTTCCTGCGCGCCTATGCCAACTTAGCCAACGAGATGTGCGAGGCCGGATATTCCGACGCCGAAGCGCAGGAGATCAAGGCCGAAGTGGATCACTACGAGAAGGTGCGCCAGGAGATCAAGCTGGCCAGCGGCGACTACATCGACCTGAAGATGTACGAGCCAGCCATGCGGCACCTACTCGATACGTATATCCGCGCCGAAGAGAGCGAGCAGCTATCGGGATTCGACGATATGACGCTCGTGGAACTGATTGTCGAGCGTGGGGAAGAGGCGGTAGAGGAGTTGCCCAAAGGCATCCGCAAGAACCGCGAAGCGGTGGCCGAGACGATTGAAAACAACGTTCGGCGGCTCATCATCGACGAGACGGGAATCAATCCCAGGTACTACGAGAAGATGTCGGAGTTACTGGAAGCCCTGATCCGGCAGCGCAAACAAGAGGCAATTGACTACAAGGAGTACCTGGCACGAATCGTCGATCTGACCAGAAAGACCAGTCGGCCAGAAACTCAAGCGTCCTATCCTGCCAGCATCAACAGCCCGGCATTGAGGGCGCTGTTCGACAACTTGGTGGTGCTGGTTCCGACAGCCCGAGAGACACTCAACACTGAGCCGCCCGTCGATGTCAGGGAGGCGAAAGCGCTCGCCCTAGATCGCGCCGTCCGTCGGGTGAAGAAGGCGGACTGGCGAGGAAGCAAGATCAAAGAACGCGAGATCCGCAACGCCATCCACGCAGAACTCGGCGGCAACGAGAGCCTCGTAAACGCGATATTCGAGATCGTGAAGGCACAGAGTGAGTACTAAGGTTAGAGGCCACCGCATCGACATTCGCGGGATTCCAGTAGAGATCGTCCGCAAGGGCATCAAGAATCTCCACATAGGTGTTTATCCGCCGAGCGGTCGGGTGCGGGTGGCCGCACCGTTGTGGCTCGACGATGACGCCGTGCGGCTGGCCGTCATTTCGCGCTTGGGGTGGATTCACCGGAAACGGGCCGAATTTGCCCAACAGGATCGCCAGTCCCAGCGCGAGTTCGTGACCGGTGAGAGCCATTACTTCCGGGGCCGGCGCTACCGGCTCGACGTGATCGAGCACGATGGTCCTCCGGCGGTTCGTCTGCTCAGTAATACGAAGATGGCGTTGCGCGTCCGTCCAGGCACCGACCGGGACGCAAAGGAGGCGGTACTGGAGCGATGGTATCGCCGTCAACTCCGCGACCAATTGCCAGAGCTGTGTGTCAAATGGGAACAGAAGGTTGGAGTGGCGGTCGATGAGGTGCGGATCAAGAAAATGAAGACCCTCTGGGGTTCCTGTAATATTGAAGCCAAGCGCATCTGGCTAAACCTCGAACTGGCCAAGAAGCCGACTTCGTGCTTGGAGTTAGTTCTCGTCCACGAAATGGTCCACTTGATCGAGCGCCGTCACAACGAGCGTTTTCGCAAGCTGATGGATAGGTTCATGCCGCAGTGGCGCGTTCATCGGGACGAACTGAATCAGCAGCCGCTCGCACACGAGGATTGGGCGTACTGAAGTGTCTGCGGCAAAAGCTGGTCAATCGTCGCGGCGCAAGCGCTCGCGCTGCATCCATTCTTGCATGACGTGCTCGGAGCGGTCCAACAAACGCAAGTAACCGCCCTGTATCTCGTTGCGAACCTTCCCGGCCTTCGGCGGTTTGTTGGGCACTGCGTTGTAGCGCCCCCTAGCCTGAGTCACCGTCCGGCCCTTGATGTCCAGCGCGACCGTCAGCACGTGCTCCCGTTCCTCAGTTTCTTCTTGCAGCGCGCAAATCGACCAGATCGCGGTGTTGCCGTCGGCGCACTGGTCTGAATACGAGACCACGCAGTGGTGCATTGCCCGGCCTTCGGCGGCCAGTTCCCAACTCGACAACAGCTCCTGCACGATCCACCGCACCTTGCCCAGTTCGTCCGTCTCGTCCTCCAACTCCCACGGTCGGATCCCACACGGCTGCCAAGATTGAAAATTGACGTATTCCTCGCGGCTCAAGTGACCGTGCCAAGCCTCGACTTGGCGCAGGAGCTTGGTGGCGCTGCGGCCCTTCATGGTGAAATTGGGCTGCGGCGGTGGTGCTTCCTCCAAACCGCCACCCTCTTGTACAGTGCGGCTCGGGGCGAATTTCATGTTGTGGATATAATCGACAATCGGCCCCACCCAAGTCGGATCCATCATCGCGTTGTTGACTAGGAAAAGCACCACTGTACTCCAGAACTCGTCGTTTTCGAAATTGCGCCCTAGGCGGGTCTTGAGGGTCGCCTGCGCCAGAGGCCCGTTGCCGCCCATGCCGAGGACCTGCGCCCAGCGCATGCTCTTTTCGACGCTGCCTAGTTGCGGCGAGCGCTGAAAGAGATGGGCCATGCGCCGCGTCAGTTTGATGGGCGCGTCTAGGGTGCGGATACTACCGCCAGAGGCCATGTGGATAAACCACTCCTGCTGCCGCAAGCCTTGATCTTCGACGCCCCCGAACCAAGCCGCAACCATGGCATTGGGCACGGGGTAACGCCCTAACAAATAGCACGCCAGCGAGAAAACTTGGTCGCTGCGCCGGGGATGGCCGCCTTTGGGGGGGACGCAGCGCCACTCCTCTAGGGGGCGAATCCAGTGGCGGTGGTGACAAGCCAAGGCCAAAAGACAATGGATTAGGTGTCGGTAAGGCCCCGATCTATAGACGCTTTTGGCCGTTATCACATTCATGAATCCATCGACGTGGAAAATCAGGCGTTGGAACGCCTTGTGTGCCTCTGCGTCTTGCCCGAGCCATTCTAAGACGAAGCCCTTCCAGGGAAGTTCGCCGCCGGCGAGTTGTTCTAGGGTCTGCTGGCGTTTCTCCGTCAGTGGGCGCTTAGGCGCTAGTGCCTCGGCTAAGTGGTGCTCCAGCCAGTTAGAGGGCTGCTCCTGATCTAAGCCGTCGTCCATGCCGCTGAGCCGACACCAGTGCTGGTAGGATTTGAGCGATTCAAAGCCCACCTTGGCCAGCTCCTCCCAGGTCGGGACGACTGTTGTATCGGCTGCGGTTTGCGTCAATCCTGTCAACTGTCTTACTCCTCCATTATCACAACTTGACTAAGACGGCCACTAAGCCGCTATAATGTCAAGTAGGGACCTATCCATATAGCATAACAGGCCGCAACGCGCCGTTGCACGTACCTACCAAGCCAGCTAATTTTCATCTCAATGCGAAAGGAGAGCTAGTGACGTCAGCATACAAGGTTTTGCTCATCGGCGGGCGCGGCACGATTGGCTCGGGCCTGCGGACCTATATGCCGCGACTCGATCCGCGCTACCGCATGGTTTCCGTGGATTTGCCCGGCGCGCCGGACAAGGCGACTGAGTCGGATGCCGGAGGGGATTTTATCGACCTCGATATTATGGAGTCACCGGATGAATTTTGCGCGCTGATCCCCGGGTGCGACTTGGTCGTCTATCTGGCCCGCGGCGGCGGCTTGGCGGCCATGAACCGGATGACCGATTTGGTTTTTGAGGCGGTATTGGCCCAAGACGAGCCGCCGATGATCGTCGGCTCCAGTTCGGTGCACGCGGTGGATGGGCTATACGACTTTCACCAGCCGGGCTTCTTTTGGACCTTGGCCGAGCGGCAGTTCGACCAGATAATCGATTGGCCCGAGCGGATTTCTGCGGCCGTGCCCGCGCATCCGATCAACGACTACGGACGCGAAAAAGCTCATGTGGAGGAGTGGGTGCAGAAGGTCGCTGACTTGGGGCATAGCGCGGTTGCCATGCGCTGGGGCGGCGTCAATCCGCGCAACGCCGTCCACGTAGCGGAAAGGGGCTACTTTGCCGTCTGGTGCCACCAAGAGGACGCCGCCCGCTTGGTCCACGCCTGTTTCCAGCGGCATTGCGCGGGCGACCTGCCCAGCGGTGCGCATTACTTTGCGATCTCGGACAACACCTATAACATCTTTGACATTGAAACGCCCCGGCGCGAAGTCGGCTACGACCCAGTACACAACGCGGAGACGTATTATTAGATGAACGACACGGAGAAATTTCTCTTCGACCTACAGGGTTTCCTGAAGGTCCCCGGCTTCCTCACGGACGCCGAAGTCGATGCGCTCAATGCAGCCTTTGACGCCAATGAGGACAAGCGCGGCGAAGACGGCAATCACAATACCGGCGGCAGCGACGCGCTCGAGGGCCGGCGGCGCGGCATGTTTACGGGGATGCTCGAATGGGAAAAACCCCACTGCCTGCCCTTCCGCGCCCTCTTGGCACACAAAAAGCTCATCCCCTATCTTGACGCGCTCTTTGGCCGCGGCTGGAAAATGGATCACTCGCCCTTCATGCTCTGCGGCGGCAAGGGTGCCGAGGGCCTGATCCTCCACGGCTCGACCAGCCGTCACTTCAACGGCGCGCAGTACTACGCGTATGCCAACGACCAGATGCGCTGCGGCATGATTGTCTGCCAGTTCCAGCTCGCCGACGTCAATGAGGGAGACGGCGGATTGTGCGTGATCCCTGGCAGCCACAAGGCCAACTTCCCGCTGCCGCAAAAAATTTGCCACTGGCAGGAGTACCGCGAGGTCGTGTACAACGTCCCCTGCAAGACCGGCGACATGGTCATCTTCAACGAGGCAACTCTGCACGGCACGCTTCCGTGGACGGCCGAGCACGAGCGGCGCTCCCTGCTCTACCGCTACTCGCCCAAGTATTTACACTTTGCCGGCGGTACCTACCAAACCAGCCAGCCTGAATGGGTCAGCGAGCTAACCGAGGCGCAGCAGGCCGTGCTCGAACCCCCCTATATCTACAACCGGCCGCTGGTGGAAGCCGACGGCGAAACCGTGGTGCGGCCGCGGACGGGCTGAGTGAGAATCGGTACTCTCTATTCGAGATTGGACCGAGCGGGTTTGCGGATATTGGTCGCAGCGTCTAGGCGGATGGTGACGGTTTCCATGTCGGCTTCGAGGGTAAAAGGCGCGGTGAACACTTCGTCGCCGAGCCGAACTTCTACTTGGTAGGAGCCGTAAAAACCCCGGCCACTGAACTGCCCGTCGGCGCTGGTGCGACCCTGCTGGCGGGTCCACCACTGATTAAAAACCAAATCCTTGTAGATCTGGGCGTGAGGTCTAGGACTCCAGTCGGCGTTGTACAGGGCGGCGTTGGGCCGCCAGTGAGCCTTTTCCCAAAACCCCCACCACTGCAAACCGGCGACCGCGGGGTGGCTAAAGACGACGGTCATAAAGTCGCGGGTATAATCATTGAGCAAATCTTGGTCGGTTGTGTTGATATCGAATTCGGTGATTTTGATGTCGAGGCCGAAGCG
>JAPPEG010000206.1 GCA_028875345.1 Gemmatimonadota bacterium
ACTGGCTGTGGACCCAGTCGCGCAAAAGGGCTAGCTGTTCGAGTTCGGTTTTGCCCGCAGCGATGACTTCGTCGAGGCGATACTGTTTGCGCAGCCGCTCTTGGTGTGGGTGCAGCCCCATATAGGCGAAGGGGTACGAGCTGTGCACGAGTTGGGGTTGGTCGAACTCCGCGCGCTTGAAGGGGGCGAGGCTCTTGGCGTCTTCCTCGATATCGGCTTCGAGGGTGACGGCTTGGAGCGTCGGGCTCTTGTTGGCCGCGTCGGTTTCGAGGATGGCACGCCACTGCACGAAGCGCCCGGGCCACTGCAAGGCAGTGCCCCGCTCCCAAGCCGTCCAAGTGCGCGGATCAAAAGAAGGCGTCGAACCCGTGCGCAGTTCGAAGTGTATTTGGGTCCCCTGCGGCTGGCGCATCCGCGCTTTTAGGTGCAGGCGGCGAATCCCCATCCGCGGAGCGATGCGGCCGCGGCCGTCTTCGTCGGCTAGGTCGATGACTGGCGAGCAGAGCGTCCCTTGGGGCGGATGTCCCTTGACGCGCAGCCGCACTAGGTACTCGCCTTCGATGGCGCGGGCTTCGCCCAAGGTGCCTTGGTGCCAAGTCTTGCCGCCGTCAAAGCTGCGGCTCGAGTGGCTTGGGGGTGCGTCGGCCAGACCGCCCGGGAAGGGGTCGATGTGCAACACGCCGCTGTGCGAGAAGACGAATTCGTTGGTGCCTTCTTTGAGGTATTTGGCGGCGATTTTTTTGCGGTCCCAACCGCCGGTGAGCATGCGCTCGCGGTCTTGGCGGTGGGTAAGGACGTGGCCGTTGACTTGGAGCCGCATGGGTTTGTCGGCGGTGGATTGGTCGGCGTTGACGTAGAAGAGCAGTTCGGCTCCTTTGGTTTTGGCCGAGGGAATGTCGAATTCGACTTTTGCGCAGAGAGCGGGCGTGAGCCCCTCGCAGATATCGCCGTCAACGCCCATTTCGTTAGTGATCATATAGGTGGGGGCGAGGCGGGCGGCGCGGGTGGTTTGGGCGTCGATGAAGCGGTCGCGGCGATAGTCGCGGAAGTCGGTGGTGGTGATACGTTTCATAGTGGGCTCCTGGGTGGGGGTCTATGCGGGGAATGTAGGGGGTGAGACAGGGTGGGGCAAACGGCAGGAGCGGGATCTGCCCTAGTTAGTTTATGTCGCGCCCAAACTCAGCCGAGGAGGGCCTCGATGTATTGGCGTGCGGCAATAGCCGCCGGCAGCGGCTCGTCCCAATCGACCTCCTCAAGCTCGACGACGAGGGGGTCGTCGTAACCACTATCCGCTAACAGTTCGAACAACTCCGCAAAGGGCAATTCGCCTTCTCCGAAGGGCACGGGTTTTTCGCCCTGCTGGTCGCGCAGGTGGATGAGACCAATGCGTCCGGCGAGGGCTTCGGCAAAGGGCATGATCGGCTCGCCGACCGAGAGCAGGTGGCCGGTGCCCAAGAGTACGCGCGTCCGCTCGGGCAACTCGGGCATCACCGCTGGTCGTCGGCCAGTCCTTGGAGGCGGTGGTGATGCGTTTCAGGGTAGGCTCCTGAGTGGGGGTCTAGGCGGGGAATGTATGGGGTGAGACAGGGTGGGGCAAACAAGACCTTGTGCTGGTCAAGGGTAGTGGTTGCGTTTGAAATTTAGGGTATGTAAAAGCGCTCCGATTCTCACGGTGAGTCGGGGTGCTTTTCTTTGTTCTGTCTCTTTTTTGAAAAAATCACGAAAAGATCATAACAACAGTCGCTACGATCACAGAGAAATCACATTAGATACTTAATTTAAAAGGAAGTTTTAGGGCTGTCTTTTAGAACTCATCAAGGAGTCAAAGCAATGAAAAAGCGACTAATTTGGTTTTATCTTGCCGTTTTGCTTGGTGTGTTGACGCCATGGGCGGCGATAGCAGCACCATCTTGCTGCATTATTACTTATAGCCCTCGGCCCCTCGAGCCTGGTGATGGCAAGTCCTTTTCAGTTTCAGTCCACGATGATGAGGATGGGAGCCAGTTGGCAGGACAAACAGTGTCGTTTAGCGTCAGTCCAAACGATGGGACTGCGTCGGTGAGTCCCACAAGTGCAACAACGGATAGCAACGGAGGGGCCAGTGTTTGGCTGAGCACTACGGCCAGTGCGTCTGGCACATATACGCTCACAGCGACGCTCAGTAATGGCTCATCTGCTAGCTGGACTGTGACCGTTGAAACACCGCCTGAAACACCGCCTGAAACACCGCCTGAAACACCGCCTGAAACACCGCCTGAAACACCGCCTGACCCTGATCCTGATCCCGATCCTGACCCTGATCCCGATCCTGACCCTGATCCTGATCCCGATCCTGACCCTGATCCCGATCCTGACCCTGATCCTGATCCCGATCCTGACCCTGATCCCGATCCTGACCCTGATCCCGATCCTGACCCTGATCCCGATCCCGATCCTGACCCTGATCCCGATCCTGACCCTGATCCCGATCCTGACCCTTGCTGCCTTATTTTAGACACCCCTCGGCCTCTCAGGCCTGATGGGAACAAGTTCTTTCGTGTTATTATAATCCGAGGTCCGTCGGTAGGACAAACAGTGTCGTTTAGCGTCAGTCCAGACGATGGGACTGCGTCGGTGAATCCCACAAGTGCAACAACGGATAGCAAAGGATGGACCAGTACTTGGCTGAGCACTACGGCCAATGCGTCTGGCACATATACGCTCACAGCGACGCTCGGCGATGGCCGATCTCATAGCTGGACTGCGACCGTTGATACCTCAGCAGACGAGGGTTCGGAGGATTTGTCGGATAGCGACCCGAGCACTGAAGGCACCTCTGGTGAGGATCAACAGGAGTCCGAGGAGCCGCCAACCTCAGCGGACGAGGGTTTGTCGGATAGCGGCCCGAGCACTAAAGGCACCTCTGGTGAGTCGGATAGCGGCCCGAGCACTAAAGGCACCCGAGGAGTCCGAGGAGCCGCTCCGCCAACGTCCACGGTTGAACTCGATGGCATATCCTCAAGTCATGATTCGGTCCGCGAGGACGACGGGTCGGTGACCATCACGTTGACCGTGACGTTGGACAAAGCCGCTGCGGTTGACGAGAAGGTCGCACTCGCAATTGCCTCTCCAACACAAGGCAAGAAGGCCAAGCTCAATGAGGATTTCGAGGCAACACTGGAGGATACTCTCACCATTGCAAAAGGCCAGATCAAGGGGACGGCACAGCTTTCTCTAACGCCCAAGGACAACACGACGGCGGATGGTGATAAGGCCTTCGCTGTGGAGGCTACTTCGTCAAGTGGACATCGAGCGCTGATCAATATCAAGATCATCGACAATGAGATGGCTGGCGAGGATGATGGCGAGGACGACGGTGAGGACGACGGTGAGGACGACGGTGAGGACGACGGGATGATGGGCTTTGCTTTTGTCGGGGAGGTCGAAAACCAAGTCTACACCGCAGGTACGGCAATTACTGCTCTAGTTCTGCCGGAAGCTACGGGCGGTGAAGGCGAGGTATCGTATCGCGTCTTCGACTTGCCTACTGGCTTGACGTTTGACGCAGCCACGCGGACGATTTCGGGCACGCCTGAGGCCGCCACCGATGGGCCCGTCGAGGTCACCTGCTTGGCGCAGGACGACGTAGGTGCTTCTGCCCTGTTGACCTTTTCCATCACGGTCAACCCACCGCTGAGCTTCGGCGACTTATTTGGTGGCGGGACTTGACAGATTCTACGGGGTATTGCGCCCAAACTCAGGCGAGAGCTGTCCGGCCTCAGTGCGGTCCGGCCTCAGCATGGGGGCCGCATTGGGGCCGCTGGGCCTCGACGTATTGGCGCGCGGCAATGGCCGCTGGCAGGGGCTCGTCCCAATCGACCTCTTCAAGTTCGACGACGAGGGGGCCGTCGTAACCACTATCCACTAACAGTTCAAACAACTCCGCAAAGGGCAATTCGCCTTCCCCGAAGGGCACGGGCTTTTCGCCTTGCTGGTCGCGCAGGTGGATGAGACCAATGCGTCCGGCGAGGGCTTCGGCAAAGGGCATGATTGGCTCGCCGACCGAGAGCAGGTGCCCGGTGTCCAAGAGCACGCGCGCCCGCTCGGGCAATTCGGGCATCACCGCTTGGTAGTCGGCCAGTCCTTGGAGGCGGTTGCCTTTGTGGTTGCCCAAGTTGAGGGCGATGTCGGGGATGTTGTCGAGGAGGGTGTTGACGCCTTCGATGAGGTCGGCGAGCGCCTCGTCCGTGCGGGCACCGCCCTTGGTGTTCAGGGTTTTGATGCCAAGGGCGCGGCCCAAGTGGATGTCCCATTCGAGCTGGCGCAGGTTGTAGGCGAGGTTGCGCTCGTCGGAATCGGCCTTGCGGCCGGTGAGATTGCGGATGTTGAAGCCGGCAAGTTGTAGGCCGGCGTCCGCAATCGCGGTGCGGACCATGGGCACGGACCAGTCGCGGTGGACGGGAGTACTCTCGGTGTACGCGCGGAAGAGTTCAATGCGAGAGAAGCCGGACGCTTTGGCAAGGTCGAGCACCTCGGGCAAGAGCAGGTCCGGGCAGAGGGTCGGGCTGAAGACGAGATGCATCAACTGATTCCCTCCCAATGCGCCCATTGATCGTCGCAGGTCTCAAAGCGGATATCGTTGGTGTCTTTGCGCGAAAAGCGGCCGATGAGGGCCATGCGGATGTTGCGATTGACGTTCTTGGAACCCGTGTGAAAGAGCTGGCCGTGCCAGAAGATAGCATCGCCGGCTTGGCCGACGAATTCGCACCCTTGGGGGAAGGTTCCTTCCGCAAATACGTCGCTGGAAACGCCGCCCTGCACCGACAGCAGCGAGTGCGTCTTGAAGTACTCGTACGCCACGTTATGGCTGCCGGGCCAATAGGTGAAGCAGCCGCCCTGTGAGTCGATGTCCTCGACGTAGATCGTGACGTTGATGGTCATGTAGCCGACCGTGCCCTCGGGCACGCCGTTGGTAGGGGTGTAGTAGCCGTCGAGATGGCCGCGCTCGGGCAGGGACCAAGTCTTGTCTTTGGAGGGGTACACCAGCGCGGGACCGGCGCTACCGGGATTGAGTTGGCCCTCGCCGGCCATTTCCTCCATCATCGCAAAGAGCGGCGACTCGTGGACGGTGGCGTGGATAGCCGGGTGATGGGCGGGCACAGGGGTGCGCGGCCCAGCTTCGATCCAGGTTGCAGGATCGTCGCGGTCGGCGTCAATGCCAGTCCAGAGGGCGTCCTGAGCGGCTTGAATTTGCGCGGCGGTGAGTGCGCTGCGGACGATGAGACAGCCATTTTCCTTAAAGGAAGACTTGTCTGCGGAGGTAAGATGGGGCATGGCAGGACCTTTCCAATGCGGTTGAAAAGGCAAATATAGATCGGCTATTTGCCCGCGTCGAGCCTCCCCATGAGGCAGAGATTCGCCAGCGCGGAAAGGCTCTACGGGAAATTATGAAAGGAAGCGCAGTGGCCGAGGCACTCTCAGACAACGACCGCTTGGTCTAAGGCGCGGATGTAGCCAAGAGTCCAAGCTAGCCCCGCGGCGTGGTCGCCGGCGATGGACGGGAAGTGCTCGGGGTAAATCTGGCCCTTGTAGTCGATTTCTTTGAGGGCACGGATGGTGCCGACCATATCGACTTCCCCCGCACCGAAGGGCACTTCGAGGTAGCCTAAGTCCGCCAGCCGCTGCTCGATTTCCGGGGTAGTCGGCCCTTGGGCCTTGGTGGCAATGTCGCGCACGTGGACCATAAAGACCTTGTCGCCGAAGTGGCGGATGACCTCGGGCAGGCTGTCACCGGCCATTTGCGACTTGCCCTGGCAGAAGGTCAGGCCGTGGGCCGGAGAGTCGGTGGCGGCCATGAGATTTGAAAAGGTCTCTCTGTTCCAGATTAGGCGGTCGGGCACGTGAAACGTGTGGGTGGATATCCGCACGCCGACTCCTTCGCCGATTTGGCCGAGCTCTTGGAAGATCCCCACCAAGCCCTGCCAGTGCTGCTGCCGCTCGTCCGGATCGGTGGGGGCTGCGTCAGCGCTGAGGTAGAAATGCACGAAGGGTATCTGCGCGTGCCCCATGTTTTCGATCAGGCGGCGCATGTATCCCACTTCGCGCGTGCGGGATGCGTCGTCAACGCAGGCGTCGAGGCTGAGGCGCGGTGGGGTCAGTCCGGCTAGCACAACTTCGGCACTGGCGTATTGGTCGGCTAGCGTCTTGAGTGCGTCGGCCGCAGGTGCGTCGTCTGAAGAGACGTTGCCCGTACTCAAGACGATGTGACTAGCGCCGGCGTCGCGGCAATAGGCGATGTTGCGATCGTGGTCGGCCCCAAAGGGGGCGAAGATGCCGATGTCGAACATGAGTTCCTCCTCAGCGTAGTGTACATAAAAATGGTGCTCCCACGGAGACTCGAACTCCGGTTACAGGGTTGAAAACCCTGGGTCCTAACCGCTAGACGATGGGAGCACGTAGGGCAAAAAATATAGACCTAGCCCCGAATATTGGCAAGGCGTCCCGGCGCATTTTGCTAGGCGAAAGCGTCGAGTGCGGGCGTGAGGAGATTGTAGTCAGTGGCTTGCTCAAAGGCGCGGGCGAGGCGCAACAGCCTCGCCTCGTCGCGGGGATGGCCGATGAGTTGCAAGCCGATGGGCAAGCCGTCGCGTGTGAACCCGCAGGGCAGGGAAACGGCGCACAAATCGAGGAGGTTGACGGCGATGGTGTTGCGCAGGCAGAGGCCATTGATGGGGAAATAGACGTCGTCGCGGTCAATCTCGTCGAGAATTGGGGCGGCAAAGGGAGTGGTCGGGGTGATGAGGAAATCGACGTTTTCGAGGGCCGTGCGGGCTTTGCGGCGCAGCTCGTCGCGTGTTCTAAGCTGCTGGAGAAAGTCCGCGGCGAGGGTATCGCGGCCGTCGAGTATGCGCGCCGAGACAATGGGGTCGAACTGATCGAGATGCGCTTCGAGGTTGCGCCGGTGATAGAGATAGGCTTCGACGGCCGTGGTGCTAGGCCCGCTGCGCCATTCGACTAGATCGTCGAGCACTTCGAACGATATTTCATCGACGTACACGCCGAGGTCGGCGAACACGCTCGCCGACGCGCGCACCGCTGCTTCGACCTCCGCATCGACATCGTCCCAGAAATACTCGCGCGGGAAGCACAGCCGGAGGCCTGCGACCTCGCCTTCCAAGCGATCCACAAGCGAATCACCGGGCAGGGGGTCCGCCATGGCTTGGCACAACAGGGCGCAGTCTTGCGCCGTGCGGCACAAGGGGCCGATGCTGTCGAGGGTGGGGTCGAGGGGCAAGACGCCGGTGTTGGGGAGCAGGCCAAAGGTGGGTTTGAGGCCAGTGAGGCCGCAAAAGGACGCGGGAATCCGCACCGAGCCGCCGGTGTCCGAGCCGAGGGCGGCCGGGGCCAGTCCAGCCGCTACGGCCACGCCCGAGCCAGAGGACGACCCGCCCGGCAGGCGGTGGATATCGGGATCCCAGGGGTTGACTGGGGTGCCGTAGTGATGGTTGACGCCGGTGCCGCCAAAAGCGAATTCCACGAGATGCGTCTTGCCCAAGAGCACGGCTCCCGCGGCAAAGAGGCGGCGGGCAATTGTGGCGTCGGTCGCGGCGATGTTGTCGCGTAGCAGGGTCGAGCCGCCGGTGGTGGGCAGGTCTGCGACATCCACGAGATCCTTAAAGGCGAGGGGAATGCCGTGCAGGGGGCCGAGGTAGGTGCCGGCCGAGATTTGCGCTTCGGCAGCGCGGGCTTGGGCGCGCGCGCGCTCAGACGTGACGGCGAGATAGGCGTTGAGCGCCGGATTGTACTGCTCGATGCGTTCTAAGTAGAGTTCGGTGAGTTCGAGCGGGGAGAGTTCGCCGCGGCGGATCAGGGTGGCGAGTTCGGCGATGGGGGCAAACGCTAGGGTATCGTCCATGAAGCGACCTTTGCTCAGGGTTAATCCAACAGGGAAAATCCGGTGTAGCCGAGGCGATCTTCCGCGCCTTCGACGCCGCCTTGGGGAAAGTACTCCTGCCAGCGTCGGCTGACCTTTTGCGCGGTTTCTTCGTCCGTTATCAGTTCGTCTGGGTAGCCGGGTTTCATGCGGCAATCCAAGACGATCGGCGGCGTATAGCAGGGGTGGTGGCGACGGAGTTGGACGGCGGCGGCATAGGTGTCGGCGGCTGGCTCAAAGCGGGTAAAGGTACTCCAAAGGAAGGTGACGTTCTTGGCGGCTGCACTGGCGTCGTCAACCAAAAATATCAGCGGCCAAGCTGCGATGGCTCGGTCTTCGGCGAGGTGTTGGGCGTAGTCGGGATCTTCCGCGTACGTCGGGCCTTGCACTGCGAGGGCACCAGGGCAATAGACCTCGGCGGCGCGGGCACCGCCGGGCAGGTCGCTGCTGAATTCTCCGGGCAATTCGACGACTGGATCGCCCACGCCTATGAGGATCCCTTTGCTGCCTTGGTTCACGGCCGGGCCCGTGTAGTCGAGGGTGTCCATGGCGAGATTGGCGATGACGAAAAGGTCGGTTGCGAGCTGCGCCCGCGCTAGGGCATACGCGAGCACCTGCCGGAAGTCGCCCAAGTCTAGGGGGCGATCTATGACGACCAAGAACTTGGTGAGGTTGAGCTGGCCGCCGTCCTCGCCCAAGATGCGAAAGGCGAATTTCATGGCCTCGCGCGGGTAGCGCTCCTCGACGACGATGGCCGCCAGCGAGTGATAGCCGGTCTCGCCGTAGCTCCACATGGCCTTGATCGCGGGCATTACCATCTTGCTCAGGGGTGCCATGAGCTGTTGGATGTAGGTGCCGAGGAACATGTCTTCCTGCGGCGGCTTGCCCACTACGGTGGCCGGGAAGATGGCGTCTTTGCGGTGGTAGAGGCGCTTGGCTTGGAGCACTGGGTAGTCGTGTTGCAGCGAGTAATAGCCGTAGTGATCGCCGAAAGGCCCTTCTGGCTCGCGCACGTGCGGCGGCACTACGCCCTCAATGGCGAATTCGGCTTCGGCAATCAGGGGCAGAGTGGAGCCTCGCACGCGGCGCAGGCGCTCGCCCTGCAACAGGGAGGCCAAAATCAGCTCGGGCAAATCCTCAGGCAACGGCGCGATGGCCGCGAGGATCAGCGCCGGTGGCCCGCCGACGAAGATGACCAGCGGCAGGTCTGCGCCCCGCTGCTCGGCGACGTGGTAGTGGAAGCCGCCGCCTTTTTGGATTTGCCAGTGGACGCCGAGGGTCTGGGAATCGTGGCGCTGGATGCGATACATGCCGAGGTTGTGATGGCCGGTATCGGGGTGTTCGGTATAGACCAGCGGCAGGGTGATGAAGTGCCCGCCGTCCTCGGGCCAGGTTTTGAGTAGGGGCAAGCGCGCGAGGTCGGGCGGCGACTGCACGCACTCGCCAACGGGGCCTTTGCCGACGGTCTTCAGTCCGACCTTGAGCGCGGCGGGGATTAGGTTTTTGTGCGGCCAGAGCTTACGCGGCGCAAGCGAGGGCAGATCTTGGGCGAGTTGCACTAGCTGCTGGATAAACTGCTCCGGCCTAGGGCCAAAGGCCAGATCGACGCGCCGGGCCGTGCCAAAGAGATTGGTAACGCAGGGAAAGTCCGCGCCTTCGACGCGGGTAAAGAGCAGGGCAGGGCCAGCGGCGGCAAGGACGCGGCGGTGGATCTCGGCGATTTCGAGCTCAGAGGAAACCGGAGCGTCGACGGTGACGAGTTCGCCTTCGCGGCGCAGGCAATCGAGAAATTGGCGCAGATTGTGCATGGCGGCCTAGGGCGGCAGGTGGAAGGTAGGGTTGGTCTTGAATATATTTAAAGCCAAATTTTAAAACATCCCTATTTACGAGAGGTTTTCCATGACGGCGAGAAACGACGAATTCGGGGCGCGCACCCGGCTGGAATGCAGCGGCGGTAGCGGCGTCTTGTACCGCATTCAAAAACTAGAAGAAGACGGCGTGGCCGAAGTGAGTCGGTTGCCATATTCGATCAAGATTCTGCTAGAGGCCGCGCTCAGGCAGTGCGACGGATTTGAGATTACCCGCGAGGACGTCGAGCGCATTGCGCGCTGGAGTCCCGAGACCGCGGGTAAAGAAGAGATCCCCTTCAAGCCGGCGCGGGTGGTGATGCAGGATTTTACCGGCGTGCCCGCGGTGGTCGATTTGGCCGTGATGCGCGACGCCGTGGCCGATTTGGGCGGCGACCCAGAGAAGGTCAATCCCCTGATTCCTGTTGACTTGGTCATTGATCACTCGGTGCAGGTCGATTACTACGGTATCCGCGAGGCCCTAGCCATGAATGCCGCGCGCGAATTCGAGCGCAACCGCGAGCGCTACGAGTTTTTGCGCTGGGGCCAGGAGTCCTTCGACAATTTTCGCGTGGTGCCGCCGGCCACCGGCATCGTGCATCAGGTCAACCTGGAATATCTGGCGCAAGTGGTGCAGGAGCAGGACGGCGAGTTCTATCCCGACAGCCTAGTGGGCACGGACAGCCACACGACGATGATCAACGGCCTCGGCGTCCTCGGCTGGGGCGTGGGCGGCATTGAGGCCGAAGCCGTGATGTTGGGGCAGCCGATCTACATGCTTTTGCCCGAAGTGGTCGGCGTCAAACTGACGGGCGCATTGCCCACCGGGACGACGGCGACGGACTTGGTGCTGACGGTGGTGCAGATGCTCCGCGCGCATGGCGTGGTTGGCAAATTCGTCGAGTTTTACGGTCCTGGCTTGAGCGAGCTGAGCTTGGCCGACCGGGCGACCCTCGCCAACATGGCCCCAGAATACGGGGCGACGATGGGCATTTTTCCGGTTGACGAGGAGACGCTGGCGTATTTGACGCTCACCGGGCGCAAGAAGGCGGTGGTCGAGCGCGTCCGCGCGTACATGGAAGCGCAGGGCATGTTCTACCACGCCGAAACCCCCGATCCCATCTTCAGCGAGCACTTGGCGCTGGATATGGGCACGGTCGAGCCGAGCTTGGCTGGTCCGACGCGGCCGCAGGATCGGGTCGCGCTCAAGGATGTGCCGACTGCTTTTGCCGATTCACTGACGGACCGCTTTGAAGTGGAGGACAGCGGCAAAAAGGTCGCCGTTGATTTGGGCGCGCAGGGCGTGGTTGATTTGGATCACGGTGCCGTGCTCATCGCCGCCATTACCTCTTGCACGAATACCAGCAACCCGAGCGCGATGGTGGGGGCGGGGCTGTTGGCGCGCAACGCGGCCGAGCGGGGCCTTTCGGTTCCGGCCTACGTCAAGACCAGCCTAGCACCGGGCAGCCGGGTCGTCTCGCGCTACCTCGACGCGGCCGGCCTCACCGAGAGCCTAGAAGCCCTTGGCTTCCACACGGTCGGGTACGGTTGCACGACCTGTATCGGCAACTCGGGGCCTTTGCCCGAGGAACTCTCCACGGCCGTGGCCGACAACGACTTGGTGGTGTGTAGCGTGCTCAGCGGCAACCGCAATTTTGAGGGCCGGGTCCACGCGTTGACGAGGGCCAATTTTCTCGCCTCGCCGCCGTTAGTCGTGGCCTACGCACTCGCGGGCCGGGCGACGATCGACTTCGAGCGCGAGCCGCTGGGCCGCGACCAAGCGGGCCGCGAGGTGTTCCTGCGCGACATCTGGCCCTCACAGGACCAGATCCGCGATGCAATTAGCCGCTCGCTGACGCCGAAGATGTTCGAGGAAGAATACGGCAACGCGTTCCGTCAGAACGAGACTTGGAACGCCATTCCCGTGCCCGAGGGCAAGCGCTACGCTTGGGCCGAGGAGAGCACGTACATTCGCAAGCCGAACTTTTTCGACGGCCTCACCAAACAGGTCCAGCCGATCCAGCCGATCCAAGGCGCGCGCGTCTTGGCCAAGTTAGGCGACAGCGTGACGACCGATCACATCTCGCCGGCTGGCTCCATCGCCGTGGGCAGCCCGGGGGGCGAGTATCTCGCCGACCGCGGCGTCGAGCGCAAGGATTGGAACAGCTATGGCTCTAGGCGCGGCAACCACGAGGTGATGATGCGGGGCACGTTTGCCAATATCCGCATCCGCAACGAGTTGGTGCCCGGCGTCGAGGGGGGCTATACGCGCCACCTGCCTTCGGGCGAGCAGATGACCATGTACGAGGCGGCGATGCGCTACATCGACGAAGGCGTACCGTCGATAATTATCGCGGGCAAGGAGTACGGCTCGGGTTCGAGCCGCGACTGGGCAGCCAAAGGCCCCTTCCTGCAAGGCGTCAAGGCCGCAATCGCCGAGACCTACGAGCGCATCCACCGCTCGAACCTGATTGGGATGGGCATTCTGCCGCTGCAATTTTCCGCCGGTGAAGACCGTCACTCGCTGGGGCTGACCGGCGAGGAGACATACGATATTGAGGGCCTCGACGACGACCTGCAGCCGGGGCAGGGGTTGGAGGTGGTGGCTAAAAGCGCCGAGGGCGAGAAGCGCTTTGCGGTGGTATGCCGGATAGACACCCCCGTGGAGATCAACTACTACCGCAACGGGGGAATCCTGCACGCAGTACTCAGGCGGATGGCCGAGTAGAGCTTGGGAGAGGATGCGATGAGTTCTTGTGTTGTTAAAGACGTCTTACGCACCGTGCTGCACGTGCCGTTCCACGAGAGCTGTGCCGATACCATGGAAGTCTATGGGCCGGGTTGGTCCATCGTCGAGTTGATCGAAGTGGAGACCGAGGGGGGCGTTGTCGGCATCGGCGAGACGATTCAGGGATATACGTGGGGCCACTCGCGCGAAACGGAGTTTGCCCGCGTGCGCGGCCGCAATGTTTTCGAGGTGCTGTGGGACGACTCGCTGGGGGCTGGCTTGCAGATGGCGCTTTTCGACGCGGCCGGCAAGCACTTAGGCGTACCCTGCCACCGGCTGATGGGGCCGCAGCACCGCGACGCTTGCCCGGTTTCTTGGTGGGCGCAAAGTATGCCACCTGCAGCGTGGGCGGCTGAGGCGCGCGCGGCCGAGGCGCATGGTTTTACCACCATGAAGGTCAAGGCGCGGCCTTGGTACGATATTGCGGCGCAGTTACAGGCTGTGGATGAAGTCACTTCTCGGCACTTCAAGCTGGACGCCGACTTCAACACCATGTTGCTGGGGGTTGACCAAGCCGCCCCGCTCATTGCGCGCTTAGAGCGGGACAACGCCTGTCTCGCCATCGTCGAGTCGCCGATTCCGCAGGACGACGTGGAGGGCAACAAGCTCCTGCGGCACAAGATCCAATGTCCAATCGCCATGCACATGGGCCAGCCGCCGCCTATGACGGCGATTCGCGAGGGCGTGTGCGACGGGTTTGTGATCGGCGGTGGGGTGAGCCGCGTCTTGAGCGACGGCAACTTGGCGGCGCGGGCGCAAATGCCGTTCTGGTTGCAGATGGTGGGTACCGGCCTGACGGCGACCTTTGCGGCGCACTTGGGGGCGGTGCTAAAGCAAGCGCGCTGGCCGGCGATTCCCTGCGTCAACATCTATTCGCACGTTTTGGTGCAGGAGTTTGCCGTGGAGGGGGGGCATCTGCGGGTGCCGGAGGCTCCGGGCTTGGGGGTCGAGTTGGACCGGGATGCTGTGGAGCGCCTGCGTGTCGAGCCGGACTTTGCCAAAGCGCCGGTGCGCCAAATACACGCTGTGCGCTGGCCCGACGGTCGGGAGTTGTGGGCACCGGACGGAGGGTATCGGGGCGATTTCACCGCTGGCAAAATCACCGGCTTTGCTCCGGGAATGGACCTCCAAGTGCGGCTAGACGACGGCAGCGAAGAATTTGATCGGGAGTACCGGGAGCGGTTTCCAGAGCGAGCTTAGGGCGTTATTTGAGTACGGCGACGGCCGCGCCCATGGTGGTGACGAGGATGCCAGTACAGGCGATGAGCATGGCCATTAGCCGCGCGTAACGCGAATCGAGTTGTTTGGATAAATCATTGATGCGTCCGTTGGTCTGATCGATGCGCTCGCCCACTTCGGTACGCAGGTTGTCGATACGCCCGTTGGTCTGGTCAATGCGCCCGTGAATTTGGCGGATATCTTGACGCAGATCCTGAATATCCTCGCGCAGGAAACTGAGAGCGAGGGTGGATTCAGTGGGTTGGGCGGGCTTGGACGATTGCTCGGCCATGAGAAGATCCTCTTTGGGTAAATGTAAGCACTCCCCCCTATAAGCAAAAGGTAGGCCATGCTTGGCAGATGCCCGTTCCCTCTGGTAGCGTTATGTGCTGTATGCGCCGTGCTGTCGTCTTGTAGAAACGATGCTGTTCCTCAGAGGTAACAACACCCCTCACTTTACCAAGGCGGCAATTTGCTTGAACTCGGCCGTCCCCGCCTTCTTCAGCAATTCGAATAGGCACATTTCCACCGCCGTGATCTGCGCGCCAGCGGATGCCATTCTTTGGAGACCCAGTTCCTTGTTCTCGGCTGTGCGCGAGGAGACGGCGTCGGCCACGACTTCGACTTGGTAGCCCGAGTCCAGCAAGTCGCGGGCAGTCTGATAGACGCAGATGTGGCTTTCGATTCCGGCTAGGAGAATCTGGCGGCGGCCGCTCTGGCGCAGTTGGGATTGGAAAGTGCTGAGGCCGCAGGCGCTGAAGCAGGTCTTGGCCAGTGGCTCTTGGTCGGAGAGCAGGTCGGCGACCTCGGGAATGGTGGGGCCAAGCCCTTTGGGGTACTGCTCTAGCCATAGGATGGGCAACCTTAGGACCTGCGCGCCCTCGACGAGAATCTGTAGCTGGCGGTAGAGCGCCTCGCGCTCGTGCATCAGCGAGGCCAGCTTGCCCTGAATGTCGATGAGGACGAGCGCGGTGTGGTCGCGGCTGAGCATTAGATGTATCCGGTCGAGCCATCGGGACGCGTCGGGCTAGAGCGTTCCCAATGAATGTATTCGTTGTCGGCGATGGCTTCTTCGTTGACCTCGACGCCTAGCCCCGGCCGGTCTGGTCGCAGTTCCAAGTAGCCGTCTTTGGGCAGATAGGGTTCGTCAACCCAATCGTTCCACTCGGATTCGGTCGGCAGGAGATATTCGAGAATTTTGAAGTTGGGTGCCGAGGCGCAGAAGTGCAGGTTGACGGCCGTCGCCAACGGCCCCATGGGGTTGTGCGGAGCGATGCTGATGTAGTGGGCTTCGGCAATGGCGTTGATCTTGCGCATTTCGAGCAGGCCGCCGCAGACACAGATGTCGGGCTGGATGATGTCGGCACCTTGGTTGGCGATTAGATCGAGGAACTCAAAGCGGGCATAGAGGCTCTCGCCGGTGGCCAGTGGCACCTGCATCTGCGACTTGAGGCTGGTCCACGCTGGAATGTGCTCGGGGCGCATAGGCTCTTCGTAGAAAAAGGGGTCGTACGGCGCGAGGGCATTGGCTAGCTGCAAGGCGCGAATCGGCTCGAAGATTTTGGCGTGCGGATCGAAGGCAAACTCCCAGTCGTCGGGGCAGTTGACGCGCAATTCTTCAAAATACTTGGTCGCCTCGGCGCAGACTCGGCCCCAGCGGTTGGCGTCGGGATCGAGTTGATAGGGGCTGGTTTTGAAGGCGGTGAAGCCATACTCCTCGTTCAGACGCCGGGCTTGGTCGGCGGCCTCTTTGCCGTCGCGGCCGCCGATCCCACGGTACACGCGCACCCGGTCGCGGGCGTGGCCGCCCAAGAGCTGATAGACCGGGACGCCTGCGGCTTTGCCGGAAATATCCCACAGCGCGTGGTCGATGCCGGAGATGGCCGACAGACCGATCCCGCCCGGTGGAAAGCGAAACTGCTGGTGCAGCTTCATCATGATGAACTCGATCCGCCGAGGGTCGATGCCCTTGATTAGCTCAAAGCAATAATCGACAGTGGGGCCGACTGCTAGGTCGGGGCCAATGGAGTAGGTCTCGCCCCAGCCAGTGATGCCCTCGTCGGTCTCGACTTTGACCAAGACGCGCGGGCGGTTGCCGAAGCGGGCGATGATGGGGGTGATGGCGGTGATTTTCACGGTAGGTCTCGCTATTGGAAGAAGAGTGGATAAGGGGCGTCTTCTGCTTCGCGTTTGATCAGGCTCATTAGTTCCATTGTGTGGTAGTCGCCCCACATGGCGGCCTCGCCGCAGGGGATTTTGCGGCCTTGGGGCACGTAGTCCCAGCCGTTGGGGCGATGGTAGATCGCGTGGAGGGTGATGCCTTGGTGCTGGGGGTCGACGGCGAGATAAGGCTCCTCTAAGAGGGCGCGGGCGATGGTGAAGGCGGCGGCGCGATAGCGCGTTCCTTTCGCTTCGTCTCCCTTGGACAAATAGTAGTTGCCCAAGCGCAAGTACCCTTGGCCGCAGATAGCCGCGGCCGAGCTATCGAGCGGCTCGACGTCGTTGTACGGGTTGGAGGGCTGGTCGGTTATCGCGCCAAAGGAGGCGACTCCAGGGGCACCGGTGTCCCAAAACGGTACGCCGTCGGCAAAGCTGTTGGCGATGTGGAATTCCGCGGTGGCCAAGGCCGCTTTCTCCATGATTTGTACGAGGTCGGCCTTGGTGCCGAAAGGTTCGACGTCGGCCTCGCTGAGTGTGGCGAAATACTCTAGCTGCTCGGCATAGCCTGTAAGCACCCACGACAGACCGCGAGTCCAAGTAGAGAACGGAGTGTAGCCTTGCTGGGTGCTGGGACAGCGGTACTGGCCGTCGTGGACGTTGAAGATGGATTCGTGGACTACGCGGCCGGGTGTGTCAAACGCGTCGCGTCCCTCGCCGTAATAGACGTTGAAACGGGCGTTGGTCTGGGCGTGTTCGATTAAGCGGCCGAGCAGACTGATGCGCTTGTCGCCCTCGCCCATCAGCGCGTGGCCTAGCTGGTGCGCAGTTCCCAAGATGCGCAACGAGCGCATGGTGTCGGAAAAGAGCGAATGTGGGCCGTTGAAGGAGTGAATGAAGCCCGTGCCGTACGCAGTCTCGGTCCAGCGCGCGGCTTGTACGGCTCCCGACAGCTTGATGGCTAATTCGTAGAAGTCCAGTTCTCGCTGATCGTGCGGAATGCGGCCTTCGAGCATCAGGCGGCGCAAGTTGCCATAGGTGGAGAGGTTGTTGAAGCCGTGGTCGTGGACGCCGATGTGCGAGACGTGCGGTGCCATGTGCGCGATGGTGCAATCGCGGCCGAGCGCGAGGAAGCGCGCGTCGTCGGTCATGTCGTACTGGAGTATGGCGCAGCCGTATTGGAAGCCTTGGGTCCATTCGGTCCAGCCTCGGGTGGTGTAGCGCCCCTGCTGGGTGAAGACCGGGGTGCCGCGATCCGGGTCCCAGGTGTTGTCGAGATCGAGGATTTTGGCACCGGTAAGGGCTAAAAAGCGCTGGATTGCTGGAAGGAGCTGTTGGGCGTTCAGGTCTTGGTCTGGTTTCACGGGGTGGTTCCTTTGGCTTGGGCAGCGAGAAGATAGGAGGGGTGTGGAGGCGGGTCAATGCGGGTTGGTGGGGCGTTGGTCGCTTGCTTATTTTCCATCGCCGCATATACGAGACCAAGGAGTAGTCACGTGAGCATACCCGACGAAGGCATTGACTTAAAAGTAAAAGAGACCGAGGGCATTACCCGCCGAGGGTTCCCCCTGACTAGGGGCGTCCCTCTGCCTCAAGGTGCTGTGGCAGACGTGGAAAATTTGTCTTTACAGGACACACAGGGCCAAGATGTCCCGGTGCAGCTACGGGTCTTGGGCCGCTGGCCGGACGGCAGCGCAAAGTGGGTCTTGGTGGATTTTCAGGCCGATGTGGAAGCGGGGCAAGAGGCCGTGTACACCTTGCAATACAACAAAGACAAAGAAGCGGCGGCGAACGTCCAAGGCGTGGAAATCGCCGAGCGGGAAGATCGGTTTGAGGTGTGTACTGGACCCCTGCGATTTGGCATAGGCAAAAAGGCATTCGCGCTTTTTGACGGGGTAGAACTAGGAGAGCGAGCCGAAGGGTCGTTTGTTTCCGAGGTGGATGTTGCACCTCGGGGCGGCGGCGACGCTTGGGCCAAGATTTCTGAGTCGGAGTTCATCGGGGGAACGCAGCGGCGGATCTACGGGATGGGGGGCACGTGTCTGGCGTCAGAGGGCGTGGAGGAATACGCCGTCGAGATCGAAGAGGCCGGTCCCTTGCGGACGGTGATTTGCTGCCGAGGGGCCTACGAATCAACCGCGCCCATGCACCACTACGCCGGCTATCGCCCGCTGCACTTTGCGACGCGGATCTACGCCTATGCCGGTAAGGCGCAGGTGAGAGTGGTGCACACGGTGGTCGTCACCTGTAATCCGCGCGAGACCGAGGTGGAGGAGCTGGGCTTGCGCGTCCCGCTCTTGCCCGAAGGCGGCGGAACTTGGCGCGTCGGGGCTGGACGGGTCATGGAGGGGGCTTGGGTTCCCGAGCGCTACGCCTTGCTCTCGCAGCGGTCGGACAATCACTTCTATTGGGAGGAGTACGAGGGCGTTGAACGCGCCGTGCGGGCCGAGGGCGAGCGCGCCGTCGGCTGGATTTGCGCCGAGAACGACCGCGCTGGCGTCGGCGTTGCGCTGCGCTACATGGCCGAGGAATATCCCAAGGCCCTCGGGGTGGGTGCGCAAGGCATCGACGTGTTCTTTTGGCGCGACCCAGAGGGTCGGCGGCTTAGCTGCAAACGCTACGCCGAGGAAGTGGCTTGGCACGAGGGCGAAGGGGTCTATGCCGACGGCATGGGTGCTGCGAAGAGCAGCGAGTTTTTCGTCGACTTTTTTCGCGCCGGATCCGCCAACGGCGAGCGGTTGCAGGGCCTTTTGCACCCGCCACAGGTGAGCGTTGCGCCGGATTGGGTGGTGCAGAGCGGGGCGGTCGGCGGGTTGGCGACTGGCGCGGAGTTTCCGCGTTCCGACCGCATGTTGACGGGTTTTGTCGCCTGGATGGAAGGGCACATTGAGCGCTATCGCTGGAAGGGTTTTTTCGATTGGGGCGACGTGATGGCCACTTGGGAGGAGAGCGAGGGAGGCTGGCGCTTCAAGGGCCGTTGGGGTTGGTGCAACAGCGAATGGGATCCGCGCCACGCCGTGTGGTTGCAGTACTTGCGCACGGGCGAGGGGCGCTACTACGCGCTCGCCGAGGCCATGACCCGGCATTCGCTGGACGTAGATACCTGCCACTACCAGCCGTTTCGGCCCTACATGGTCGGCGGCTGTTTCCGCCACAGCATGGACCACTTTGGCGACGAGCCGTGCGCTTCGCACACCTTTATCGACAATTGGGTGGATTACTACTACTTGAGCGGCGACGAGCGGGCGCGGGAGGTCTTGCACGAGGCCGGGGAATTTCTCCTGCGCTACCGCTGGAGCGAAGACCCGCGCTACAGCTTCAGCTTGCGCTCCATTGCCAACGCGCTGCGGGGCTTGCTCTATCTGTACGAGCTGACCGGAGAGGCACGCTTTATGCGTCGCGCCGAAGCGGTGTACGACGCGGTGGCGCGCGGCCAAAACGAAGACGGCAGTTGGCACAAGCGCTTTCAGGTGTCCACTGAGGGCAAGCTGCCCGACCAAGGGCCGTACGGCATGGCTACCGAGGGCACGACCTTGGCGGTGGAAATGGGGACGGCGGACCCGTTTAGCGACGAAGAATTCCTCGCGCTGCGGGGGAGTTTTACTGCATTAAAGCGGGTGTTGCCCTACGAGGAGCAAAAGGGTTACCAGACGCACTACTTAATGGTCGGACTGGAACTACTACACAGGATGACCGGACGCGCGGATGTGGCCGAGGTTTTCGTGCGGGCCGTCGATTGGTTCTGCGGCGGCAAAGGCGTCTTCGACGCCGAGTTTGCCCGCGCCCAGAGCTACCACGGCGTGCTCTGCGGCTCGCTGGCGTACGCTTGGCGGCTGACTGGGGAAAAGGGCTATCTGGAGGTGGGGCGGGCGGTGCTGGCCGGATTGATTGACCAACAGGACTGGAGCGACCGCCCGGATTACCGGGGTGCGGTGGCCATGCATCCGACTGCGTTGAGCTTAGTGTTTTTTGGCGTGCCGTCGCTACTGGGGGCACTCGCAGAAGCAGGCTTGGAGGAGGTACCGTGATGGATCGACCCAATATCATTCTCATTATGACCGACCAACAGCGCTTCGACACAATCGGCGCTTGGGGCTACGACTACGCGATTACGCCGGCGATGGACCGCTTGGCCGCGGAGGGGCTTTCCTTCCGCAATGCCTTTTGCCCGGGCGCGACCTGCATTGCCTCGCGGGCGGCGATTTTCACGGGTATGTACCCGCACAATACCGGCGTGTACAGCTTCGACCACTGGGCTAGTCACCGCAATTGGGTGCAAGACCTCAACGACGCGGGTTATCACTGCGTCAACATCGGCAAGATGCACTTTGCTCCGCGCGATGTCGCCGGGGGCTTTCACGAGCGGGTCGTGGTGGAGAATCCCACTAGCAAGAACCTCGCCATGGGTGGGGCCGACGACGACTGGGGCCGCTACCTGCGGATTCACGGCTTGGAGCGGCCCAACGATCGCAACAAGACCGATCCCGATTGGCTGCAGAAATACCAAGGCGTCCCTTGGCACTTGGAAGAGCGCTTTCACTCGGATGTCTTTATCGGCGACTCGGCCCTTACTTGGATTCGCGATTACAAGGGCCAACAACCGTTTTTCTTGCAGGTA
Source organism: Gemmatimonadota bacterium (assembly GCA_028875345.1). Classification (GTDB taxonomy): domain Bacteria; phylum Latescibacterota; class UBA2968; order UBA8231; family UBA8231. Next base: position 20,538 of record JAPPEG010000206.1, read on the forward strand.
GGTTTTACCGGCCCGCACGAGCCGTGGGACCCGCTGCCGAGGCATGTAGAGCAGTACGCGGGGCGGCCAATGCCGCCGCGCGTGCTGCGCGAGGGCGAGTTAGACGACAAGCCGCCCCAGCACGCGGCGCAGAGAAAGACGCACGCTGAGACCGAGCACGAATCTGCGATCGACATGTTCTCGCCTAGCGAAGAGGACATCGCCCACATGCGGCGGCACTACTACGCTAAAATTACCACGGTGGATGAGAAGTTGGGCGAGGTACTCGACGCGCTGCAGACGCGAGGCTTCTTGGACAATAGCTTGCTCCTCTTCTGCTCGGATCACGGCGAGTTGTTGGGCGATCACGGACTGGCGTATAAGTGGCTGATGTACGATCCGATAGTACACGTGCCGCTGATTGTGCGCGACAGCCGGCGGACGCAAAAGGGCGATGCGGTCGGCGACTTGGTCTCGCTGATGGACTTAGGACCGACGATCCTAGAAGCGGCGGGCGTGGAGGTGCCCAGCTACCTAGAGGGACGCTCGCTGCGGCCATACTTGGAGGAAGCCGCGGATTGCGCGCCGCGCGAGTGGGTGTTCTGCGAGGATAATTATCAGGTGATGATGCGCGGCCAGCGGCACAAAATGGTCTATTACATCGGCCAGGATCAGGGCGAGCTATACGACTTGGAACAGGACCCGCACGAACTGTGGAACCTCTGGGGCCGACCTGAGCAGCGGGAACTGCAAAACGAGCTTACGGCCCGTTTACTGCGCTGGCTCGCTGCGAGCACGTACTACAACGCGGGCTACCGCCGCCAGCGCAGCCGGCAGTACGCAATGCGCTGGCCGCAGCCAGACGACGCGTTTTTGCACGGGGCACGGGCACGGTCGGTGCCGCGCTCGTTTGATCTCTGAATCACTATGTCCACCAGAACCTGGTATTGGACGGCCACAGTAATTTGTCTGCTTCTAGGGGCGGGATTGCGCTTTGCGGGGCTGACGCGAGGCACAAGCGACTTTGTCTTGCCCGAGGCGCAGCAGCAGGGCGTAGAGCGTGCATTCTATACCTTTCACCCCGATGAAGAAACCCTGATCCGCGCCGCTCTTGAACTAGACTGGCAAAGCCCTTTCAATCCACCGATTACATCATACGGCCTGTTGCCGCTGTATCTAGCCCGCACGGCCTTGCTCGGGGCACCAGCCTTCGACGAGGGACCAGAAGCACGGCGGCGAATATATCTGCGCGTAAGAATACTAGCTGCCTTGGTCAGCTGTGCGCTACCAGCCCTAGTCTTGGCGTTAGGGATCCGCATCTCAGGACCGGCACCGGCTCTTTTGGCTGCTTCTTTTGTGGCCCTTGCTCCACTAGCGGTGCAGCAGGCGCATTTCTTTACTGTCGATGGGTTCTTTGCGTTTTTCGCGCTAGTGTTCTTTTCCGCCTTGCTTTGGGCACTGGAGCGGCCAACACACAGCCGATACGTCTTGGTTGGTCTAGCAATCGGCGCAGCAGCGGCCGTGCGGCTCAACGGCGTGGCACTGGGACTGGCCCTGATCGTGGGGCACTGCGCGGAGGGCGGTTGGCGACAGATTCCTTTGCGGCTCAGGGATCCCAAGCTCTGGTCCGCAGCCCTTGCGGCGCTGGGTTCGCTCCTAGTGCTGCAACCGTATTTGCTTTGGGCTCCCGAGCGGCTGTGGCAGAATATCTCCACCGACGACTTCGTCTATTCAATGGACGTCGCCCGAGGCACCCTGCTACGTCCGTGGTCCTTAGTCGATATGCATACCACGCCGCATCTCCACTACTGGAGCCACCTTTGGCCCCAAGCGGTGGGCTGGCCGCTGACCCTTGGGTTTGCCAGCGGGATGCTATGGACGCTGTGGTACCGCCGGAAGGTCGAACTGCCCGTGCTCGTCTGGTGTCTGGTATCTCTGGCGATGATAGGCGGTCTGCACACCAAGCACGTTCGCTACTTACTGCCCTTATTGCCCCTGCTAAGCCTTTTTGCCGCCGGGTTGTGTCAGGTACTCTGGCGACGCCACAGGCTTGTCGGTGGGGTCGTTGCAGCGGCACTCTTAGTTTATACTGCTTTCTACGGGCTGGCCTTTACCCGCATTTACCTCGAAGAGGACAGCCGGATTCAGGCAGGTCGCTTTCTCGCCGCCCACGCCGAGAACGGGGCGCGAATCGGCGTAGAAGGTGGAGGGTTTAATATGAGGTCGCTGATTTCGGGTAGCCGCTATACTCACGTGAATTTGGACGCCGGTAGGCTCTTTTGGATGCGCCACTACTTGAGTTGCACAGCAGCGGCCAACTTTCTTTGGAACCAGGTAAAAACGATGGACTATATCGCCGCCGTTGATGTCAACCGCTATAGCCAGTTCGTGGGGGTACCGGCATTGCTTCCAGCCGCTAGCACGTTTTACCGAAGCCTGTGGAGCGGAGATTTAGGTTTTACACAAATAGATCGCTTTAAGGTCTATCCTCGTATGCTAGGAGTCTCCCTAGTGGACGACGATGCCGAGGTTTCGTTTTTGGGATTCGACCATCCGGCGGTGCTCATTTTCCGCCGGCAGGCTAGTGTAGAGGAACTGGAAAAACTCTGGACCACTTGGCAACAGCAATTCTTGCAGGACGAACGCTGTGCCGACCGCCTGCTCGCCCAGGCCGCCGACCACTTCCGAGCAGGTGACTATCACAAGACGCTTGCGGCACTCGACTTAGCTCTCGCGTCCTACCCCCAGATGCACACTGCGTACTTGTTGCAGGCCAATGCCTACGGACAGATAGGGGCTGAGAGGGCCGAACTCCAAGCGGCCCAAAAATTTGTGGCCGGCTACGATGAGGCAAACGGTTTCCTAGTGCCGTGGGCGGCCGCGGTCACCTCGCTGGCCCTCGGCCTGCCCGATGTGGCACTCCACGTCCTGCACCACGGGATCCAGCTAAGCGAGGAGCTTGACGGACATAGAAATCTCCAAATGGCCACTGCCTATATCTTGGTCGGCCGACGGGCACAGGAGCTTGGCTATCTGAGCCAAGCCGGCGAAATCTACGGCATGGCCGCTACCCTGCAACCGACCAGTCACGCCTATGAACTGCAGGGCTTCGTGCTTTACAACCAAGGGTTGCTCGACGCTGCTTTGCAGGCTTACGAGCGCGCCTTGGAACTGGGCCCAGACAACGTGACGCTCAGCACAAACTACGGATCGCTTCTCTATGTCAAAGGGCAGCCAGCGCGGGCCGCCGACCAGTTCCGCCGAGCGTTGGCCCTAGGAGCGGGCAGCACGGCGGCATTCAGAATGGGGCTGGTACTGTTAGCACAGGGAAAAGTAAAGCAAGCAGCGGCGGCGTATGCTGAAGCAGTAGAAGCATACGGCGCGGAGGAAGCAGTGCGGATAGGGGCAGTAGAGGAGTTGCACAAGGAGATCGAGAAAAGAGGCGGGCAGGGGCAGACTATTTTGCAGCGGTATTTGGGGAAAATGCCGAGAGAATGAGCCGAAAGGCTTATTCTCGGCTGGCTAAGAAGCCGGCAAGAAGATCGACGGCGGCGGTCCGGTCTATTTTGCCGGTGTTGATCGTCAGGTCGTAGAGCAGGGGGTCGTTCCAGTCGG
>JAPPEG010000087.1 GCA_028875345.1 Gemmatimonadota bacterium
CTACGAGCCGTTCTACAGCGCCTACGACCCGTACCGCAACATCCGCCAAGCCCAAGCCGTGCAAGGCTGGCTCATCGACTACTGCCACTGTCCGCTGGAAACAGCCGTGCATCCCAACAAGGACTGCTCCGAAGCCCAGCTACGGCAGCGCTTTGAGACGGTGTTGTCCGAGGGGGGCGACGCAGTCTGGTGCGCAGTGCCCGAGGAGGCACTCAGCTATCATCTGATGCGGCGTCATGCTCAGATCGAGACCGTGGACGGCAATGACGAAGCGAAGCGCTTTCGCATCGGACTTTCTGAGTTGCCCGAACAGGTGCCGTACCGCAGCCTGACGCTAGAGGCCAGCGTGCCAGCGGCTTGGTGCCGCGACCCTCGCGTAGTAGTGGACGGGCGTGAGCTAGCGGCGGAGGTCGTGCGACCCGGCGTGCTGCGAGTAACGACGCCGGTGCGCGATGGGACCAAGGTCGAGGTTCGGGCCACGCCGCGCCCTTGACAGATTTCTCTACTCGTTACCCGAACTAATTGTTCGGATATAAGCAGTCAAATGCAATGGAAAAGGGCCGGCTCAGGTCCGTAAGAAGAATCAGAATATTGTATTTTTGGAGGAATGCCATTATGCAGATTCCCAACTTAAGGAGTTCCTACGAAAAGGTAGGAGAGATCGTCTTTTTTGGGCGAATGCTAGACAAGATCCGACTTTACCATCAAGGCAAGCTTCCGGACGACTATAATCATGGTTTCGGACTTGATGGTCGATGCCTTCGCTTTCTTCAGGTAGAATACGATGCTCTAGTTAAAAGGGTGCTTTCTAGTGGAACTGATGAAGAGATACTAGAATGGTGTTTTGAAAATGGAAGGCGTCCCAATAATGAAGAAATCCAAATCTGGAATCAATTCATGGAAAAGCGTGGCTGGCGCGACGACTCCACTCCTGAGCTAGAAAAAATGAAAGCGGATCGTGGATTTTCGGATCGGAATGATATATTGACCTTTTTTGATTTTCATGATGCCGATGAAGGGAAATCATAATATCAGGCTACTTTCTCCTATGGTGGTGGAGGACTTATCGCAGCTTTAGACCGTGTGATATATTCTGCAAATCCAACCACCTACAACCTCCGGCGGCAAAGTATCCCCAGATGAACGCAGAGGCGGAATAACGGTTACTTGGGGCGCACTTGGATTTTAAGACGCCGCTGAGAACCTCAGCGGGGACGCAGGATTGCACCGCTCTTCCTGGACACGTCGAAGGAAAACTCCCGGCCGCCAGCGCGCAGCCAGAACCGATCGCCCTCCTTTGCAACCTGGGCCTTCGCCGAGCGGCTGCAAAAGGCAAGGACGAGAACGTCGTCATCCGTGCCTGCCACCAGCCGCGTTGACGCCTCAGCAGCACCCGGCAGAAAGCTGACGAGGCTACCAGCAGCCAACCCAGAAGGCGCGAAGGGCACCTCCTCCGTCCGCAGTCGAAGATCCTTTCCAAACGCCGTCATCACCTCCACCACGCGCGGCCCAGCACCAAGACGGGCGCGACTCCTGCTCAGGCCGCGCAGATCCACCGGATTCAGCTTGTAGGCCAACTCACCACCACCCATCTCCGGTCCCAAGCCCCTAGCAAGATCCACGGTCAGCCGCCGACGGCCCGGACAGCGGAGATCAATGAGAGCTATATCGCAGTCCGTGGAGACGCCAGGCGTCTGCACGGCACCGCCGAAGGTGAGAGCGGAGTGAGGCCACGCGTAAAAGGTGCGCGGTTCCTGCCGCGAGTCGAGGCCCTGAGAGTCGAGGCCCACCTCGCCGAAGGTGGCCGGATCGTCGATGCGCTTCGCCTCGCCATCGACAGCAATCTCCATCCACGGCCTACCCGCGCGCCGGTTGAAACCACCCCACCCGATCTCAACCTCGTGCCAAATTCCAGCGTCCACTCTACTCGGTGCACACACGGTAACTTCGTGGCCGTTCTGACTCTGCACGCTGAAGCACAGCTTGCCGTCCTTTTCGACGACGAGGGCAAAGGTATTGACCCTCGTCCCACCGATCCCACCGACGCCGTTCCCCGTGTTGAACAACACCCGAGGACCGTCCTCGTCCCCCCGCAATCGTAAGCGCAAGCGCAGACGTCCCCCATTGGGACAGAACCAAGGCCGGGCCTCGTACTGCAAGGCGTCTCCACCACTCAGCCGGACGATGCCATCAACGAGTTGAAGACCGCGCGGCCGACGTCGCAACGCCACGAGAACAACCGGGTGCTCCCCAGTCAACAGCCAGTATTCCTGCTCGGTGCGCCGAGCGGAGACGCGCAGCCGCTGCCAGTACCGCGTGCTCTCCAGACCGCCCGGCACGGCGACGATCTCGTTCTGGCCGCCCACGCAAGGCAGGCTGCCGCAACTCACCGGCTGAGCCTCGGCCGCACTGATCGCGCGCAGCACGGGATTGCCCGCCCACTGCACGTGCAAGTTCATAAAGCCGTGGGCCACATCGCC
>JAPPEG010000307.1 GCA_028875345.1 Gemmatimonadota bacterium
ACCAAGACCCGCCCATGGCGATTTCGCTGACTTGCCAGTTCGTTTTGCCGAATCGTCGGTATCGCACGCGTGCGCTCCGCTGTTGGGGCTAAAAGGAATGGAGTAACTTAGACACGGCGGCGGTTGGCCGCCACTTTTCCACTCACTTGGAGACGGCGATGCGCTACAGCTATATGGTAATCGACTTTGCGGATCTCGGGAGCGATTTTGCCGCTGGGTTGGACTTCATTCGGGACTGTGGGTACGAGGGCGTCGAGTTGAACTTGACGTCTGCGGTACTCAGTCAATTGGACGCGATTGAGCGTGCGGTGGAGGCGTGCGGCTTGGTGGTGCCGTCGCTTTTGACTGGGGCTGCCTATACCGAGGGGCTGTGCTTGAGTGTGGCCGATCCGCATCGACGCGCCGGTGCCGTCGCTAGGCTGCGGGAGTACCTGCCGATTGCTCAGCGTTTCAACGCCATTCTCGTGGTCGGGCTTTTGCAGGGCTTGCGCGAGGACGAGCCGGATGCCGAGGTGGCTAACGAGCGCATTGCGGCTGGCCTGCGCGAAGTGGGTTTGGCCGCGCAAGACGCTGGTGTGGACCTGGTCGTTGAGCCGATCAATCACTTACAAGTGGGGTTTAACAATTCCGTCGGTGAGGTGCGCGGCCTGATTGAGCGGATTGGCGTGCCGGCTTTTAGGCCGATGGTCGATACGATTCACATGAACATTGAAGAAAAGTCGTTGACCCAGCCCATTTTCGACTGCGGCGACGCGCTGCGGCACGTCCACTTGTGCGAGAGCAACGGCGGCGTGCTGGGCAGTGGCCACCTCGACTTCAAAGCCGTGCTCGCGGCCTTGGACGCCATTGGCTACGCGGGTTTTGCCTCGGTCAAGGTCTATCGCCAAGCCAGTTTGCGCGAAGCCGCGCCCGCGAGCTTGGCGCACTTGCGCGGGTTAGCTGGCTAGCGGGCCGCCCAATACCCGACGAATACGGCGGGAATGCCCAGCAGCAGTTGCAGGCCAATGTGGACTAAGGCGGCTGGCACCTGACCTGCGCGCAGTATTTGCGCGGTCTCGTAAGCCACGGATGAAAAAGTGGTGAAGCCGCCGAGGATGCCGACGAAGAGGAATAGGCGGACCTGGGAGCTTAGGTATTGACGCTCTTCGGCTAGGCCACCCAAAAAGCCAATGACTAGGCAGCCGACCACATTGACCACGAGGGTGGCGTAGAGTGGGGTGCCCAACAGGCGCTGGGTTCCCAAGGAGACCAAGTAGCGCAACACGGCTCCGATGAAGCCGCCGCAACCTACCAGTAGAATGCGATCCATGACCTGCTAACAACGGCATCGCCATACTCGTGGGCAAGCGTTGTAGGGGAATTCCCTGTGGACGCTAAGTTTTTTGTCGGCCATTTGCTGTTGCTTTATTTTTTAGGCGAGGCGGAACTTGCTTTCCGATCTTCGGAAGGCGATCGACAATTCAACATAGAAGTATTCCAAACAAATCCTATCGCGGCGGCCCAAGACGCTGACTAGAAGGGAAGTATAATCTATGAAGTTGTTTATCGGCTGTTTCATCGGGCTGGTGCTGAGCGTCAGCGTCGGCGCAGAATCCCTCCTTGAAGGCCGGGTGCGCTTGTCGTCTGGGCAACCAGCCGTTGGCGTGCAGGTGCGGCTGTTCGATTTGACTGATCTGCGTCGGTTTGTCGGCACGACCACAGATGAAAGTGGGCATTTTGCACTATCGCTGCGGGCGTTCTCTACGGACAGGGGCACGGCTCTGCCGACTGATTTTGTGCTGGGGCAGAATTACCCCAATCCGTTTAATCCTTCGACCGTTATTCCCTACCAGATACCGGCGTCCGCTCATGTGCGGCTGGAGGTGTTCAATCTGCTGGGGCAGCGTTTGGCGACGTTGGTGGATGCGGAACAGTCGGCGGGGATGCACACGGCGCTATGGGACGCTACGGATGCGGTGGGGCGAGCCGTGGGCGCAGGGGTGTATATCTATCGGCTGAGTAGCGGCAGAATGACGGAGAGTCGGCGGATGGTGTTGGTGGATGGGCAGGCGGGGATTCCGACAGCTCAGGGGGCGGTGCGGGCGACGGTTCAGGGTGTGGTGAAAGCGGATGGTTCGGTCTATGGGCTGACTGTTGCAGGTGAGGGATTGATCGCGTATGTGAACCCGACTTTTCGGGTGGGGGTTGACGAGGCGGACATTGTGATCGAAGAGCACGGTGGCATGCCGCGCATGAAGCGGACTACGAGCATTGTTTTGGGGGATGTGAACAACGATGGTCAAGTCGATGTCTCTGATGTGCTGTACGTGCTGTTATACATTATGACAGACTCCTCCATGATTCTTCCCAACAACGGCGAGATTTCCCTCGGCGATGTAAACAAAGATGGCACGGTTGATTTGGCCGATGTCTTGCTTCTCGTCCGGTACACCGATAATCCGTCCGATCCGACGTTGCCAGCAGGGATCGGCGACGATTATGGCGACACTCTCTCTAAGGCGACGGAGGTGTCTTTGGGGAGTTCGATTTCTGGCTCGCTATCGGCGGATGATGTGGATTACTTCGTCATTGAGATAAGCAGTTCGGACACCTTGATAGCCTCTACGACGGGCAGCGTGGATACCGAAGGCGCTATTTTGGATAGCTCTGGAACCGTCTTGGCTCGTGATTCCGACAGCGGTAAAGGGTCCAATTTTCGGGTTTCTGTCCCCGTTAGTGCAGGCACCTACTACATCAGAGTAAAGGGTTGGGATTCTGACACAGGCGATTATACGCTTTATGCGCAGAGGTCTAGTGGCGATAACGACATCGCAACCAACCTCACACAAAACGCCGATAGCGACTACAATCCGGCGTGGTCTCCGGACGGCCAACGCATCGTCTTCACGTCTACTCGCGGCAGGAATTCTGGGATTTATGTGATGTCTGCCGACGGCAGCAACCCAACTAGACTCACACAAAATGCCGGTGAGGACTGGTCGGACTGGTCGCCGGCGTGGTCTCCGGACGGCCAACGCATCGCTTTTGTGTCTACTCGCGACGGGAACTCTGAGATTTATGTAATGTCTGCTGACGGCAGCAATCCAACCAACCTCACTCAAGACGTTGGCGACGACTACAATCCGGCGTGGTCTCCGGACGGTCAACGCATCGCCTTTATGTCTACTCGCGACGGGAACTCTGAGATTTATGTAATGTCTGCTGACGGCAGCAATCCAACCAACCTCACTCAAGACGTTGGCGACGACTACAATCCGGCGTGGTCTCCGGACGGTCAACGCATCGCCTTTATGTCTACTCGCGACGGGAACTCTGAGATTTATGTAATGTCTGCTGACGGCAGCAATCCAACCAACCTCACTCAAGACGTTGGCGACGACTACAATCCGGCGTGGTCTCCGGACGGTCAACGTATCGCTTTCATGTCCAATCGCGACGAAAACAGTAGTGAGATTTATGTCATAGACGTCGAGTAGCGTAGTCTTCGGTAACTCACCGCAGCCGGGGGTGTGTGAGATAGCTGCCTAGTCCGCAGCCTTGCACACCACGGCTATTTCCAGCTTTTCGACGACGAGTTGCGGCGCGTCGGGTGCCCGCTTCTGTGCGCTGATGCCGACCAGATTCGCGCCAGTCGCCAAGAGCGGCCCCTCGACCGGCCAGACCAACCAGCCATCGTCCGCGGTCGGCTGCTCCAGCAACGCATTGTTCAGCCGTATCTGCACGGTTTGTTCCACACCTTGCGTCGCCGGAATATTGACGAGTTCCCCGTCGGGATGACCGATGGTGGCTACTTGCACTGGTGGCAAACGCTGAGCTTCGGGCAAGTTTTCTGCGCTCGGATCGGACAGCAGGAGGCGTAGCTCTGCCGCGGAGATTCGCTCGGCGGCTAGGTCGAGGCCCACGTGTATTTGAAGTAGCAGATCGGTGTGCTCGTCGTTGGGCACGGCTGCGGGCAGTTGGGCCAGCATGTTGGTGTTGGCGTAGCTGTGCCTTGGGGTAGCCCAATCTTCGGGGTTGGGTATCACGGTGGGGCCGTGCCCGCCCCCGCGACGCTGGACGACGAAGCACTTGTCCTTGGCGTTGAGCGTTGCGACCTCGCCCAACTCTTGGTAGGCGCGGAGATGGCTGGCCCAATCTTGGCCGGCATACGGGGCGTCGGTTGCGTAGTTGAAGTTGAAGGTGTGGATGCCGTCCGTGTCTTGGTGCCACCAATTGGCCGCTACCCCGCGCAGCACCTCGATACCGGGATTTTGATAGCCGTCCGTAGCGTGGTGATCGTCTATGGACGGATAGAGCTTGACCGGGGTGCCCGCGACCACGCGCTGGAAATCCGCCAAATTCACCTCAAAAGAGCGCACGCCGAGGGCCAGTAAGTCGATCAATTGCTCGCCGACCCAGCGCTCGACATCGATCCCGTCGAAGCGGCAGCCCACGAGCGTCTCGGGTATGCGGGCGGCGAGGAGAAAGGGCCGCCCGCGCCGCTCGCCCACGGCCAATGATAATTCTCGCAACTGGGCGATGAATTCAGTCAGCCGCTCGCGGTTGGACCAGCCTTGGCCGGCGGGGAAGACGACTCCGCGGGCAAAGTCCAATTCCATCCCATCAAAAGGCCAGCGCTCGATTACCTCGCGCAAGTTGCGCAGGACGTAGTCGTGTACTTGGGGCAGGGCGAAATTCCAATAGCCGTTGTCCTCGTGCGTACACCAAGGCGTGCGAAAGAGCCAGTCGGGATGTGCGACTTTCGCGGGGATGCGCGCAAACGGGCCGAGGTCGTTGTCCGAGCCGTTCATGCGATGCGAAAAGAAGCACTCTAGGCCGCGACGCTGGGTGGCTGTGAGGACTTGGCCGACGATGTCCGTCCCTTCGTCTGCCCACTTTTGATAGAGCGGATGGTCGTATAGCGGCAAGTGTTCGCTCGGATAGGGCGCTTGATTCCCCTCGCCCCAGTTCCACCAAATGCTGTCGATCTGCGACCCGGGCGCGTCGGCGAATTCGAACAGGTGCTCCACGAGGTCGGGCCGATCCGGGTTGCGGCGATGCTGCACATTGATCGCAAAGGTCACGTCGAAATTGACTATGAGGCGACGGCGGCGCTCGATGGCGGCGAGGTGGGTGGGGGAGAGGGTGGGCATGGGGTTATAGATCGTCTGGCGAGGCGTCGGGGATTTGGGATTTATGCGCTAGTGCGTATTCGTATTGTTGGGTGCAGGAGACGCGGGGGAGATTTTCCGTTTGTGCACGGCGCAAGAGGAGGTCGAGTTGCTGCGCGCGGCGGTCGATGCGATAGACGGACCAAGGGTGAAAGATGGGCAAGTAGTAGGGCAGGTTTGCTTGTTGTACGTAGTCGATGCCCGGGGCGTAGGCTGCGTACACGCCTTGGGCGTCTTCGGGCATGTGCGCCGGATAGGGCCAGGGGAATTGCGGCGGCCACAGCACCTTGCCCGGCTGCCCGGTGAGGATGTTGTCGTGCCAGGCGTGCGAAGGCATTTCGAGGAGGCCAGGAAAGCCCTCGCGGGCGTACCAGAAGGGCCGGTTGAGCGGCGCGGGCATGGTTCCGTCCGGCCCAGCCCCCACGGTGCGCATATAGCGATAGCCGGCCTCCCACATCACGTGAAGGATGCGCTCTTGGCCAATGAAGCCGCGCGTATAGCCGCCGGGCGCGGTCAAGCCGATCACTGGGCGGGAGAAGGTGTCTTCGATCAGTTTTTTGGAATCGACTAACTCATACTGTAAGGCGGCTTGGTCATCGGCATCGGCTAAACTGATTAGGTCTTTGTGGGTGAACGAGTGGCATTGGATGTCGAAAAGGGGCTCGTCGAGGATGGCGCGGAATTCGGATGCGGCGCTCTGCAATAGCTCGGCGACGATGAAAAAGGAGGCGGGCGCTTGCCGCTCTATATGCACTTGGGCCACGGCCCGGACGCCGGCGATGCACTCGGCCAGCCGCTCTCCCTCGTAGCTGATCCGGCCTTGGTAGCCCGGCCCGGTCGGCGCGTCCCACCAAGCGTACACGGCTTCGGTGTCGTAAGCAGATATGTAAGAAGGCATGGGTTAGACTGTCTTTGGCGATGGGGATGGGATGGGGTAAGTTAAGGCCGACGGCGCTGGATCGTCAATTTTGCTACTAATGCAATCTCATTTACGCACCGAGGAGAAAAACCGTGAAAATCACCGATGTTGACATCATTCCCGCGCACGTGCCGCTCGCCGCCCGCAATGCCGAGCACGCCGTGCGCTTCCGCTCCATTGACCAGCGCACCTTCTTCAAGGTGCAAACCGACAACGGCTTGGTGGGTTGGGGCGAGTACCGCTGCACGCCGCCGCCCGCGCAGAGCGTGGAGGGCCTCATCGGGCGCAGTCCCTTCGATTTTTTGGGCAGCGAGGTCCACCTCGGCTTGGCCGGGGCTTTGTACGACGTGATGGGTCAGTACCTCGAAGTGCCGGCCTACAAGCTGATGGGCCCCAAAGTACGCGACCGCGTGCCCGTGGCGGCGTGGACGCGACCCGCCGACCCCGAGGTGCTGAGCCGCGAAATCGTCCGCGCGGCCGACCAAGGCTACCGGCTGTTCAAGATGCACACTTGCCAGCACCACGACGTGTTTGAGCAGAACCGAGCGGTAGAGGATGTGGCACCACCGGGCTTCAAGATGCAGTACGACTTCAATTCCAACCGCACCTTGGCCACGGTGTTGCCCATCGTCAAACAGCTCGAAAAATCGCCCGTAGTGGGCTATATCGAGGATCCCTTGGTACTGAGCGATGTAGAAGGCTGGCGGCGGCTCCGCGCCCAATGCGGCGTGCCGCTGGTCATGCACGTGCCGCCGCTGGGCGGGTTGCAGGAGGTCGTGCAGGGGATGGCCGATGCGTACATCGTGGCCGAGTACTGCGGCGGGTTCGGCGACGCGTTGGTGCGCGGCTTGGCCTATGGCAAAGCCAATATGCAGGTGGTAGTGCAGCTAACCGGGGGCACCTTGGCCAAGGCGTTGGCGCTGCACTTGGCGGCTGTATTGCCCACGGCCGCCCACTCGATCAATCTCGACGATCAGTACGAGGAGGATGCGGCCCGGCAGCGCATTGAGATCGTCGAAGGCTGTTCGCCCGTGCCGGAGGGGCCGGGCCTTGGAGTGGAGGTGGACGAAGCGGTCATTGCGCGCTTGGCGCAGCGCGGGCCGGCGGAAATCCCCCGGCACTTGGGCAAGTTGTGCCTGCCGGACGGGTACGTGCTCTACACGGCTAGCATCCCGCCGATAGACGCGTTGACCGGCTTTGCCGAGGGAACCATCCGGGGCTTGTCCTTTGAGGTGTGGCACGATGACGGGTCCGAGGGATTCGCGCACATGTACGGGCGGGTGGAAGAGGAGGGGTCGGTGTTGGAGTGAGATGCTAAGCTACCGTTCCGAACTTAGGAGCCGTTCCATGTTGCCGCCGAGGATCGCCGCCATTTCGGATTCGCCTATGAACGGGCAGTAGCGCCGCACATAGTCGAGGCTCTGGCGGTAGGTCCAGTGCAGTAGGACGATGGGGATGTCCGTTCCCCACAAGATGCGATCGGCACCGATGCGTTCGACCATTTTCTCCAAGACGGGCCGTATCTGTGGCATGGGGTAGTCCCAGCGCGATTGCAGGAACACGGCGAAGAGGATCTGGATGTGGAAGCGCGGGTGGCCGATGGGCGCGGCCTCGTACACCTCGTCGGGCACGTGGAGCCGGTCTTCGGTGGCAAACATCCGCCAGGAGAAGCCGTGGGTCATGACCACATCGACGTCGGGGAAGCGGTCCATCCAAGCGCGTAGTGCGCGCAACTCGTTGAGGTAGGCAGCGGGCGATCCGGCTGCGCCGAGGGTGAAAAACACGGGGATGCCTAGTTCGGCCACGGCTGTCCACAAAGGGTCGAAGTCGGGCCCGGTCCACTCGGGGGAGAGGTCGTAGAGGGGCCGGTGAAAGGGCATGAACTGCAGGCCCGACAGGCCGTGATCGCGAATCGCCCGTTGCAGCTTGGCGACGGCGTCGTCCGTCCGGTTGGGGAACCACCATTCGGGCACGTGGGCTAGGCCCTGGATGCGTCCTGGGTGGCGTCGGCAGCAGTCGGCGATGTACTCGTCGTTGAGACCCATGTACGGGGTGCGGTGCAGGAGCGCCCGATCGATGCCGGCGTAGTTCATCTCCGCCACTAGGCTGTCGGCGGGGAAGGCGAAGTCCACTGTCCACGGCGGCAGGGCCTGCTTCACGTAGTCCTCGCCGTCCACCGTCCACTCGACGAGACCGTGGTCCCCAGTGCGGAAGGCGGCGTCTCGCAGGCCATCGAAGCGCCAGGGGCGATCGGGGTCGTAGAGGCCCGTGGCGTCGGCCGGGGCGCGATCGGCGCGCCGCCAGCAAGGCTGCTGCCGGGCATGGGCCATGAATAGCTGTAGGTGTCGCCAAAACTCAGCGGGGTCGGCGAAGCCCCCGTTGCGGCTTGGCGGTGGAAAGCAATAGGCGTGTCCGTCGTAGATCATGGTGTCGTCCTTGGCAGAGAGTGAGCCTTGTTTAACGAGGAATCAGGCGAATGTCCAGGCGGCAGCCAACAGCTTCTGCGTATTTTTGCAGAGTAGCAAGAGAAGGGGAGTGCTTTTTATGTCGTCCCGATGCTTCAAGGCGTGCGACTGCTGGCGTTTGGGTGCCCATTTTTTTGGCAACATCAGCCTGAGTTAAACCAGCATTCTTTCTGGCTTTGAGCATTTCGTCAAAGAGGGCGAATTCATCTGCAAGCGCGTCGTATTCAGCGACAAATTCGGGTTCTTGCATCCATTCGTTGATCAATTCTCTATGCGTTTTCATGTTTAAACTCCTCCTGACGTTTGCGTGCAAGCTCCAATTCTTTTAGAGGCGTTTTCTCAGACTTTTTGATATAGGCATGAAGCACAACTACCTTTTGATCAACAACCGTACAGAAAAACGCACGTCCTATTCCTTCTTTGCCTTTTGCTCTAATTTCGAATAAACCATTCCCCAACGCTCGTGTAAAAGGCATTCCCAAATTTGGCCCAAAAACCGAGATTCGCTCTGTGATCCGGGCATAAACGGCTCGGATGCCGACGGGCCAGACACTTAGGATACGTTGGACGTTCTCGTTGTAATAAACGATTTCCCAAGCCATACCAGAAATTAACAAATATGTTATAAAAATCAACTCATTGACAAAGGAGAAATGAATCATGAGCCAGCGTAGCGCACTTTCGAGGTTTATCGGCATTCCGTTGCACTGGCAGATCGCCATTGCCCTCGTCCTCGCTGCATTAGTAGGGTGGCTGGCCGACGAGCGTACGACGCTTTTTGGTGCGTCGCTGATGGAAATTCTCGATTTCTTTGGCAGCTTGTTCCTCAACGCGCTGAAGATGATCGTGGTGCCGCTGATCCTGTCTTCGATCATTGTTGGCGTCCGCAACATGGCGAGCCAGAACGCCTTTGGGCGCATTGGCGGGAAGACGGTGGCCTTTTACGTGGCGACTGGATTGCTGTCGGTTTGCACTGGCCTCGTTTGCGTGAATCTCATAGCGCCCGGCGAGACTGAGTCGGCGCGGGCGCTGGGCACGGCGCTGCCAGACCCGTCGCAAGTCATGGACAAGGTAGAGGGACGCGGCATACGCGATCTGGTCGAGGTCCTTAAACGCGCGATACCGTCCAACATTTTCGCGGCGGCGCTAGAGGTTCAGCTACTGGCGCTGGTATTCGTCGGAGTCGTGTTTGGGTATTTCATGTCGCGGCTGAACGGGCCGGCGGGCGATATCTTACAGCAGTTTTGGGTCGGCCTGCACGACCTCATGATTCTGATCACGATGTGGATCATGCGGTTTGCACCCATCGGCGCGTTTGCGCTAGTGGGCAAGACGTTGCTCGTCTCCGGCTTTGCCGCGCTTGAAGCGTTGGGCCTGTTCTTCCTGACTGTGTTGCTGGCGCTGGCGGTGCATTTTGCCGTCTGGTTGCCGCTGCTGTTGCGCTTGGTCGCTGGGATCAGTCCATACGAGTACTACGCCAAGATTGCGCCGGCGCAATTAACTGCGTTTTCGACTGCGTCGTCTTCGGCGACTTTGCCGGTGACTATCAACAGCGCTGAACAGGCCGGTATCTCCAACCGCGTGACCAGCTTTGTCCTGCCGTTGGGGGCGACGGTGAACATGGATGGCACGGCACTGTACGAGTGCGTGGTGGTGGTGTTCATCGCCCAAGTGTACGCGTTCGCGTCTGGCATAGATTTTGGCATTGCGGAGCAGATGATCGTCGTATTGCTCGCCTTGCTCACGTCGATCGGCGTGGCGGGCATCCCCGCTGCCAGCTTGGTCGCCATCGCGCTGATCCTGCCCGCGGTCGGCCTGCCGGTGGAAGCCATCGCCATCGTCTTGGCCGTCGATCGCCTGCTCGATATGTGCCGCACGGCCGTCAACGTGACTAGTGATCTGGTGGTCACGGCGCTGGTGGCGCGCACGGAAGGCGAAGAGTTGCTCCAGGATTGATGGGCTACAAAATGCCTATGCGGGAACTGCTGGCGTCTTCCAACATGCCCTCGGCTGCGACGAGATTGAGCTGGTTCACTTCCTCGGGCGTCAGATCCGGCAACCGGTCTACTAATCCCAGAAAGCGCTCGTTCTCGGCTGGCGCTACGAGTCCCTCGGTCAATACGGCTAGCTTGTCGATGTAGTCTGGCCGGGCAAAGGGGCGCTCGCCGAGGTAGTGGGCGTTGGGGTTGTCGAGGTGTTCGGCGGTCTGGGTGCCGTCGGCGAGGCAGACCACGACTTGGGCACCGAACTGCTTGTGGTCGGGATCGGGATGGTGATAGGCTTGGGTCCACTCGGCGACTTCTTCGGTGCGGATCTTGTGCCACAGCGCGACGGTCGAAGGACGGTGGGCGCGCTCCGAGGTATAAGAATGCACGTGGTGCCAAGCGCCGTCCTCCCAGGCGACGGCGAGGATGTACATGGCGCTGTGGTCGAGGGTCTCGCGCGAGGCGTCTGGGTCCATTTTCTGCGGGTCGTTGGCCCCCGTGCCGATCACGTAGTGCGTGTGGTGGCTGGTGCGAATTACGACGTCTTCCACTTGGTTTAAGTCTATGTGATGGGCGTGGAGCCGGAAGCCGAGGTCGATCAGGGCTTGGGCTTGGTATTCGGCAGAGTGCTCCTTGGTGTAGGAACGGAGGATAGCGCGCATGTTTTCGCCGGGATCGGGTAGGGGGACGCGGTATTCGGCGTCTGGGCCGGACAGCATCCAGGCGATGACGGCGTCGCGGCCCTCGTAGATGGGCGATGGTGCCCGCTCGTCGAGGCGCACCCGGCCCACAGCTTCGATGGCGATCTTGTTGGCTTGAGCTGGGGCGTAGGCCTTCCACGAGGTGATGTCCCCTTTGCGCGACTGGCGGGTGGCGCAGGCTAGGTGCAGGCTCTGATTGATGGCTTGGTAGATTTGCTCGGCTGGCATCTGGAGCATGGTTCCCAGCCCGGCGGCCACGGCCGGGGCGAGGTGGGCGACGTGGTCGATTTTGTGCTCGTGCAGGCAGATGCCCGTTACCAGCGCCATCTGTACCTCATAGGCTGTGAGGATGCCTAGGGTCAGCGCATGACCGTCGGCTCCTGTTTGCTGGGCGGCGGAGAGCAGGCCGGGGATGTTGTCGCCGGGATGCGAGTAGTCGGCCGCGAGGTAGGTGTCGTGCATGTCGAGTTCGCGCACGGCTACGCCGTTGGAGAGGGCAGCCCACTCGCAGTGGAAGCTGCGGTCGTTGGCCACGCCAAAGAGGCGAGCGCCGCTGTTGTGGGGATGGGGATAGCCGAGGGCGAGGAGGCGGGCGTTGCGCACTGGCGGGCGATTGATCGCGGCTAGGGCGACCGCGGCGTTGTCGATGACGCGATTGCCGATCATCTCGATGACATCCGCGTCGGCTGCTTGGTTGTGGGCGGCGAGTTGGGCTAGCTTCCAAGCCAATTGCTCTTCGCGCGGGAGGACAGTACCGTCTGGGTGGGTCTTGACGATGTGGTTTTGCATGACCTGCTTCCGTGGTTGGTGAGATTGGGAAAGACAAATAATAGGGTCTGTCGCCGAGGACGGACAATCGCAAGGGAAGGAGAGGAATATGAAAGTCTTGATGCAGATGGATTTAACTGAGGAGTTGATAGAGGAAATTCGGCAGGTGGCCGAGGAAGTGGAAGTGGTGTGCGTAGAATCGGATGCGGCGGCCTTGGAAGTCATGCCGGAGATCGAGGTCGTCTGCGGGCACATCAGCGAGGAGATGTTCGCGCGGCGGCAAAAGCTCAAGTGGATGCAGAGTTGGGGGGCAGGGGTGGACGGAGTGCTGCACCCGGAACTAGTCGAGAGCGATGTGGTGTTGTGCAGCGCCAAGGGGTGGGTGGGAGTGCATCTGGCCGAACATGCGATGGCGTTGTTGCTCGGGCTGACGCGGGGGATTCACACGGCCGTGCGCTATCCGGACTGGGATCGGCGCTGGGCGATTCGCGCTGCGTCGTGGGAACTGGTTGATCAGACGATGGGGATTGTGGGACTGGGGGGAACTGGGAGGGAGTTGGCAAAGCGGGCGAGCGCGTTTGGGATGCGGATCATCGCGGTGGATCCAGAAGAGGTCGAAGTGCCGGAAGCAGTGGAAACCTGCTGGGGGATGGATCAGTTCCACGCGCTGTTGGAACAATCCGACGTGGTGGCGGTTTGCGCGCCGCTAACTGCGGAGACTGAGGGGCTGTTCGACCGAGAGGCGTTTGCGCGGATGCGGAGCCACGCGCTGTTGATCAACGTCACGCGGGGGCGGATCGTCGATGAGCAGGCCCTACTGGCGGCGCTTGCTGAAGGGCAGATCGGCGGGGCGGGACTGGACGTGGTGCCGCAGGAGCCCCTGCCCGAGGATCACCCGCTGTGGCGGATGGACAATGTGCTGATTACGCCGCATACGGCTGGGGGATCGCCTAACCGCGACAGCCGGTGCGTGGCGTTGTTTTGCGATAATTTGCGGCGCTACTTGGCGGGGGAGGCGTTGGTGAGTGTGATAGATAAGCGCAAGGGGTATTGAAGTTACGACAACACCGTTTCTAAGCGATGCTTTCGTTTCTTCCAGTCGGGGAGAAATTGCTCAAGCAAGTTGTAAAACTCCGGGCCGTGATTGAGATGGAATAAGTGGCATAGCTCGTGGATGGCGACATATTCAATACATTCTCTGGGTGCTCTTATAAGCTCTAGATTTAATGTTATGCCGCGTTTAACACTGAAGCTGCCCCAGAGCGTTTTCATCTTGCGGATTTTAAGTGCAGGTTTGTCCACGCCCTTTTTTTTAAAGAGCTGCCAGCATTCTTCAAATATTTGAGCAAAATAAACCTCCGCCTCGCTCCAGTACCATGCTTCAAGCAGCATCGCTATATGATCCGGCTTGTCGTCGACCGCTTGTATGTGGAAGAAGCCGCGCTTTAGCAAAACCTCGTCTGTTGCAGACGGACTTATCTTCAGCCGATACTGTTTGCCGAGGTAAAGGTGGCTTTCGCCACTGACGAACTGCCGCTCGGGAGTGCGCGGTCCAAGCTGGGCGAAATAGCGAATCTGGCGTCTTATCCAGCCCGCGCGCTTGTGAATGAAATCTTCGATTAAGGTTTCATCTTCTCCGAGTGGGGCTTTTACAACTACCGAGCAGTCGGGGTGAACGGCGATTTCAAGCGTC
This sequence comes from Gemmatimonadota bacterium, assembly GCA_028875345.1. Taxonomy (GTDB): domain Bacteria; phylum Latescibacterota; class UBA2968; order UBA8231; family UBA8231. Next base: position 13,682 of record JAPPEG010000307.1, read on the forward strand.
TTTCTTTTGGAGTAACTCAGGTGAAAGGGAATGGACTCGCCGGCATACGCGAGGGTGCGGTTTGTTTCCGGCATTAAGAGTGTCTCCGGGATTTGGCGATCTTCATTGTTTGGCTGATCATTGCGTCCATCTGTGCCGATATGTCATTTTGCTCATATCTCTGAGTGATTTTACTCAATGTATTGAGTGAAATGTCAAACCCTCTGTTGAGAATCTATCCGCAGATGGAATTGCTTTAATATATGAAAAGGTACTAGTCCGACCCGCATCGGCGACCCAGCTCCGGTTGTCGCCGTAGATCCTATTGGGCTTATTAACAGGCTTCAACTCAAACGAGGAGATACCTTATGAAAAGCTGTATCCGCGCCGCGCTCGCGTGTGCGCTCGCCGTTTCGCCAGCCCTTGCCCAAGAGGCCGTGCCGCTCAAGACTCTGCCCTTTAGCCCGGCCCGGCAAGCCGGTGGTCTGCTCTTCATCAGCGGCCAGATCGCCCGTACGGCCGACGGTGCCGACGTCAAGGAGTCGGTCGCGGCTGAGACTCATCAGACCATGAAAAACATCGGGCGGATACTTGAAGAGCACGGCTATGCGTACGACGACCTCGTCAGCGTCACTGTCTGGCTCGCGGACATTGAAGATTATCACGAGATGAACAAGGCATACGCCTCGTACTTTAAAGAGCTGTTTCCAGCGCGGGCTTGTACTGGCGGGGCGCAGATCGTCTTTGACTTTCGCGTGGAGATCGCTGCCGTCGCCTATAAGGACACGGATGACGATGCCGACCACGATGCCAAGGACACGGATGGTGATGAACACCACAACGATCCCGACGAGGAATAGGCCATGCCACTGAGCCGCCGCCGTTTCATGCGCGAGACCGCGTTAGCTGCCGGCGGCCTAGCCCTCGCCGGGACGGCGCGCGCAGAAAAGGATATCCCCATGAGCACGGACCGCCCTCTTTTCGTCTCCACTTGGGCCTTTGGTAAAGTTGCCAACGAACAATCGCTGCGGATCGCCGAACAGGGCGGCTCGGTCCTCGACGCCGTCGAGCGCGGCATCCACGTCGCCGAGGCCGACGCCTCCAATGCATCCGTGGGATTGGGGGGCATACCCAATGCCCGGGGCGTGGTGCAGCTCGACGCCTGCATCATGGACGGCGAGGGGCAGCGCGCTGGCAGCGTCGCCGCCATCGAGGGGATCCTACATCCAATCTCGGTGGCGCGCCGAGTGATGGATGAGACCAAGCACGTCATGCTCGCTGGCGAAGGCGCGCGGCAGTTCGCGCTGGAGCAGGGTTTTGCCAGCGTCGAGTTGCTCACGGAAGAGAGGCACAAGGCGTGGGAGGAATGGCGGGAAAAACAGGACGCGGCTGACAACCACGATACTATCGCTCTGCTTGGACTCGACGGTGAGGGGCGGATCGCTGGCGGCTGCTCGACCAGCGGCTGGGGTTACAAGCTGCCGGGCCGCGTTGGGGACTCGCCGATTATTGGTAGCGGGCTGTACGTCGATGGGGGTGTGGGCGCGGCTGGTGCTACGGGTTTGGGCGAGAATGTCATGCGCTACTGCGCCACTTTTCTCGTCGTCGAGTACATGCGCCAGGGGCTGCACCCGGAGGAAGCCTGCGTTGAGACCATCCGCCGCATCGTCGCGCTCGACCCGCGTCCGGTCGAGGAATTGCACCTCAACTTCGTGGCGCTCGACAAGCAGGGCCGCTTTGGCGCGGCGGGCACCAACGAGGGCTTCCAATACGCCGTTACTTATCCCGGGTACAGTGAAGTGCTCACGGGCGTTGGGGTGGGTACGGGCGAGATCGGACCGGAGGGAGGCAACCGGCGCTGAGGTTTAGAAGCCGTCTGAAGATTCCCGGTGACTGCCGCGTTGGCGCGCTAGGAGTTTTCAGACGGCTGCCCATTTTCGCGCACGAGCAAATAGACGACCAAGGCGATCATATTGCCCAAGAGACCGAAGATGCCCCAAACAGCGGCTTTTTCCCGTCTTTTTTGGGCGTCCAAGGCCATCCATGCAGGGATGAAGAGCCAGAAGAGGAAGAAGCTGGCTAGGGCCGCAATTCCGGTCGTATTGCGCAAAAGACTGAGTCTTTCGCTTTCCTCGCTTCTCTCCTGAAGCGGAGGGTTATACTGCGATCGCGAGACCGTCGCGGCGATTAAGCCATCCTTGACGCGGTTCATTTCTACAAGCTCACCGCCGTATATTGTAAAAGGTTCTTCCGTTGAAATGATTAGGTGCTTTGGGATTTTGTCGATGCCGACACTTAAAGAGGAAAATGAGCGCGAGACACTATACCAATGACCCCCGATTATCGTAGGCAATAGGATAGCGGTCCGCTGTATGGGTGAAATCACATCTTCGGGGACCATGTTCAATATCTTAGTCAGGGACCCAAGGGGAAAATCTGCGACATTGCGCACCGGGGGGATATGCCGGCCGTAATACACAATGAGGCCCTGGGCATTGGTCACCCACACCTCGCCGATGACTTCTTCTTGGGCCACTGCTTTACTCAGAGTCTCTTGGGTTTGCTTGTTGCCGTCGAGTGTATCTATGAGGCCCACGATCCGCTCTAGGGCGGCTTTGACCTCGACTGCCTTTGCCTCCTTTTTCTGCTTGTATTCCTGAAGGTGCTGGTCCCGTTTGTCGCGATCTTCCTTTGCAGCGGCGTCGGACCTTGGAGCCACGTAGTATTCGTTGATCAGGGAAGATGTGAGAAGAACCAGCACGCTCAGAATGGCTAGTTTGGGCAGCCATCGGTACAGAATATCTTTCAGGCGTTCATTCATGGGATAGCTCCCTTCTTTGGCGGCGCAAGAGAATGATTGGACTCGTCAACAGCGCGGCGATGTTCAAGCCGACTAAGCCGAGGACAGAGGCCTGTATGATCTGGTCGATGTCGAGCCTTGGGCCTACGGCGTAGAGCAGGGCGAACAATTCCAAGGCGACTAGTCCTATGGCGATTTTACCGTAGAGCGGGATGTGAATCCTCGCTTCCTCAGCCCGCCTTTTCTTGGCCCAACTCACGGCTTTAGATCGCACTTCCTCGTCTAGTCTAGGCGGCACCTGCACTTCGGGTACAGAGCCCAACAGCGCTTGAATCTCTTGTATGGTGCGGCGGTCTTGGTTCATGGGTTCGGTGCCATTTGGCGCAGTTGTTTTAGGGCGTGGTGCAAGCGGCTTTTGACGGTTCCGACGGGTACCCCGACGATTTTCGCGGTCTCTTCCTGCGAGTAATCGTGCAGGACGCGGAGGACGACGACGGCGCGCAAGTGGGGTTGCAGGGCCGCGAGCAGTTGGTGGGCGGCGGCTTCGTCTTCTCGCTTGAGCAAGTGGTCGTGGGGATCGCGAACTGACGGCACGGCCATTTGCTCGGCTGGAATGCTCGTGTTTTGGCGGCGCAGTTCGTCCATGCACAGGTTGTGGGCTATGGTATAGAGATAGGTTGAAAATTTGCCCCGAGGCTTGAAGCGGTCGGCGTTTTCCAATACGCGCATGTAGGTCTCCTGAAACACATCTTCTGCCAAGGCCGCGTCCTGCAAGAGCCGCAAGATAAAATTGAAAAGGGGCTGGCGATGGCGCGTGTAGAGTTCGTCAAACGCCTGCATATCTCCTCGGCGGAGATTTCCCATCAATGCTTCGTCGCTCCATCCCATAGGAGAATCCAGACGAGTTTTAGCCTGCGGCCCTGAGATTGTTCACATCTGTTTATACGGATGAGGCCGCGATTTCGTTCACAGTGGTGATGAACGGTCTAGGCTGGGATCGCGGGCGTCTCGTACTAGCCGAAGACCATCTGCAACGCCTCGACGGCGCGGTCGATGTCGGTCTCGTCGTTGAAGATGTGCGTGGAGATGCGGATGGCGTTGTAGTTTTCCTTTGGTACGCCGGCGTCCTCCACATAGGCGTACGTGCCCTGCGCTGGTTTGAGGAAGATATTACGCTTTTGCAGCGCAGAGACGACTTCGCTGTGGCTGACGCTGGTGAGTGAGAAGCTGACGATGCCTGAGGAGAGTTCGCGTTGGGTTGGGGTGATCGGCGCGAGTTGGGGGATTTCTGCTAGACGCTGGCGCGCGTAGGCGCAGAGCTGGCGGCAACGCGCTTCGATGCGTGGGCGACCGATGGTATTGTGGAATTCCATCGCCACCCCGTGCGCGACGATTTGTGGGACGTTGCGGGTGCCGGACGAGGCGGAATAGGCGTTGTAACCGGAATATGTGAACACGGGCCGGACGCGATCTTGCACGTCCTTGCGGATGTAGAGCAGGCCCGTGCCCTTGGGCGCGAGCATCCACTTGTGGCTGCTGGAGGCATAGGTGTCTACGCCAAGTGCTTTGACGTCGACGTCGATCATGCCTGGGGCCTGCGCGCCGTCGCAGACCAGCAGGATTTCGCGGGGTTGGGTGAGGGCGGCGATGGCTGTTAGTGGCATTTGTAGCCCGGTGATGGTGTCGATGTGACAGAAGCTGCACACGCGAGTGCGCGGCGTCAGGTGATCCTCGACTAGTTGTAGAATCTCGGCGGCATCGCGCACGGGATTGGGCATTTTGATGTAGCGAACCACGACGCCGCGAGTGCGCGCCAAGTGCTGCCAGCAGACCATGCCGCCGCCGTGCTCGTGATTCGTAGTAAGCACCTCGTCGCCCGGCTGGAGGTCGAGGCCGCTGGCTACGTGGTTCATGCCTTCGGTCGTGTTGCGCGTCAGCGCGATTTCGTCTAGTTCGGCTCCAATGAACTCCGCTCCCTTGGCTCGCACTGTTTCCATCTCGTTGCCGAGGCCGCCCCAAGTATTGGCCAGTGGATTGCCCTCCAGCTCAGCGAGGTACGCGGTCAGGGCGTCGGTCACTACGCAGGGCGTCGCGCCGATACTGCCGCAGTTGAGATGTACTAGGCCTGGGTGTAGACGAAATTCTCGGCGCACCCGCTGCCATAGGGCGCGCTCGCTGCTAGCGACTGCTACGTCTCGACTGAGGGTGCCGAGCCGCTCGGTGAGCCCGGCGGCTACGTCGGGAAGGAGTGGGGCTGCGGCTGCGGCTGCGGCGATTCCTTTGAAGAATGTTCTTCGTTCCATGGAATGTCCTGTGAGTTTGTCGGTAGTACTAGCTCGGTCTATACTTTTTGTATGTCTTGGTACAAATCCTCTCTGCTCTTGCTGGCGATTGTCGGCTGGGCGGAAGCAACCGAATCAGCGCACGAAGCACAGGGCGACCGCTCGATGCGCGCTGGGCACTACGGAGAAGCCGCCGTCCACTACCAGCGCGCCGTTGATCAGAACGCAAACTCGGCGGCGCTCTACCGCAAGTTGGCCGAGGCGCACGCGAAAAACGAGGCTTTGCCCGCCGCTGTCCGCGCGTACGAGCAGGCCATTGCTCTAGCGCCGAGCCACGCCAAGACGCGGACCGAATTGGCGATCCTGTTTACGCGCCTCGACCGCTACGACGATGCCTTGGCCCTGCTCGTACAGACGGTGCAGGAGCATCCCGATCGCGCCCAGGCGCACATGGTGTTGGGGTTGCTGCACGCCCGCGAGGGGCGTTACCCAGCCGCGATTGCCGCCTATCAGCGCGCCATTGCCGCCGTGCCCAGGTACGGGGAGGCGTGGTTCAACCTCGGCGAAGCTTATCTCAAGCAAAACGACTATGCGGCTGCTGAGCAAGCCTTTAGTAGCGCCGTAGCTGCGGACACGACCTCGGCCCAATTCCGCAATGGCTTGGGGCGCAGCTATTATCTCCGGCGCGACTACGCTGTGGCTGTGGTCGAATTTCGCCGCGCCGTGCGGCTGGATTCGCTGTTTGCCCAAGCCCGCTTCAACCTCGGCAACGCCTTGCTGCGCTCTGGTCAGAAGGAAGAGGGGCGACGCCAGCTCGCGCTGTACAAGCGGCTCGAGGAAGAGGAAGAGCGGATCGCTATGCTAAAAAATACCTTGGCGACGCATCCAGACGACGCCGGCACATACCACGACTTGGCCGTTGTGTACGGGCAGCGCGGCCAATACCGAGAAGCGCGCATCCGCTACCTCCAGGCACTCGACCGCGATCCTGCTTTTGCACCCGCGCACCACAACCTCGGCAACATCCACTTCCGCTGGGGGGAAATGGCTGCGGCCGAGCAGCGGTTTCGCCGTGCATTGCAGGCCGATTCCACGTACGCCCTCGCGCATTTGGGATTGGGCAATGTCCAGATGTTGCGCAAAGAGTACGAACGCGCCATTGCCTCCTTCCGCCGCGGCCTGCGCTACCAGCCCGATCACCCCAAGCTCCGCCGCAACCTCGCGGCCGCCGAGCAAATTGTCGCGCAGATGGGCCGATGATGTCGCGCACCTTGTCGCTATGGGCTAGCGTTGTATTCTCCGTGCTCGCCGCGGCCGAGTCAGGTCCGCAATTTGTGGAGATTACCGAGGAAGCGGGTCTAGATTTTCGCTATGTCAACGGGGCCAGCGGCCACAAGTACATGGTGGAAGCCGTGGGTTCGGGCGCGGCCTTTTTCGACGACGACGGCGACGGGTGGCTCGACCTGTACATTGTCAACGGCGCGCCTATGCCCGGTTATCGCGGGCCGACTAGTCCCAACGCGCACTATCGCAATCAACGAGACGGCACCTTTGCCGAGGTCACGGTCGAGGCTGGCACGGGCGATGCTGGCTTTGGCATGGGCGCGGCTGTCGGCGACTACGACAACGACGGCGATGCGGATTTGTATGTGACTAACTACGGGCCGAATGTGTTGTACCGGAACGAAGGTGGCGGCATTTTTGCCGATGTCACGACGGCGGCTGCGGTCGGGGATGTAGGGTGGGGGACGCATGCGGCTTTTGTTGATTACGACCGCGATGGCGACTTGGATTTGTACGCGGCCAATTACATGGAGTTCGACCCGGCTCAAAACGAGGAGTGCTTCGCTGGCACGGTGCGCATTTACTGCGGTCCCAATACGTATCCTGGGCAAGCTGGTGTGCTCTATCGCAACGACGGGGGTAGCCGCTTTGTCGATGTGACCGAGACTGCCGGACTGCATCTCGATTCCGGGCGGCAACTTGCCGCGGTGTTCGGGGATTTTGACAACGATGGGGATTCCGATCTATTCGTTGCCAACGACAAGCGGCCCAACTTTCTCTTCTCCAACAATGGGGATGGAACGTTTAGCGAAAATGGCGCTGAGGTTGGGGTGGCGTACAACGAGGAAGGGTTGGCCGAGTCGGCTATGGGAGCCGATTGGGGCGACTACGACAACGACGGGTTCCTCGACATTATTGTGGCGACCTTCCAGTGGCTGCCCAATACGCTCTACCACAACGACGGCGATGGGTTCTTCACGGATGTCACGTTTGCGGCCAACTTAGGCGTGTCCAGCGTGCCGTATCTCGGCATGACGTCTGCCTTCCTCGATTACGACAACGACGGGTTCCTTGACGTGTTCGTCAGCAATGGCCACCTCGACGAGAACGTGGAAGAATACGACCCGGCCACCACGTATCCACAGCGCAACCAACTCTTTCACAATCGGGGCGACGGTTCGTTCGCCGAGGTGACCGAGCACAGCGGGCCGGGGATGTTGGTCGAGCGCGTCAGCCACGGCGCGGTATTCGGCGACTGCGACAACGATGGGGACATAGATATATTCGTCTCGGATTCGGCCGCTCCGCATTGCACTCTGCTGCGCAACGATGGCGGCAATGCGAATCACTATCTGACGGTTGAGGCCGTTGGAACCGCGAGTAACCGGGATGGTTTGGGCGCGCGCGTCCGCGCCGTGGCCGGCGGTTTGGTGCAGACGCGGGAGATTCGCCGCAGCTACGGTTACATGGGTTCCAACGACGTGCGTTTGATACTCGGCCTCGGCGACCACGCGCAGGTAGATACGCTGCAAGTTTATTGGCCCAGTGGTGCGGTGCAGACGCTGGTAGGGGTGGAGGCCGATCAGCACATTGTGATTCGGGAGGATCGTTGAGGCGGTTGGGGCGTTTTGACTATAGAGCGCTATTGGGCGATCTTGCGAGAGTGCATAAGGAAAGAAATGGACCAATCAGAGCTGGTTTGCGCTGGACAAACTTAAAATGAGCGAAGAACGATTTCATCTCGAAAATGCTCCAATCATTGAGGCGATTGTCGATATTGACTGCGAGCTACCGCCTGATTTCGAGCTTGAGGCGAACATGTCAGCTATCCATGCTGTACTTGAGGATGCGTACCCCAAAGTGCTGCGACACATGGTTCAGGAACACCGATTGTCGCCGCAGACGGATAATTTGCCGGAGTGGCATATCAGCCAGGAATTGGAAGCTTTGCGGTTTCAGAGTGAAGATGAGAAGCAGCTAGTGCAGTTTCGGACGGGTGGATTCTCTTTCAATCGGCTAACCCCGTATGAGGGTTTAGACAGCTATTTGTACGAAATTCGGAGAACGTGGGAAATTTTTGTAGATTTGGTAAAACCTGTTCAGATTCGCAAGATAGGGCTTCGTACGATAAATCAGATACCCCTTCCTCTTGAGAACGGCAGCCTGCGCCTTGAAGACTACTTGAAAATAGGGCCGCGCTTGCCGGACGAAGGAGAATTGACCTTCATAGGTTTCTTAAACCAACATCAAGCTTTGGAACCTAAAACCCAGAATCGCGTGGACATTGTCCTCGCATCACAAAAAGCAGACGAAGAGAGCCTGACGTTGATCTTGGACATCAACGCCTTCCACCAATGTCAAGAGTCCCCTCCACCTTGGGAGACTATCTCGGAAAAGATCGCCTCTCTCCGAGAGTTGAAAAATAGCGTCTTCCGCAACACACTGACAGAGAAATGTCTGAAGCTATTTTAGTAGCCAGCTCATCTGTGGGATATCCATCCCTTCTAACACCAGCACAGCAGCACTCAGCTGTGTCTGAGGAAATTCGTGTTATAAGGGAGAGAGCCTTAGGCCTATCCAAACATGTTGAAAGTTCGCGAGCACTTTTTGGCCCTAAAGAGGATGCGCTGGATAGACTCTATGAGCTAGCGGCGGAATGCGCCGAAGCGGACTGGGATGGCTACGGAGCAGAAACCGTTAGCCAAAGTGCCGTTGAGCGCAGCGCGTACTTCATTCGTCGGCTGCCGGAGGATCTGTCGTTACCGGAAATATCCGTGGAGCCGGACGGCGAGATCGCTCTCGACTGGTCGCAGACTTCGACGCAGACGTTTTCTGTAAGTGTAGGTGCTACGGATAGAATGGCTTGTGCGTGGGTTAATGGGACAGAGCATGGGCATGTAGTGGCGTACAGCAATAATGGTGAGATTCCTTCGCGTATTCTTCAAGAGATTCAGCGCATCACTAATAATGATTCTACCTTCAGGACTGCCTGAAGAAGTTGCCGACGGCGAACCACTCGCTCGCTTTCTTACTTCTTCGGGACAATTCAACAAGTCGGCGGTTAAACAATCTGCTTTTTTACCCAACAAAAAAGATGGCAAAACATCGGTTTTCAGACATGGAACCGAGCCGCAAGCAGCCCTTATAGCGATTGCGAATGAGCATATCGTGGGTAATCGGACGGTGCATGGAGTGGGAATCGTACGGGCGGGGGATGTGCGTGCGGTCCAACTTGATGTTCAGTCGCAGGAGCCTCCTCCGCGTCACGCAGATATTACAAACTGGCCGCCATGGATGGAAAAAGCCAGACAAAAAGAGAAAGCCATATTGCTCGCGCAAAAGGCTGAACTCATCCTGTTTCCGGCGACCTAGAAAAGATCCTATTACATCGTGAAATACTCGCTAGTTAGCACTTTCGCGCTCCTCGTCTTGGGCAGCGCGGCTTGGTGTGCAGAAGAGATGGTCCTGCGCATCGGCGACAAGAGCATATCAGTCGAAGAGTTCGAGAAAACAGCGCAAAAGCTGCGGGAGACCGGCTATAGCCACGTCGAGGAGTTGGATCAGCAGGGCAAGCAGGAACTGCTCGACGGCGTCATCGCGCGGGAATTGCTCATTGCCGAGGCCCTGCGGCGCGGGTACGACCGCGATTCGGCTATTGCCCAGGCCGTGGCTAAGAGCGAGCGCAGGGCGCTGATGAACAAGCTCTACGAAGAGGAAGCTGTGCAGGCGTCGTATGCGTTTTCGGACGCGGACCTGCGGGCGTTTTTTGCCCAACAGCAGTACGACGTGGAAGTACTCAGCC
>JAPPEG010000300.1 GCA_028875345.1 Gemmatimonadota bacterium
CGCTGGGCTTGCGCGGCTTGGGCTGTGGCCGGGATTCGGACTACGGTACGCTGGATCCCACCGAGTACATGGGTGGGGCCGATGCCGAGACTATACTGGGTGTGATGATTGAAGACGCCGAGGGCGTGGAAGAGGTGGAAGCGATTGCCGCAATCGAAGGGATCGACCTGCTCTTCGTGGGGCCGAGCGACTTGGCGCACAGCTATGGCGTCGAGCGCGAGGGAGTTCCCCATATAGACCACGAGCGCGTGCTGGCGGCCTTCGACCGCGTGGGGGCAGCTTGCGCGGCCAGCGGCAAGGCCATGGGTACGGCCGTCGGCCCGGGCGAGTCCATGCGCCGCGTGGTCGCCAAGGGCACGCGCTGGCTCAATTGCTGCCACGACATGTCAGCCCTCACCAGCGGCTTGCGCAGCGCGCGGCAAGCGACTCTTGGTGCGAAGCAACGCACGATCACCCAGCAGTTGTTGGACTTGTATCACAGGGGAGAGCTGGACCTTGACGATGTATCAGGCACAGCCAAGCGGCACGACTTTAGCCGGAGTATGGTCAATCACTTGGCAAGCTTTGTCCAGCACAAGGCAAAGTGCGTCGAAGCCTTGCCCGAGGTAGCTCCGTTAGTCGAGCGCATGGAGCAAGCCCTCGTGGATGGACGGCGGGGCTTGGCGTTGACCGATGCCTATTACGTCTGCTTGGCGGTGCAAAATCTGCCCAAAGAGCGTTGGCTAGAAGCGCTGCAAGCGACGTTTGACCGTTGGGAGCACGCCGCTACAGGTTCCTTTAAGACGTTCTTTGACGAGGTTAAGGAACGCCTGCAGGCCGAGTAGGGCTAGCTCTGGCCCCGCGTCAGATCGCGACTCCGCCGCAGACAGAAATGCACTAGCCGGTCACCAGGACGACCTTGTCGGTGAGCTTTTTCATCTTGGCCTCCTGTTAGTCGATGCCCAGTGCCGCGTCGATTTCGGCTTGGTACTCATAGACGGCCCCGCGTTCTACCTCGCTGAGCTGCACTGTCCGACCCAGCCGGCTCGACTCGAAAATTGCGTACACCGCGGCTACGTCTTTTAGCCCCTCCATTCCATCCACCTCGATTTCCCGTCCGTTGAGAATGGCCTCGGCCAGTTCAAAGTACTCTAGCGCCAACAGTTTCCAGTCGATGTCTTGGTCGGCGACTCGCTCGGGGAAAAAGTGCTCGGCCAATGGTTCTAGGGCGAACGCTTCTGTGTCAGCCACGAGCGCGGCGTGGTCGAGCGTTGTGCCATCGGCCCGTTGCAAGCACGCCTTAGCGCCGCGCGTGCCAAACCCCTGCATCACGCCCTCAGACCCGAAGATGACCTCACCGCCGCAAGAGCCATATCCCCCCAGGCCCACCACCCAGTTGACTGCGAGGCCGTTCTCCATCCGAAACATTGCCATAGAGGTGTCTTCGGCCGTGGCTTCGACTTGCTGCTCCATCTCGGCGAAGCGGGTTTGGTAAAACTCATAGGGCGAGTTGACGGCCTCGGGCTTGTGGCGCACGGGCGAGGCTAACTCGACGGCTCCGTAGGCTTCCTTGACGTCCCCGAGTTGGTAGCGAATCATGTCGGTGAAATGGACGCCCAGATCCAACAGCAGCCCGCCCCGATCCTTCATGTGCCGCCAAGGCGTGATGAATACCTCACGATGTGGGGCCAGCGAGTGGAAGATCGCCATGTAGGGGCGGCCAATAGCCCCTTGCTCCAGCAGGTGATGCACCAGCCGCGCCGAAGGATCGCGGCGAAAATTTTCCGCCACCGACAGGATGCGCTTGTTGCGTTCGGCGGCTTCGATCATCTGCTGGCAGCCCTTGACGGTAATGGCCATGGGTTTTTCCACCATTACGTGCAACCCCAGATCGAGCGCTTGGCAGACCACGGCGTGATGTACCGAGGGGTCCACTACGACATCTACGGCCATTAGGTCGGCGACTTCGCGGTGCATGGTTTCGAGATCGGTGAACACCGCGGGTCGCTGGCCCACGAGTTTTTCGGCTTCTGTGGCTGCCAGTTCGGCGTTGTCGCGCCGGATGTCGCATACGGCGACCAGCTCTACATTGTCAAACGGGGTTTTGGCGAGTTCACCTAGGCCGTATAGATGCCGCGTTCCCATGCCTCCGCAGCCGACCAATGCCAGTCTAATTTTGTCCAAAGCCGCCTCCTTTTTTAAGTGGACGAACAAATAAATGTTGAGACTAGCGGCGAGCAACCCGATTGCCCATCGCTTCTCAGAAGAACAGACCGTTGCCGACCATGCCCGTGAGGGAGTCGATGATCCAGAAGACCCCGAAGATCGCAAAGTGTCCGAGGATCATCCCCAAGAAAAACGGCCGCACTTGGCGGTAGAGATGGACGCCGCCGTAGTACAGGATCGGCCCCTTGATAAGCCAGGCCAAAAAGGCGTTGAAAGCCATCCAGTGAAAGGTCGAGCTGATGGGGA
>JAPPEG010000308.1 GCA_028875345.1 Gemmatimonadota bacterium
GGGTCCAGGTGTCGCTGGCCACATCGTAGATCTCGACCGCATCGACCGTGAGATCGTCGGCGCCGGAAATGGCGTAGATTGTGCCGTCGACAGCAATGGACTGCAGGTCGTGGCGGGGGGTGGGCATAGGGGCACGTTGAATCCAAGTTCCCATGATTAACTCCTAATGTCGGTTCGGTTTAGTGTAGAGGTGCGGCCAATTCTGCCTGGAAATCGCTCTCCCGTCTGGCGTCCTCGGGCCTACCGAACCAGCGGCAGCGCGATTTTTGCGTTGTCTTGCTGCTGCGATTGCAGGCAGGCGATCATCATCTCCACAACGGTCAAACCATCTCGGCCAGTACACGACAGCTCGCCTTCGCCGTCGAGCGTGCGCACGAGTTCGTGCATGCCCGCTTCGATTCCTTCGACCTCCCACGGGCGCGGTTCAACCAACTCCCGCTCTCCGTCTCGCTCGATGTACGCATCGCCTTCCCGCTCGATGAAAATGCTCCCCGTGGTGCCTGACACGGTAAAGTCGAGTCGATTGGGGGTTTGTTTTTCTCCGAGGTAGATCCCGCGCACGCCGTTGGCAAAGTGGATGTAGGCGTTGGCGCTCGGTTCGGTGGCAGGGTCGTGTCCGCCATCGCCGCGATACTCGCTGTAGTCTTCGTACCCGTCTTCCAGTTCGGCGACGAGCCACGCTGGTGTACTGCCGGCGAACCACATGATGGCGTCGAGCAGGTGAGTGCCGTTGCGGAACAGCATAGATCGCGTGCCGTAGTGCTCGCACAAGACCGCTCTCACGTCGCCAATCTCGCCTGCGGCCGCCAGTTCTTGGCAGCGATGCCAGACGGGAAACCAGTGGCGGGTGTGGTCAACCGACAGCAGGGTGTTGTGGCGTTCTGCGGCAGCTACCATGCGGTCGGCTTCCTCTACGCTAGTGGCTAGCGGTTTTTCGCAGAAAATCCCTTTGGCACCGGCTTCGGCCGCGGCCACTACTAGGTCGGCGTGTCGGTTGTCGCCGGTGGCCACCGTGACGATGTCGAGTTGTGCCTTTTCCAGCATCTCCCGGTAATCGTCGTACATCTTCAGCTCGGGACTAGTCGCCTTGAACTGCGCGGCGAATTCGTCGCGTTGCTCTGGCACGAGGTCGCAACCGGCCACGACCTCGGCGTTTTCCAGGCTCTCGGCCCCTTGGGCGTGCCGATTGCCAATGCCCCTGCAGCCGATGACTCCTACTCTGTACATGATGCCTCCTTTGATACGACAGTGAAATAAGTGATTTTGGCAAAATTTCCAAACAGCTTCTAAGATCGCACCGCGTAGAGCCTGTTTACTGCTGCTAGGGACACCAGTTTTGAATAGTGATACACCTGCTCGTCGCCTACGCGGGTTGGCGCTTCGAGGACGAAGTCGGCAAAGTGCGGCGCATTGAAGACCACAAAGGCCAGGGATAGGGCATCGACGTGACGGGCATGGCGCTGGCTCAGGTCGGGGAAGGCCACCGGGCCAGTGTCCACTTGGTAGATATCATTGGCGCGGTTGGTGTTCATGGTCTTGACCGGGTATTCCATGATCGCCTGCAACCCGGTTTCCTCGTTCCGCACTTGGGTTTGCGCGACGATTGGCACTGAGTCGTAGGTCGCCTCGCGCACCGCCGCATCGCTGGTCAGTTCCTCCACGTCGCTGCCGACGATTAGATGGTACTGTTGCCCATCCCAACACTCCTCTGAGCGGCGGATCTCTCGATAGGTGTCGCGTAGGTTGGCGTGACGCCGATAGATGACTGACCACTCCGGGCCAAAGACGGGTAGGAAGTCGTAGTTATCCTCGTGCAGAAGATTGTCTTTGGCAAAGGTGTGCTCGCTCTTGCACGACCCCACCTGCACGTAATCCTCGCTCTGGCCAGAGGCCTCGTCGATGATGCGCGTCCGCGACTCGACCCAAAACCGCACTTCGTTTTCCGGCTCGTTGCCGATTAAAAACGAGCGCCCGTAGTCTAGTGGTGTCACAATATCGCCTCCTTTGGAGTGGGAATGAGGCCGTTTGGGAGGTGGGGAAAATAGCCCTATATTGGAGCGACTTCAAGCAAGAGAAACGATTCCCATGACCTTAAAAATCACCGACGACGTATTCTTAGATCAGGCTGGTCGCCCGCGGCGGATTCGCGGCGTCACCGTCAACAGCGCCTCGCCCCTGCTCGTCTCGCTGGCGGCGCAGGTTGGTTTTGAAGCGGTGTGGATCGAAAGCGAGCACGGTCCGGTCGGCTTTGAGCGGGCCGAGACCTTGTGCTTGGCCGCGGAGGCCGGCGGCATTTTCCCGCTCATTCGCCTGCCCGATGGCGAGCGCCACCACGTACTGCGAGCACTCGAAATCGGGGCGCGGATCATTCTCGTCCCCATGGTGGACGATGCGGCCTACGCGCGCCGCATCGTCGAGGTGGGCAAGTACCCGCCGTTGGGCC
>JAPPEG010000079.1 GCA_028875345.1 Gemmatimonadota bacterium
TGGTACGGCGACTTGGTGGGGGCTTATTTCGACAGCCATCCGGCTATTCAACAGGGCGAGATCCACGTGGCCGACCGAGTCCATCCGGCCACCAGCCATTTGTCCGCTCGCTGGCAGCGGCGTGACGAGTGGTACAATTACCGCCTCAATCCCCGTGGACGAGTTCACGTCTTGGCCACCGTGGATGAGGGCAGTTACAACGGCGGCAATCACGGTTTTGACCACCCCATCGCTTGGTGTCACGACTACGACGGCGGTCGCTCTTGGTACACCGGCGGAGGCCACACCCGCGAAAGCTACGGCGAGCCTTTGTTTATGCAGCACATTCTCGGCGGCATCGAGTACGCCACTGGAGTGACTGCGGCCGATTGCGGGGCCACGTTGGATACCAATTTTGCAAAGGTCGTCCTCGACAGCGAGGCTGAAAATCCCATTGACTTGGCTGTGGCTCCGGATGGGCGCGTGTTCTTCATTGAGCGCAAGGGGGAGTTGAACGTATATCGGCCCGATCTAGGATTGACCCGCTTGGCCGGACAGTTGGCGGTTTCGACCGACTTTGAGGACGGCCTGCTGGGCATTGCCCTAGATCCAGATTTTGTCCGCAATAATTGGCTCTACTTGTTTTACTCGCCACACGGCGAAGAGGCCAAGCAGCACGTATCCCGCTTTGAGTTAGATGGCGACGAACTGGTTTTGGATTCCGAAGTCGTGTTGCTGGAGATTCCCACTCAGCGGCGCGCGTGCTGCCACTCGGGCGGGGCGCTGGCGTTTGGCCCGGATGGGAACCTGTATATCGGCGTCGGCGATAATACCAATCCCTTTGATTCGGATGGGTTCAGTCCGTTGGACGAACGGCCGGACCGGCGCGATTGGGATGCCCAGCGCACGGCGGCCAACAGTGCCGACCTGCGCGGCAAAATCCTGCGTATCAAACCCGAGGCCGATGGTAGTTACAGCATTCCTCCGGGAAATTTGTTCGCCGAGGCTGAGGAAGGACGTCCCGAGATTTACGTCATGGGCGTGCGCAATCCCTTCCGGCTGTCGATTGACCGCAAGAGCGGCTGGCTTTACTGGGGCGATGTAGGCCCCGACGCCCGCCAAGCCGACCCACAGCGGGGGCCGATTGGTCTGGACGAGTGGAATCAGGCACGGGCGGCGGGCAATTTTGGTTGGCCCTACTGCATTGGCGACAACCAGCCCTACGTTGACTACGATTTTGCTACCGAAAGTTCCGGTATGCCCTTCGATTGTGGGGCACTGAGGAACCTGTCGCCCAACAACACGGGCCTGCAATCGCTGTCCCCGGCGCAGGCGGCGTGGGTCTGGTATCCGTATGGCACCTCGTCCGCGTTCCCCGAAGTCACCGCCGACAGCGGTCGCACGGCACTGGCTGGCCCGGTGTACTACTACGATGCTGCGGCGGGCAACAAGAAGCTGCCCGCGTATTACGACGGCACGCTCTTTATGTACGAGTGGGCCAGCAATTGGATTAAAGAGGTCAAGTTGGACGAGGACGGGCACATCCTCAAGATCAATCCCTTTTTGGACAGCATGGAATTCATCCGACCCATCTCCATGCAGTTTGGTCCCGACGGCTCGCTGTATGTGTTAGAGTGGGGTAGCGGCTTCTGGGGTGATAACGACGATGCCCGCGTGGTGCGGATTGACTACGTGCGGGGTAAGCGGGCACCGGTGTCCCGGATTGAAGCCGCGCCTACCAACGGTGCTGCGCCGTTGGAAGTGCATTTCTCGGGACGCAATTCCTTTGACCCCGATCCGGGATCGGGGCTAGACTACGCTTGGGATTTTACCGGTGATGGCGAGATTGACGCGACGGGGGCAGAGGTGGTCTTCACCTATGAGGCAAGCGGCGACTATGTTGCCCAGCTAACGGTTTCCGACGCCGAGGGCAACCAAGGCGTGGCGCAAGTGCCGATCTCGGTCGGCAATACCGTCCCCGAGGTGAAGATCGTACGGCCCCCGGACGGCGGGTTCTTTAGCTGGGGCGAAGTCGTCGATTTTGAAGTCCGGGTCTTTGATCCAGAGGATGGGACCGCCGACTGCGCTCGGGTGGTACTGCAAGCGTTTATCGGCCACGACGAGCACAGTCATCCCCTTGAGGAATACGGCACTTGCAGCGGTAGTTTCCAGACCGAGTCAGGGCACGGCGGCGACGGCGACGATTTGTTTTATACGATCGAGGCGCGCTATACGGACTTGGGCACGGAGTCGGTGGCTCCTTTGACCGGTAGAGCAGGCCACATTATGCAACCCAAGCGCAAGCAAGCTGAGCACTATACGCGCCAGAGTGGAGTGCTGTTAGAAACGACCGGCGACGAGGCTGGCGGCGGACAGAATATCGGCTTTATCGCCCACGGCGACTGGATTTCCTTTGCGCCCATGAATCTGGAGGGCATTGAGTCGCTCAACTATCGGGTGGC
>JAPPEG010000318.1 GCA_028875345.1 Gemmatimonadota bacterium
TGTTTGGGATCGTCGAGGACTTTAACGCGGTAGCGGATGCCGGGGCGGTCTTCTAGGGCCGAGGGAAGCAGGGCCTTGGTGACGCGCTGGATGTAGGATTGGAGGCGGCGGTCGGGGTGGAGGCGTTGTTGGGCTTCGATTTGGGCGGCGAACTTCGCGCCGAGTTTGATTTCGGTTTTGTCGGAAATCAGGGCGTAACCCAACTCGCGGCGAACGGTGGCGCAGCCGGACGAGAGGGTGCAGGTGGCGATGAGCAGGACGAGGAGGGTGCGTTGGAGCATGGCCGTTGGCTTTCTTGCGGTGGGTACAGGTTAAACACCAAACAGCTAGCGCCGGTTACTTTTTCTTCTGCGTGCCAAATTCGATCACTTTTTTTTGCGGCGAGAGGTTGATTTCGTCGAGTACCGTGCCGTCGCGCGCGGTCAGGGCTTGGACGATGACCTCGGCGATGTCTTCCGGCAGGATGTAGTTGTCGGGCGCTGGACCGGGCCGGAAGTCCAATTCGTCGAAAAAGGGCGACTGGACCATGCCGGGATTGACCAACGTGACGCGGATGCCAGCGCGGGTGCACTCGTCGCGCAGAGCTTGGGCGAAGCCGCGCAGGGCGAACTTGGCCGCGCAGTACAAGCTGCCTTGAGCCGTGCCGGTGAGCGCGGCTTCCGATCCCATAAAGACCAAGTGTCCGCGACCGGCCTTTTTGAGGGAGGGGAGGAAAGCGCGGGCGACGAAGACGTGACTGGTGAAGTTGAGGTCGATCAGCGCGCGGATTTGGTCGTAGGAGAATTGCTCTAGAGCGCCGAAGCGACCAACTCCGGCGTTGAGGACTAGGGCGTCGAGGGCCGGGTAGGTGGCGACGAGGTTTTGTAGATGGGCGGGAAGTTGATCGAGGTCGGCGAGGTCGATTGTATGCGACGTAAAGCGGCGGTCATCGCAGGGGAACTTGCCGAAGTCGCGGGCAATGCCAATGGTGTCATGGCCGTCGGCGAGCAGCTTCTCACAGACGGCGCGGCCAATGCCGGAACTGGCACCGGTGACTAAGACGCGCATATCAGACCTGTAGGGTGGTGGATGGACAGGGGAAGAAAAGCTCGGCGGGAATGTACTGGAGCAATTGATCCGCGCAAAAGTCGTGTAGCTTTTGGGCCAAGGCGGGCCGATAGGAGACCATGCCGTCTTTTTCCTCCAAACCATAAGCGAGAAGTTTTTCGTCTGGATAGAGCTTGTGCATGGTTTTGTACATGCCCTGCGGCAGGCGGAATTGGCCTAGGCTGACTGAGTGCAGGGTATCGCGGCGGACTTGCGAGAACACGAGGGCGAACAGGTCGCGGTAGCGCTCCTCGTAGGCGCGGTCGTAGAGCAGTGGATCAAAGCGCAGCCCAATGGGCCAGCCGCGTTCCTGTAGGGCGGCGATGGCCTCTAAGCGCCGGGCCACCGATGGTGCGCCGACCTCGAATTGGTCGGCAAGTGCCGGCGGAGTCATGCTGAAGGCGACGACGCAGTTAGGCAGCGGCTCGGTGGCGAGTAGGGTCTTGATGCGCACGCTCTTGGTGCGCAGCTCAAAATACGCCTGCGGGTGGTCGGCAAAGAAGGGGAGGAAGTCGGCTGTAAAGTGGGTAATGCCCTCCAGCGCGAGGCTGTCGCAGTCGTAGCCGGAGAAGAAATAGGGCGTATCGGATGCGTGCGCGGCGATGTGCGCGGCGATGTCTTGCTGGAAGTCCTCGTAGTTGATAAAGAGGACTAGGTGCGCCGAGCGATACAGGCCTTGGAGGAAGCAGTAGCGGCAGTCGTAGGGGCAGTTGAGCAGGTGCGAGAAATAGTAATTGCGCTCGCCGCCGATGCCGTAGCCGTCGGGGGCGGGGAGGACGCGCCGTCCGGCCTTGTGGGCGAGGATGAGCGCGGGGCGGCGCTTTTGCAGGCGGAAGTTTTGCGCCGTGCGGTTGAAGACCTCGCCGTAGCGGGCGCAGGGGACTAGCTGAGCGCGGGGGAAGCGGTCGATCAGGACACGGGTGCGCGGGTGGTTGAGGATGGACTCTTCGGCGTAGATGAAATCGAACATGACTAAGTCAAAAGCGTCTCAGAGACAGTGAGCTAAATTGCAGTGCAGCGCCGAGTTAGGTTTATTTGCCATCGCCCAAGATTTCAACTAAAACCTAAATACAGACCAGCACCTTCCCTATACATACGGGGAAAAAAGCCCTCGCGCAAAGGAAGGTCTTCTCCACACACCACTAGGAGAGGGATCGGCAGGATGGGGATCGGGATACTGTGTATGCTGGGGGTGTTCGCGTTGTGGAGCGTCATTCCGGTGCTGGTGAAACTGCTATTTCCCGTTTTCGATCCGTTCACGATCGCCTTTCTCCGGTTGCTGCAAGGTGCGGCGGTCGTGTCGGTCGCCTTTTTCGCACGCGGCCATAACCTGCGGAATGTTCAATGGTCTTGGTGGCATCTGATTGGGGGGCTGGGCATGAGCCTGAACTTCTCGCTCTATGCGTTGGCGCTGAGTTATACCACGGCTAGCGCTGGCTCGTTGGTCGTCCAGGTGCAATACGTCGCGCTGACAGTGCTGGCCGTCGCCGTACTGCGCGAGCGATTGGGTGCAGGGAAAATGGCAGGTATGGCGCTGGTGCTGGGTGGAGTCGCGGTAATTGTGGGGGCGCGTGAGGATGTGAGCCACCTGTTTGCACCGCGCTATGTCCTGGGCAATGTGCTGATGCTGTTCGCGGGGCTGGGCTGGGGGATCTACGCGCTCGCCAACAAGGCACTTGCACAGCGGGTGGGAACCGCGGCGATACTGGCTCCAATGATGACGATGGGCGTAGTGGTCACGGGCGCACTCGCCGCGACCCATTTCCAACTGCACTCGGAGCCGAAGGCGGCCACGTGGATTGTGGTACTCGTTCTGGGCGTGTTGGCTACTGGCTGTGCGTTTGTTTTGGTCTCAGAGGGCATGAAGCGGCTCAGTGCCGTGCTGGTTGGTACGCTGACTGCTACGGCACCCATCGGGCAGATCGCGCTGGCCCATTGGGTCTTGGGGGAACCAGTGACCTGGAGCCTGACTGGCGGTGGAGTTTTGATCTTAGCCGGCGTGCTCGGCATGGTGTATGCCGAGCGATTTCAGGCCCGACGGCGAGATAGCGGCTAATATTTTTCTAGTCTTCAGCTACTAGATGCGCTCGTTCGAGCCGCAGAAGCTCTCTTAGTTTGGCGTCGTATTCCCGCTTGGTCGCCGCCTGATTTTCGGGCAGGCCGATTTCGACCCCCGCCGCCGTATAGGTCATAACCAGCACCTTGCGCGGCTCGTTGTCTATATTGGTCGATCCGCCGTGGACCATGGACGTCGTCAGCACGGTCACCTGTCCCGCCTGTGCCAAAACTGGCTGCGGCGCGGCGTATTCCGGCGGCAGATTCGCCATTTTGATGCCCTCGACCCCCGGCGTCGCGTCTTTCAGCACCGGATCGGCCGAACGCGCGGCGGCTACTAGGCGGTGGCTACCTGGCCGGTACATCATCGGCGCACGCCGTTTGTTGACGTCGGTCAACCACAGAAAAAAACTGCATACGACCCGCCGTGGCGTTGCGGCCCAATTCTCTAAGCTGTACTGGATATCGGTGTGCTGGTCGTAGCTGAACTCGCTTCCTGGCTGGGGGTAAGAGGCCACAATCGCCGTCTGGAAGAAGCGGATTTCATCGGATCGCAGCACTCGTTTGGCGACCGCTTCAAAGAAGGGATGCTGGATCAGGTCCAGTAGGGTCGGCTCGTAGTAATTGCAGGTCGCCCCGTAGCGAAAACGCGGTGCTTGGTTCGGTTCGGCTGGTTTAAAAGGCAGCAGCGCGTCGATGGCGGCCGCGGCCGCGGCGATTTCTTTGGTCGTCAGAGGCGTGTCGATGGTGACGGCACCCTGTTCCTCAAAGATCCTTAATTGTTCGGCGCTGATCATAGCTCCTCCCTTGCTAAAGCGATCCTCAGAACTGGTATAGCAGGCTGAGGCTTGCGCCCCAGAAATGGGTGTCTTCCGTGGTGATAGTGTATAGAATCGGCTCGCCGCGCCCCACTGTGGAGTCGTGGCTGCGCAGTTGATCCCACTCGGTTTTTTCGCTTGCGAACTCGCCGGAAGCCATCCAGCGCAACTTGAAGTCCAAAGCGGCGCGATCGCCGATCTGATAGGCTGCGCCGGCGAGCAGTTGATAGCCTATGCGGCGGTCGGTCAGCCGCGCTTGGCCGATCGTGGTTGAACCGGCGATTTTCGCGTTCAAATCCGGGTCTGCAAACGTCCTAATCCGGCTGGGGTCGTCGTTGCGCTTCCAATTGGTAAAATAGTAGAGCGACGTACTTGCCAGCCCCGCTCCAGCCCCTGCGTACGACACTAGCGCCGGCCCCAACGCAAAGTCGTAGTAAGCATTGGCGAACAGGTTGTGCGCTAGCAAATTATCGACCCCGGCGATGGCCAATTCGATTTCCTGATCCTGCTTATCGAGGGTTATTTCGTCGAAGATGGCAATGTCGGAGCGCTCGTCATAGGTCGTGCTGCGGTGGAAGTATTCCCCCTCGATTCTGAAGGCTCCCCAGCGATAGCCAAGGGAGAGGCCCGACCCGATTCCGGAGCCGC
Organism: Gemmatimonadota bacterium; assembly: GCA_028875345.1. Classification (GTDB taxonomy): domain Bacteria; phylum Latescibacterota; class UBA2968; order UBA8231; family UBA8231. The sequence goes on from JAPPEG010000318.1 coordinate 4,608, forward strand.
CGCCAAACGCATTTTCCCATTCCGTTGGGGCTGGAACCGAGTCGCATTCATCGGTCACTTCCAAGCCGTCTGGATTGATGATTCGGTCGCACTTGGTGCCCCAGTCGTTGTCGGTACCCTGCACGTCCATTGCCGGAGCAACGGCGATCCCCAAGCCCATCCGAATGTACGGGCCGTCTTGGCTTAGGGCGTGGCTATAGAAGCCCAGCAGGGAGATCGTCCACAGCAAGAATCTCAGAGGCATCACAGTTTCCTTTCTTTAAGGATAGGTATAGATGGAACGCAAACGAGCCGTACTATTCGTTTGCCAACGCTATTTTCAAGTTATCCAACCGTCTTTAGGCTTCGGTCTGACTATCTTTTGTCTTTTCTGGAATAAGAAAAAACTCCACTTCGTCTAGTCGCTGTTTAAGATGGGCTAACACTTCGTCGCGGCTTTGCAAGGCCAGCAAGTCGTCGTTGACGGCAGATATTGCCGGTGCCAGCGTCTGCCAGCGCGCGAGCAAGCCTCGCAACTGGTGCTGTTGCGTGGCCGTGAATTGCCAGCGGGTGGTTAGCCCGGCGAGGCCGGGCGGGTCGGCGTGTAGCGCGTGGAGTTGCTGGCTGAGTGTTCGCAGGTGTTCGCCAACTTGGGCGACCGTATCGAGTTGGGATTCTATTAACGCCTCCACTTTTCCCGGATTGAGTGTCTGATAGGGAGATTGCGGGTTGTCGGAGACGATCTTGAGGCAGTGGATTCGCTCGCTGGTGGCAAAGCGCTGCGCGGCCTCGCAAAAGCCGCTGGCCTCCATGTCGTACGCGGCGTCGCCAACAGCTGGTTGTGCGCGATCAACGGTGTGTAGCAAAGTGGTGCGACAAAGTGGAGGTGCGGTGAAGGCGGGGTAAAAGGGCTTGCCGCTGGCTGCGTCCACTACCTTATGCGCCAGTAGAGGCGTACCCACCGCTTGGCTACCGTGGCCAGCGATGCCGATATTGAGCCAAGCCGCCGGTGTATCGCCGATCAGCGCGCGCAGGTACGCTGTGGCGGCCGCGGCGGCCACCTTGCCGATGCCGGAGACGATCAGGTGCGTCTGCTCGCCCGTGCAGATGCGATAGGGATGGCCGCTCACGCCTTGGAGGCGGTGGGAGGCCAACAGCGGGCGCGCCTCAGCCGCGAGGGCTACTACTAAGCACAACATGAAGGCTAATATACCGGCTGGCCTCCCCTCGGCAACTTAGTTTGACCCTGCTTGAGCAGGGGTCTAAGTTCTGTAAGACAGACGAGAAAGGACACATAATGGACAACGAATTTTTCAAGGGCCACGGCCTCGGCAATGACTACATTGCCGTTGATCCGGCTGGGCTCAGTTTTGAGCTGACGCCAGACAATATCCGCACGATTTGCGACCGCCATTGGGGCGTGGGCAGCGACGGCATTCTCGCGCTGGTGCCGTCGCAAAAGGCCGACTTTGGCCTGAAAATCTACAACCCCGACGGCAGCGAGGCGGAAAAGTCGGGCAATGGTCTGCGGATATTCGCCCGCTACCTGCACGCCACCGGTCAGGTGCAAAAGCAGCAATTCACGGTCGATACGGAAGGCGGCCTAGTAAGCATCGATTTGCACATTGATCAGCATGGCGACGCCAGCACCGCCACGGTGCAGATGGGGCGAGCGACGTTTGCACCGCAAGCCTTGCCCTGTACGCTGGAAGCCGAAGAGTTGGTTGCGCAGCCGATTGATGTCGGCGGGCAGACTTTGACCTTTACCGGCGTCAGCGTCGGCAATCCGCACTGCGTCGTCTTCCGCGAACAAGGCGCTCGGTGGACTGAGGACGAGCTATGCTCTTTGGGGCCGGAATTGGAAAATCACCCGCTCTTCCCCCGGCGCATCAACGTACAGCTCGCCGTGCCCGTGGGGCCTCACGCGATCTACATCCTGATCTGGGAACGCGGTGCCGGTGAAACGCAGGCGTCGGGATCGTCGGCGTGTGCGGCTGCGAGTGCGGCGGTGCGGCTGGGCTTGGTCAAAAGTCCGGTTGCGGTTAGGGCCCCAGGTGGGACATTGCACATCGACGTGAGCGCAAGCTACGACCTGACGATGAAGGGGCCGGTCTCCGAAGTAGCGCGCGGCGCGTTCAGCCCGTCGTTTGTGCGCGAATTGCGCTGAGCGGCGCGCGGTAGCAGGGACTGCAATGCGCTGTTTAGCTTGGGTCGCGCTCGGTTGGCTGCTGATGGCCTCGGCTGCTGACGGCCAGGGCTTTGGCCGCAACAAGGTGCAGTACGCGGAGTTTGCGTGGCGGAAAATGGAGACTGAGCACTTTGACGTGTACTTCTTCGCCGAAGAGGAGGAATTGGCCGCGTACGCCGCGCAAATGGCCGAACGCCAGTTTGCCGACCTCGAAAAGAAGTTCGCCCACACAGTGCAGCGGCGGGTGCCGCTAGTGGTCTATTCTTCGCACATCTACTTTGAACAGACGAATATCATCCCCAATCTCCTGCCCGAGGGAGTAGCGGGTTTCACCGAATACCTCAAAGGGCGGGTCGCATTGCCGCTGAGTGGCTCCCTGCCCGAATTCGAGCGGGTGCTGCACCACGAGTTGGTCCACGTCTTCACGTTTGACCGCATCGCGCGGGTGTTGGCTCAGCACGGGGTGTTGGACTTCCGCCCGGCACCGCTGTGGTTTTCCGAAGGGCTGGCCGAATACTGGTCGAGCGAGCCTAACAGCTTTGGCGACATGATAGTGCGCGACGCGCTCTTTGCGCGGCGGCTGGTGTCTATCGCCGAGATGTATCGCATCTACGGCACTTATCAGATGTACAAGGAAGGCGAGTCGATCTGCCACTTTATGGCGGCGCGGCACGGAGCCGACGTGTTCGAACAGCTCTTTGCCAATTGGTGGCGCGGCGAGACCTTTGGCGAAATTTTTGCGATTACGACCGGCGAGAGCTTGGACAAGTTCGACCAAGCTTGGCAATACCATCTGCACAAGCGCCACCTGCCGGCGATTGCCGACCGCGATCCCCCATCCGAATTGGCCACTGCCCGCACGCAGCGCGGCTTTAACATCAAGCCCGAAATCGTCCCCGGAGACAGCAGCGCATTCTACCACTTCCGCAACGATCAAGGCTATACGCAGATCGTCCGCGCGCGCCGCAGCGGTAGCGATCCCGAGGTCGTGGTCGAAGGCGAGCGTCTGCCGGTCTTTGAGTCCCTGCACCCGCTCTCGACGCGGCTGGCCGCTTCCCCGGATGGCAAGTGGCTGGCGTTTGCAGCCAAAAGCCGAGGTCGCGATCACCTGTACATTTGGGACGTGGAACAAAAGCGCGTGGTGGAGGATTTGTCGTTTGACGAAATCGTCGCGATTGCGTCGCCGTCGTTTGCGCCCGACGGGCAGCGGCTGGCCTTTGCCGGCAGCGATGAAGGGGGCTGGACCGACATTTATCTGGTCGATGTAACGGGCGATAGCCTCCGCGCCTTATGCCGCGACATTTATCACGACCACGAGCCCGACTGGTCTCCCGATGGTCGGCACATCGTCTTTAGCTCCGACCGCTGGACCGGGGGACGGCGCGGTCGCTACAATTTGTTCCTATACGATTTGGCGACCGAGCAGATCTCGGCCCTCAGCCGCGGTGAGCACAGCGACAGGCAGCCGCGCTGGTCGCCGGATGGCAAGCGCATCGTCTTTAGCTCCGACCGCGCGGGTGCGTACGACATCTATGCTTTGCAGCTAATGGGCGAGCGCACGGCGACCCGGCGCTTGACCCACGTGTTGACGGGTGCGTTTGATCCGGTGCTATTGGCCGATGACCAGCACCTGCTCTTTTCTGGATATGAGAGCGGCGGTTTCCAAATCTACGAGCTTGCCGTGGATTGGGCCGACAGCGCGGAGGTCAGCTATCAGCGCGTGGAGGAGGCGCAGGCCGAGCCGTGGTCGCTGGCGAGTCTGCACGGCCAGAGCGAGGTCGCCAGCCAGCCCTATGAGCGCAAGATGAGCTTCGACATAGCCCAGGGCCAGATCTCGCAGGACCCGGAATTTGGCACCTCGGGCGGCATCCAAGTGGCCCTAAGCGATGTGCTGGGCAACGATCAGTACCACTTTGTACTCTCGCACATTGCCGCCAGCCGGTCCGGTTTCTTCGACGGCCTAAATGTGGCGTTGACGCGCCTTCACCTCGGGCAGCGGCTCAACGCATATTGGGGCGTGTTCCGGCTCAACGACCGTTTTTCGAGCCGCTTTGGCCGGTTTGTGCGCGAAGAGCGCTTGGGTGCCCACGTTGGATTGAGCTATCCCTTTTCCCAGCACGACCGCATCGACACCCGGCTCTCGCTGCGCCACGCTGAAATCGATCGGCAATTCGAGGGGCGGAAGCTGTCGGGCTGGCTGGCCAACAACTACGTCAGCTATACCCACGACACTAGCCTGTGGATTCCGACCGGGCCGCTGGAGGGCCAGCGCTACAGCTTTGGGCTAGCGCAGACGATCGACTTTAAGACCTCGCGGCGGTTCAATATCACGCTCTTTGGCGACTACCGGCACTACTTCCGCCTCTCGCAGCGCAGCGCGTTGGCCGTGCGCCTAATGGGTCGGCGCTCCACCGGTGCAGTGCCCGAGTTTTTCTCCTTGGGGGGCAGTTGGACACTGCGGGGCTATCGCTGGCGCTCGCTGTGGGGCAGTAAGATGGTGCTGTACAACCAAGAGCTGCGCTTCCCCTTGGTCGATCGGTTCTTACTCCGCTTTCCGTTTGGGGCCATGGAGTTTAGCGCCTTCCGCGGTGCGCTCTTCTTCGACGTGGGCAATGCGTGGAACTCCGACTTCGAGCAATGGCGCGCGGCGTTTGGCACGGGGGTGCGCTTGGCCTTGGGCGGAGTTTTCGTCTTTCGCGTGGATGCGGCGCGGCGCACGGACTTCAAGTCCATAGACAGCGACACGCGCTGGGATTTCTTCTTTGGATGGGATTATTAAATGCGCTACGCCTTGCTCGGATTTTGCCTGTTGACGGCCTGCGGCGAAAAGGTGCTCTACCTCGGCGAGCCGGGGCGCAGCGCAGTGGGGGTTGAGTCGCCGCTGCAACTTTTGTGGACGCACAAAATGGACGGCTCGCCGCTAGGCGGCGCGCTCTTTGCCGGTGATTTGATCCTCCAACTGACGACGGAGCCGACTCTCTATGCGCTGAACCGGCGCAATGGCACCCAGTTGGGCAAGCACGGATACGATAAAATGGCGTGTGCCCCGGGGCAGTTGGCCGGGGCGCTGTACGCGCTGGGGGTGTTGGGCCGCAAGCCTAGCTTGCGGGTTTTGGATCGGCGGACAGCAGCGGAGCTTTGGCGGCACGAGGGAACGTTTTGTCAGGTGCCGGTCGTGCGCGGCGATACCCTGATCGCGGTGGACGAGGAGGGCGCGGTGCAGGCGCTGCGTCTGGACGACGGGCATTTGCTGTGGCACGCCGAATTGGGCGGTCGGCCGCGGACTGAACTGACGCTGAGCGGCGATCTCGCGTTTGCTGGTACCGCGTCTGGGGACTTGGTAGCCCTGAATGCGGAAAGTGGCAAAGAGCGCTGGCGCACGAGTCTAGAGGAAGCGGTGCGCTCGCAGCCCGTACTTGCTGGAGAGCAGATAGTTACGGCGACGGCCTCTGGTCGGGTACTAGCCGCGTACCGCGACTCCGGGCAGGTGGTGTGGGAGCAGGCCTTGGGTGCGTTGCCGACTCCGGGGCTAGCATTGGCCGGCGGTGTCTTGGTGGTCGGCTGCGCCGACAGTCACTTCTATGGACTAGACGCGGCTACTGGTGCCGTGCGGTGGACGTTTGCCACTGAGGGTGTGGTACGGAGCAGTCCAGTCGCTACGGATCACACTGCGTATGGCGCTTCCAGCGACGGCCATCTCTACGCCTTGGATCTGCAAGACGGCCATCTGCTGTGGAAATACCGGTTGGACGGCCCCGTTTTGGCACCGGTGTCTTTGGGGGCACAGATCGTTGCTGTCGCCACTGAGAAGCGGCTTCTCTACGTGTTTGGACGTCACTGAGCGAGGGAAACGGTATGAAAAAGACGATTGCTTGGTGCTTGCTGCTAGTGCTTTCAGGTGTGCCGACATGGGCTGAGCCGTTAGAGCTAGCTCGGCGGCTGGCTCCGTTGGAAGCAGCTCTAGCGGAGCAATGGGCCGAGCAGCCGAAGCTCGGGCAGCAATCGATGCCAACTGCGTCTGCGGCTCCGGGCAAGGAGAAACGCTCGCGCAAAAAGCTCTACTTGAGCGCGGCCTTGGCCGTGGGGGCCGGTGCAGTGGCCTACTGGAGCAAGGAGCGGGCCAACGCCGCGTACGACCGCTATTTGCGCTCGGCCAGCGTGGTGCGTCAGCAGCGAGAATTGGACGCGGCCAAGCGCTTTGACCGCGTGACCGGCGCGGCGTTTATCGGCATGGAGGTAGGCTTGGTACTCAGCTCGTACCTGCTCTTTTTTAGGTCTCGGTTGTGAGAAGCTGTCTCTGGATAGGGTGCTGCCTCGGCGCGCTGGTCTTAGCTTGCAGCGACCGCCCGCGGCGCAATCCACTTGACCCGCAAGCCGAGGACCTGCAGAGCGAGTCGTTTAGCGCCTTGACGGCCTTGGCACTCGATGGCGAGGTGGAGTTGCGGTGGGACTTTTCCCACTTTTCCGATATCGAAGGCTACCGACTCTACCGCCGTCTGCTTGGGGACGAGTGGGAGCCGATCACCCCGGTGCTGGCACCAGACGCGACCACGTATGCGGACGGAGGAGTGCAAAACGGGACGAGCTACGAGTACCAGCTCAGCTTGCTCGTCGCCGGGGAAGACGAGCGCCCTAGCGGCAGGCCCGTGTCTGCTACGCCTGGCCCAGAAGTCGCTTGGGTGGCTGATCGCCACGCTGGGCTGGTGTGGAAAATCAGCGCGGATGCGCGCAGTGCGCACTTTGCCCAGGGGCGCTTTTTCGACTTGGCGGCGATTGCGCTCGACGTGGCCAATGGTTCGTGCTGGGTCAGCGACCGGGGGTTTGCCGGGCTGTACCGGATTGCGGAAGACGGCGCGTTGGCCGCGCTGGGCGCAGCGGTGGAGAGGCCCGATGCTTTGGCCATTGATGCTGCCGCGCGCATTGGTTGGCTGGCCGACGCGGGGCGAAAGCGGGTCTTTTGGTTCTCCTTGGACGCGGCCGATTCGCTGGCCCTCATTCCGGTCGATGCCTCCTTTACTCAGCCTGTGGCGTTGGCCGCACAGGCCGGAGGCTGCTGGATCGCCGACCAAGCCCAAAGCCGCGTGCTGTTCTACCAGCCCGACGGCACCCGCGCCGCTGAATTCCACGTGCTGGCGGCTCCCAAGGCACTGGTGGCAGGCACAGGGGGAGATGTGTGGCTGTTGGGCGGTGAGGGGCACCGCTTGGCGCGGCTGGATCGCGCGGGCACCATCCTCTACGTGGAGTTGCCTTTTGCCGCGGCCGTGGGACTGGCCGTGGATGATGCAAGCGGAGCCTGCTGGGTATTGGGGGAACGGGATCTGGCGGTGTTCTCGGCCGCCGGGATATTGGAGCAGCACTGGACCGACGTGCCCGGCGGCAGCGCCTTGTCCTTTGACCCAGTGCAGCAGCGGGCTTGGGTCGCGACCGACGACGTGCTGTGGAAATTCACGGCCGAGGGCCAAACTCTTGCACAGCTCGTCGGCTTTTCGTCCATCGTCCGCATTGCCGTGAATCCAGGCCGCTGAGGCTGCCAATCCTCTCTTGCATCGGATTTACTCCTTAACGACTTTCCTTAGTTGTAACTTTTATCCCGCGAGAACCAATTATGACCGAGCCAGCTCCCATTCACAGCATGACCGGCTTTGGCCGCGCCGCAGCCGAGCGGCGGAGTTTGCGGCTTGCCGTCGAACTGCGGTCGGTCAACAGCCGCTATCTCGACATACAGGTGCGCTGCCCGGCTGATCTCCAGCCCTTTGAGCTAGCCATCCGCGAGCGGATTCAGGCGCGGGTTAGGCGCGGCAAGGTAAACGCGCACATCGCTTGGGAGGAGGAAAACCAGCCCGAGGCCCTGCCCCAGTTAGACGAAGAAGCCGCCAAGCACTATCTAGCCCAGCTACGGCGGCTAGCTGAATTGGCGCAGAGCGAAGCTGCGGAGAGTCGGGCTACGATGTCGCCGTGGAAGTCGTTTTTTGCCCGCTTTAAGGGACTAGAGTATTTCAATGTGGGAATTGAGCGGGTGCTGTTGGCGAAGCTACCCAATCTCTTTCGCGTCCAAACCGCAGAGCTGGATAGCGCGGTCGCGCAAGAGGTGCTGCGGGTAGGATTGGACCAAGCGTTGGCTGAGTTAGTGGCCATGCGCGAGGCCGAGGGACACACCCTCGCTGCGGATTTGCGCGCTCGTGTCGAGGCGGTGGGGGTACATCTGGAGCGCGTGGCCGAGCGAGCGCAAGCGACCCGTGGTGAGGTTGCCGAGCGACTGCGGGAAAAGATCGCCGCCCTGATTGCGCCCGGGACAGTTGCCGAAGATCGCCTCGCCACGGAGATTGCCCTGATCGCCGAGCGCAGCGACATCGTCGAGGAGATCGTCCGCTTCCGCAGCCACAATGCCCAGTTCCTCGATACCTTGGCACAGGGTGGCGAAGTGGGCAAGCGCTTGAACTTTCTCTTGCAGGAAATGCACCGCGAAGCCAACACCATCAGCGCCAAAGCCGCCGACGCCGAGATTGCCCATTGGGTCGTAGAGATCAAAGAAGAGATTGAGCGGCTGCGCGAACAGGTGCAAAACTTGGCGTGAAGGCAGCTATGGCATCCGTGCAGATCATCACCATCAGCGGCTTGGCTGGCAGCGGCACCACCACGGTGTGCGATCGGCTGTGTGCGCGGCTGGGCTGGGCTTATGTCAATGCCGGAGCTGTCTTTCGCAAGCTGGCCCAAGAGGCGGGCGTGAGCTTGGCCGAGTTTGGCCAGCGGGCCGAAGCTGATGGTTGCATCGACCGTCAGCTCGACGAACGCTTGGTTGAGCAAGCGCGGGCGAGTGCGCCAGTCGTCGTCGAAGGGCGGCTCACCGGCTGGATGGTCCAGCGGCACCAGCTCCCAGCCCTCAAGGTCTGGCTGCAAGCGGCGTTGGCCGTGCGGGCCGAGCGCGTGGGACAGCGCGAGGGCAAGCCGGTGGCGCAAGCGCTCGCGGAAACGCGCCAGCGCGAGGCGTCCGAGGCCCAGCGCTATGCCGAGCATCACCAAATCGCCATCAGCGACTTGTCGGTGTACGACTTGGTCGTCGATACCGAGTGTTGCGACCCCCAAGCCGCCTGCGCACACATCTTGGCGCGCCTCGATCAGCCATGAGCTTGCAAGGCCGCAACATCCTGCTCGGGGTTACCGGCGGTATTGCCGCGTACAAGACGCCGGAGATCGTGCGGCTGCTGATGGCTGAAGGGGCTGAGGTGAGGGTAGTGCTGACCCGCGCGGCCGGCGAGTTCGTTGCGCCCAAGACGTTGGAAGTGCTTTCCCGCCACGCGGTGTACAGCGATTTATTCGGCCGCGACGCAGAATTTCCCGTCCTGCACGTGGGGTTGGCCGAGTGGGCCGACTTGATTTTGGTGGCTCCAGCTACGGCGCACTGCTTGGGGCGCATAGCCGGCGGTTTGGCCGACGACTTGCTCACCTCGGTGTTGTTGTGCGCGGGTGTCCCCGTCCTACTGGCACCGTCGATGGAGGAGAACATGTTCGCCAATCCCGCGGTCGAGGCCAATGTGCAGACCTTGGCGCAGCGGGGGTTCCACCTGCTCGAACCAGGGGTGGGGCCTCTGGCGTCGGGTGCGGTTGGCCGCGGGCGGATGCCCGAGCCAGCGGAGTTGGTTGAGGCGGTTGCGGCGCATTTCAGCGGCGACTTGGATGGGCTGAAGCTGCTGGTAACGGCTGGCCCCACGGTCGAGGACCTCGATCCGGTGCGCTTCATTTCCAATCGCTCGTCGGGTAAGATGGGCTACGCGCTAGCCGAGCGCGCCGCGGCGCGTGGGGCGCGCGTGTGGCTGGTCTCTGGGCCGACCGCACTGCCCGCGCCCGCTGGCGTGGAACGGCAGTTGGTGCGCTCGACGCGCGACATGCAGCGCGCGGTAGAAACCTTGTTTGAGCAAGTAGATGGGGCGATTTTGGCGGCGGCTCCGGCCGACTACCGCGCCAAGGAAGTGGCCGAGCAGAAGATCAAGCGCGGCGCGGCGTCCAGTTCCATCGAGTTGGTCGAAAACCCGGACATTGCCGCTGGACTGGGTCAGTGCAAGGGCCAGCGGTTGCTGGTCGTCTTTGCGATGGAGACGGAAAAGGGGCCGGAGCGGGCGCGGGAAAAGCTGGTGCGCAAAGGGGGCGACTTAATCGTGCTCAACATGCTCAACGACGAGGGAGCTGGTTTCGCTGGCGACACCAATCGCGTTACCCTGATCGACGTTGAGGGCCAAGAGGAAGCTCTGCCCCTGTTGAGCAAGTCCGCGGTCGCCGACCGCATCCTCGACTGGGTGCGGGCGCGGCGGGGAGTTTAACCCGTACTGAGCGAGGATGTCGCCATGGAAGAGCGGAACGAGGACGTGCTGGCCGAAGCTCGGCGCTATCTGTCCGATTTAGTGGCTTTTGAGGGAACCCAGTTTACAGCACCGGAGGCGGTTGTGGAGCATAAGGCAGAGGAACCAGCAGCTGATACGCTAGAGGCATTTCGCAGGCAGATTTGCGAGTGCACTCGCTGTCGGCTGGGTGCGACGCGGCAGAATTTTGTGTTTGGCAGCGGCGATTCTGCGGCCGGCATCATGTTCATCGGCGAGGCCCCAGGGGCGGAAGAAGACCGCGCGGGCCAGCCCTTTGTGGGGAAAGCCGGTCAATTGCTGACTAAGATCATCGAGGCTATGGGTCTATCGCGCGACGAGGTCTATATCTGTAACATACTCAAGTGCCGCCCGCCGAATAACCGCGACCCTCTGCCCGACGAGATCGAGCAGTGCGAGCCGTATCTCAAGCGCCAGATCGAAATCGTCCAGCCTCGCGTCATCTGCACCTTGGGCCGCTTTGCCGCGCAGACCTTACTCCGCAGCAGCGAGCCCATGGGCCGCTTGCGCGACCAGGATCACTACTACGAGGGCATTCCCTTGGTGGCCACGTACCACCCGGCGGCCCTCTTGCGCAACTCCCAGTGGAAGCGCCCGACTTGGGAAGACATGAAGCGGGTGCGGAAGCTCTACGACGGGGTCGAACTCTAAAATTTTTTGGAGCTAAACCATGACCCAGAGTCCAACGGAGGCACAGGATCTCGGGCGGATGCCGCCGCAGGCCGTAGAGGTCGAGCAGGCCGTGCTCGGAGCGATGATGTTAGAGCAACGGGCCATCGTCCGCGCCGTTGAGACCCTCGACGAAAGCTGTTTCTACCACGCCCCCCATAGCCGGATATTTGCGGCCATGACCGAGCTTTTTGAGCGGGGCATAGCGGTAGATCAGCTAACCTTGACCGAGGAACTCAAGCGCCGCGGCCAACTCGACGACGTCGGCGGGGTCGTTTATCTGGCCAAGTTGGGGTCTGAAGTGGCCACGACGGCCAATATCGACTATCACGCGCGGATCGTTTTGGAGAAGGCGCTCAGCCGCAAGTTGATCGAAACTTCTAGCGAAGTCATTGAGCGAGCGTACGCGGCTGACGAGGATGTCCAGACCCTGATCGACAATGCCGAGCAGAAGCTTTTCACCCTAAGCGAAAACCAAATCGGCGAGGGTTTTGAGCTGCTGGAGAAGGTGATGGGCGAAACCTTCGAGCACCTCGAGCACGTCCATGCGGGGGCGGGCACGGTCTTGGGGGTGGATACGGGTTTTGCCGATCTCAACGACCAGATGTCGGGTTTTCAGAAGGGCGATCTGGTCATCCTCGCGGCGCGGCCCAGCGTCGGCAAGACGGCGCTGGCGCTGACGCTGGCGCGCAACGCGGCCGTGGATGCTGGAGTTGGGGTGGCGATTTTCAGCTTGGAGATGTCTAAGATGCAATTAGCTCAGAGACTGCTCAGCGCGGAGACCAAGGTTGATTTGCACAAGCTCCGCACTGGCCGGCTGCGCGAAGAAGACTGGATGCACCTAACGCACAATATCGACCGCTTGGCTCAAGCGCCCATCCACATCGACGACACACCCGGTATCTCAGTGCTCGAAGCGCGAGCCAAGGCGCGGCGGCTGCAGCGCGAGTACGGGATCGGCATGGTCATAATCGACTATCTGCAACTCATGAGTGGACATGCTAGGGCACAGAGCCGCGAACAGGAGATTTCGCATATCTCGCGCGGCCTCAAGGCCATGGCGAAAGAATTGGACGTGCCGGTTTTGGCCTTGTCGCAGTTGTCGCGTGCCGTAGAAAGCCGCACGGACCGGAGACCGCAGCTATCGGACCTGCGGGAGTCGGGCAGCTTGGAGCAGGACGCCGATGTGGTGATGTTCATCTATCGCCCAGAGATGTACGATCTCAAGTCCCCAGACGGTGAGAGCCTGGAGGGCCTTGCTCAGATCATCATCGGCAAGCAGCGCAACGGCCCGGTTGGTTCGGTGGATTTGATGTGGAACAAGGAAAGTGCCACGTACGAGGCGATGGCACCTGGATGGCGGACGGGGCCGGAAGAGTACTAGTCGGTCCCCATGTTCATCGACGAAATGACCATCACGGTGGAGTCGGGTAGTGGCGGCAATGGCTGCTGTTCGTTTCGGCGCGAGAAGTTCGTGCCGCGCGGCGGGCCGGACGGCGGCGATGGTGGCGACGGCGGCGATGTAATTTTCCGCGTCGATCCTCAATTGAACACGTTGCACGATTTTCGCTACCAACGCCACATTCGCGCCGGTCGCGGCGCCCACGGCGAGGGCAAGCGCCGGACGGGCCAGCGCGGTGAGCACGCGATTATCTGCGTGCCGCCGGGCACGATTTTGCGCGACGCAAAGGGAGCGCTGATCCGCGACATGGTTGAAGATGGGCAGGAGTTGGTGCTGCTGGCGGGTGGACGCGGGGGCCGGGGCAATGCTCGCTTTGCCACGCCTCGCGTGCAGGCTCCACGGCGCGCCGATTCCGGGAGAGAGGGCGAGCAAATGGAGGTGCGGCTCGAGCTGAAGTTGCTGGCGGATGTGGGGCTGGTGGGCTTTCCCAATGCGGGCAAATCCACGCTGTTGTCGCGGCTTTCCGCAGCCCGTCCCAAAATTGCCGATTATCCCTTTACGACTTTGGAGCCGCACTTGGGGATTGTGCAGTGGGCCGAGGGCGAGAGTTTTGTGTTGGCCGACTTGCCTGGGCTGATCGAGGGGGCGCATGAGGGCAAGGGGTTAGGCATGCGGTTTTTGCGCCACATTGAGCGCACGCGGATTCTGCTATTTGCCATTGATTGCACTAGCTTGGATCCGCGCGGCGAGCTAGAGGCCCTTCGCCGTGAGTTGGATGCTTTCGACGAGGGAATGCGGCACAAGCCCGCTGGGATTGCGCTGACCAAGGCCGATTTGCTGGGGCCGGACGCGGAATTCGAAGACCCTTTTGCCGATCTGCGCGCACCGCGCTTTTTGGTTTCGGCCGTCAGCGGTCATGGGGTGCCTGAGATGCTGCGCGGTGTGGGGCAGGCGGTGAAGAAATTGCGGGCTGACGAAGCGGAGAAAGACGATCTATGAGGGATTTTGCAGAACTCTGAATCGCGTTCTTTGATTCTTCAGGGTAATCCTGAAGAATTTTTTGTGCGCGTTCTTCAGCTAAAGCCAAGAAAACGCCGCGCGGTCTCGCCCATGATGAGCTGGCGCTGCTCAGTGCTCAGATCGGGCAGCAAGTGGTCGAGCACCTCGACGCACTCGCTGTAGCCGGGGTCGGCTACAATCCAGGGAAAATCCGAAGCCCACAGCAGTCGTTCGGCACCAAAGGTGGACAGCAGGCTGCGGTGCCAAGCGGCTAAGTCGGGATAGGGATAGGCCGCCTTGCTCATGGCGTATTGACCCGACAGGTGGACGCAGACGTTGGGCGAATTGGGCGCGGGGCCGAGGAACCCAGTCGGCGGCGGCATCTCTACGTCGATTTGCGGACGGCCCTTGGCATCCCAAGTGAATCGATCTTCGCGTGGACAGACCATGAGGTGATTGACCACGACGCGCACTTGGGGGAAGTCGGTGAGGAACTGGGGCACTAACGGGGCGGAGGTGGCGCGCAAGTAGAGCCAGAGCACGTAGTCTTTGCGGGCGGCGTGTTCCCATATCGGACGGGAAAAGTCGCCGAGCACGCGGAGCCGGAAGCCGATGATCGAGCCGTCTTCGGCGAGGCGATCCATGTGGTCGGCGGGCGCGGGTGCGTCGGGCGGTATCAAGCCGATGCCCAAGAAGCGGTCGGGATAGGTGCGCAGGCAGTGTTGTAAATAGGCGTGATGCGCGAGGCTGGTGCCGCCGGTTTGCACGAGCACGGCCTTGTCGATGGCGTGGTCGGCCATGTGCGCCAAGAAATCCTCGACGGGCGCTTCGCGCTCGGCGGGCATACTTGAGGTGGTCTCGCGCGGGAACTCGGCGCTGGGACGTGCAAAGACGTGCAAATGAGAGTCAATACGCATAGTTTTATTGGGTTGGGATTAAGGTTTAGGTAAAGATGGATAAGAGAGTCTCTACGGACAAGGCAGTGAAACAGGTGAGGGTGCGCGCACCGGCTACGTCGGCGAATCTCGGAGCAGGCTTTGACTGCTTGGGACTGGCGCTGGAATTGTACATGGATTTGACAGTGGAAGAAGGCGAGGGCGAGGGCTTAGAAATCGCGGCCACGGGCGAGGGGAGTGGGAGCGTGCCCTTGGACGAGCGCAACGCTGTATATCAGGGAATGATGCGTGCCTATGAACGGGCCGGCAAGACGCCCGGACGGCTGCGCTTGACGATAGACAGCCAGATCCCGCTGGCCAGTGGACTGGGCAGCAGCTCGGCGGCCTTAGTCGCCGGTTTAACCGCCGGTGCCGAGTTGTGTGGAATGGGGCTAGATCGGGAAGAGGTTTTGCGGCAGGGTGTGGCCGTGGAGGGACACCCGGACAATGTTGCGCCCTGCGCGTTGGGGGGGATCGTCATCGCGGCTTTGGACGGCGAAGAGGTTGCGTGGGCGCGGATTGAGCCACCGAGGGATTTGGCCGCGGTCGTGGCCATACCGGATTTTCCCCTGCCTACGCCCAAGTCGCGGAGCGTGCTGCCCGAGCGGGTTGAGCGGCGGGACGCGATATTTAACGCCGGGCGCGTCGGCTTGTTGGTGGCCGCACTGCAACAGGGCGACTACAGCCTGTTGCGGATCGGGATGCAAGATCGGTTGCACCAGCCCTATCGAACGGCCCTGGTTCCGGGAATGGAAGCGGTGTTGGCTGCAGCTACAGCGGCGGGAGCGTTGGGTGCGGCGTTGAGCGGGGCCGGGCCGACCGCGTTGGCGCTTGTGATCGGTCGGAGCGCAGAGGTGGCTGATGCTATGCAGCAAGCATGGGCTAAAGAGGAAATTGCCGCGCGAACTTTGGTCCTCGGCCTCACCGCCGAGGGCGTGCAATGCGTGAAAGAGAGGTAAATATGGTCAGCGAAGCCGCGCTCATAGACGACATGACGACTCCGACGCCCGAAGTAGTGGAGGCCGTGCGCCAGTTGGACGGGCCGATTCTGCTGCTGGGGGTGAGCGGCAAGATGGGGCCGACCTTGGCCGAGTTGTTGGTGCGGGCCGGGGCGCAGCAGGTGGTAGGAGTGGCGCGCTTCACGGACGCAGAGAAGCGGCGCTACTTGGAAAGCGTCGGCGTGCAAACCATTGCCTGCGACCTGCTCGCCGATGAGGCGCTGAAGGAGCTGCCCGATGCGCCCAACGTCCTCTTCCTCGCTGGGTTTAAGTTTGGAGCTACGGGCAATGAAGACGCGACTTGGGCGATGAACACTGCATTGCCCAGCGCGGTAATGGCGCGCTACGCCCAATCGCGGATTGTCTATGTGAGCTCGGGCAACGTGTATGCCTATGCCAAGGCCCCAGGGCCGGGATCGGCCGAAGACGGAGACTTGGATCCGGTGGGCGAATACGCCCAATCGCGCTTGGGAGGGGAGCGGGTCGCCGAGTACGCGTCGCGGGTGCGGGGGACGCCCTTGCTGATTGTGCGGCTGTTTTACGCCACCGAGCCGCGCTACGGCATCATCCGCGATCTGGCCGATAAGGTGTGGCAGGAAGAGCCGATTGACCTGACTATGGGGTACGTCAATCAAATTTGGCAAGGCGACGCCAACGCCTATTTGTGCCGCTTCTTCCCCTTGTGCCACAGTCCGGCTGACGTCATCAATCTGACCGGCCCGGATACCTTATCCGTGCGCGAGTTGGCCGAACAGCTAGGGAAGATCATGGGCAAAATGCCCCTCTTTACCGGGACAGAGGCTCCAGACGCTCTCTTGGGAGATAGTCGGCGCTTGTGCACGGAATTTGGCCGTCCGCGCGTCGGTCCGGAGCAGATGCTGCGCACGGTGGCCGAGTGGGTCATGGCCGATGGTCTGAGCCTAGGTAAGCCGACCAAATACGAATCCCGCAGCGGGCAGTTCTAACAATGACCGAGCGGATCGCCGGGGCGGCCGCCAAGTCCGTCGAGGCGCTGTTGGCAGACGGTGCGGGTACTAGTGCGCTTCGGGACGGTCAATTGTTGTGGTCGCTATCGCATTTGTGGGATCAGCCGCGCTACCGGAGACTAGCCGAGCAGGTGGCCGAAGGCAGTGAATGCGACGGGGCTGCGGTCCGCGGCTCCCTCGCATTGGCCGAGGGGCTGGCGGCCTGTGGATATTGGGAACGGGCGCGGATGCTCGTGCTGCAAAGCTTGGCACATTGCGACGCGGCGGATTACATCGGCGAGTCGCCAGAGGGGCAACCCATGCCCAAGGGGGCGCGCTGCCTCGATGACTGGGCGCAGGTGCTCAGCGTGTGTACGCGCCTTTTGCACAACCATGCCGACCGCGAGTTGCAAATAGCAGCCGCTCGCGCCGTAGCTGCCATCTTGAACTACCACTACCACCCGGACTTGGGGGGATTGCTCTTTGCCGTCCGCGGCGACTTCTTCCACTTTGACGAGTACTGGGGAACTTGCGTCTATAGCGAGGCGGCTCTCGCCGCGCTGACTGCGATGTTGGATGAAGCCGGTCGCCGTGGGGAGACGCACCTCCGCGCCTTGGCGGGGCGCTACCTGCGCCAACACGTAGAGGCCGCTTGGAATCCGGCTACGGGCGGCATCCGCCGCGAGTACAGTTTGGGCGTTTGGAGTGATGAAAGGCCTGGGGCCGTCCAAGCCGCAGCCGTAGGTGCCTTGGCGACGTTGCACCGCTATCAGGGTGGCGACTGGGAGGCTGAATGGCTGGACCGGGTGCGAGATTACCAAAGGAACTGTCCCGCCGATCCGCTCACCGAACTGCGCTGCTTAGTTCGTTGCACGCGAGAACCGAAGAAAAACTTGACATTGTGAAGTGAGAAAGCCATTCTGACCGCATTAAGAATTAGGAATTAGGAATTACGAATTATCAATTCCCAATTCGTAATTCCTAATTCCTAATTGACTAGTCAGGAGGTCCATCATGATCGTCTATCACGGCACCACGCGCCGCGCCGCGCGTCAGATCGCCCGCGATGGTTTTCAGCCGCGGTCGCCCTCGCGACGGGTGTGGTTTTCGCGGGGCAAGAGGTACGCCAAGCAGCGGGCACACTCCAAATCGCGGCACACGCGAGATCGCCCCGTCGTGCTGACCGTAGATCTCGACTTGAAAACTCTGCGCCAGCGACACGGCAGTCAGCAGGTGCGCGAAAGCGGCGGGGTCATTTCGATCAGAGGAGACATTCCCGCGTCCTCGCTGCGCAGCCACTACGGGCTGGGCCTCCCGGAGACCGCCGAGGAGATCGCCCGCTGGGTCAACGCCGTCTTGGGCGTCAAGGCGCACAAGGGCATCAGCGCCCGCCACGAGGGCGTCTTGCGCCTGACCCGCTGGATCGATAACCGGCTGGCGACCCAGCCCGCTGCGCGGATCGGCGAGAAGGAATTGCTCGCCCGCGCTGCGCAGTGGATCCCCGACCGCTTTGCCGAGGTGAAAATCGACTTCGAGCACTTGCGGGTCTGGCCCAAGGTAGCGCGGGAGGCCGAGGCGCAGCAGGCCGCGTTCGAAATTGCAGCACCCGTCGATCGCCGCGAAGAAGAGGCCGTCGCTTGCCTAGAATCGGACAAGCCGCAGCGGCAGGTGCGCGGCCTCCAGCTCTTGGCCGACTTAGACGACCCAGACCTGTTCGAGTGGTGCGTATTGCTGCTCGGCGAGAACCAGCCGCAAAGCGCGGTCGGAATCCTCAAGGTGATGCGGCATTGCGATGACATTCAGCCGGAGATGTTGGTTCCGTACGCGGAGAGCGAGCACAAGGCGGTGCGCGGCGCGGCTATTGAGGTGCTAGTCCTGCGCAGCGGGGAAGAGGCCCCGAAGTGGTTTTGGCGCGGCCTGACCGACCCAGTGCCGCATGTGCGGCTGAGCGCGGCTAAATTCCTCGATCGCCTCGACCCGCGCACGCATCGCGACAGCTTTGAGGCCGCGCTCTACGACCCGCACCCACAGGTGGCGCAAGCGGCGCGCAAACTGACGCAGCATATGGGATTTGAGCCATTGGCTTGGTGAATACTCATTAGCCAAGGTAACTCCCGATCTTCTCCAGTTTTCTATAATTCTACTCACCCGCCTGTTCGGCCAAGTAGTGCTTAGCTGTTTCATCGGCGGGATTGATTTCTATGATTTGCTGGTAGTGTTCGTGGGCGCGGGGGACGTCGTGGCGGATGGCGGCGCTGGCGGCTAGGGCGTGGAGGAT
>JAPPEG010000016.1 GCA_028875345.1 Gemmatimonadota bacterium
GTGCGCACCATGCCGTGGCTGGTGTCGCGCTCCTCGGCGACCTTGTCCGCGGCGATGGGCTGCCAGAAACTGGGCCAACCAGACCGCGAATCGTACTTGGTCTCCGAGCTGAACAGCTCGCTGCCGCAGCAGACGCAGCGATAGACGCCCGACTCTTTATTGTTGCAGAGTTCGCCGGTAAAAGCGCGCTCGGTGCCTTTCTGGCGCGTTACGTGGTACTGCTCGTCGGTGAGTTCCTGCCGCCACTCGGCGTCGCTTTTGACGATTTTTTTGCTCATCGCAGCATTCCTTTCTCTTGGGTCAGTCTAATCGGCCAACTCGGCGTATTGTCCGCCGAAGAAGATCAGCGGTGCGCCATCGCCCACCTCGCCGGCGAGGCATTCGCCGATGAACATGTCGTGATCGCCCGCGGCGGCGATGTCCACTAGCTTGCAGTCCACGTAGGCCAAGGCGTCGGCCAGAATCGGCGCGCCGGTCTGGGCCACTTTGGTCGTCAGATCCGCAAAGTCCTTGGGGCCGCGCTGGGCAAAGCGCACGGAGAGGTCCTCCTGCTCCCGTTTGAGGATGTTGATAGCAAAGCCCTTGGCTTTTTGCAATAGGCCGTGCATGGACGCGCTTTTGTCAACCGAGACCACCACCAGTGGAGGCGACAGCGACAGCGACATGACTGCGTTGGCCGTCATGCCCCAAAGTTGGCCGTCGCAGGAGGTGGTTACCACGGTGACGCCGGTGGCAAAGCGGCCCATAATTTGCCGCTGAAGCAGAGGATCAAACGCCATTGCGCGTTTCCTTTCGCTTTAGTTCAGTGCGTTCTGATAGATGTCGGCCGCGTCGTCCGCTGCCACTGCGACCGGATTGGGTTTGAGCAGGCGCTGGACGCTCAGGGCGCTTTCGACCATCTGCGGAATGTCGGCGGCGCTTATCCCGGCCGCGCTCAGCGAGCCGTAGGGGGTGTGCTGCCGCCGCAGTCCGTCGATCCATTCGGCTGCTAGCTCGACCCCTTCTTCGCGGCTCTTGCCGCCCAGCGCTAGGCCAGCGGCTCCCGCGGCAAAATAGTATTTGTCGGCCACGGCCGGGGCGTTGTGCCGCATCACTCCGGGCAAGACGAGGGCCACGGCCGCGCCGTGCGGCACGGGTGCGCCGCGCTCAAAGGAGACCTTTTCGATCCCGTAGCCGAGCGCGTGGCCGGCCCCGGTGTTGATGGGGCTCAATAGCAATCCGGCGAGCAGGGCACAGCGCGCCATTTGATAGCGCGCGTCGGGATCGCCGTGGATTACGGCTTGTACGTACGCCGGGCAGCCTGCGGTTAGGGCTGCTCGCGCCACGGCGTCGCCGATGGCATTGCTCTTGGTGGAAGCCGTGCATTCGAGGGCGTGACCGAGGGCATCCAAGCCGGTGATCGCGGTCAATACCGGCGGCAGATCTTGGTGCAAACGCGGGTCCACTAGCGCGGCCTTGGGCTGTAAATGGCTGCTGTACACGGCCTTCTTGCCGGTTGCGTCGGCGATTACGGCCACCCGGCTGACCTCGCTGCCCGTGCCCGCAGTGGTCGGGATGCCGACGAGTGGGGCCAACGGTGGTTTTGCGTACAGGTCGAAGCCAAAGTAATCGGCCACAGAGCCGCCATTGGCCGCAGTGCAGAGCGCGGATTTGGCCGTGTCCATGGTGCTGCCCCCGCCCAAGGCAACGGCCACGTCGAAATCCGCGGCTGCCAGCGCGTGCGCGCAGGCATCGACGCTCTGTACCGAAGGATTGGGCGCGATCTCGCTGTACGCGCTCACCACGTCTAAGTCGCTGAGGGCTTGGCGGACTAAATCGACGAGTGGGGCAATGCCCGGATCGTGAATGAGTAGCACCCGGCCCGCGCCGAGGCGGACGCACTGGTCGGCTAGCTGCGACAGGGCACCTGCTCCGAATACGACCCGCCGGTCGCGGAATTCGAACATTTCTGCTAGCGCGGCACGCCGACTTGCTGCGGCAAAATAGGCGCTGTCCGATAGCAGGTCCTCGTTGATTTGCACACTGCCCATTGCGGCCTTCCTCATATGTGTTGACGCGGCGAACCGAGTCTTGTTTCGCGCGGGGGATTTGTGCAATATATACACGAAGTCGCAGCCCTACAAAAACGGAGCCACCATGACACAAGACGCCACCCAGACGTATGCCGAGCAGGGCTTTCTCACGGGCATCGACCTGTTTAGCACTAGCGAGATCGATCACTTTCGTTCGTGCTTCGACGAGTTGGAAGCCCGCGAGGGCCGCGAAAAGTGCCAGATCGGCCTGCAAGCCCGCCACTTAGACGAAGAATTCATCTGGCAAATGGCCACGGATCCGCGCATCCTCGACGCCATGCAGGAGGTCATGGGCGAGGACATTATGCTGCTATCGACGCACTTTTTCTGCAAATACC
>JAPPEG010000385.1 GCA_028875345.1 Gemmatimonadota bacterium
GCCGCCAACCGACAGCGGCGCACGGAGTGGCGGCAGCAAGCAAGGCGGATCGACCCGGAAAGGTTGATTTTCTTGGACGAAAGCAGTGTGGCTACGGAAATGACCCGCCGCTACGGACGTGCGCGGCGCGGCCGCCGCGTGCGGGAAGGCGTGCCGGCGAGGCGTTGGCGAACGTTGAGCGTGTTGGGGGCGATTCGCCGTTCGGGATGGGTTGGGGCCATGACTATCGAGGCGCCGACGGACGGCGAGATCTTCCTCGCTTACTTGCAGTAGGTGCTGGGCCCACAACTCGAACCCGGCGACGTCGTGGTCATGGACAATCTGGCGGCCCATAAGGTCGCAGGGGTGCGCGAAAGCATCCAGGCACGCGGTGCCGAGCTGCTCTATCTGCCACCCTGCTCGCCCGACTTCAACCCCATCGAAGCGTGCTGGGCGCAGGTCAAGCAACAACTGCGCAGCGCCAAGGCCCGCTTGCTGGCCGCGCTCGAGACCTGCCTTGCCGACGCCCCCGCTGCTGTCACTCCGCACCACATGCAAGCTTGCTACCGCGACTGCGGCTATGAACTATGAAGTCTTTGAACATGCTCTAGCCGCTGGCGCGTATCAGCGTAACTGCCGCCAAAATACCACTCCAGCTCGATTTCTCCACCCCCCGTAAAAAACTCCCCCCAGCAGCGCCTACAAGGCGTTTTCTCAATCGAAGTGGACTTAAACTGCCTGGGTTTTACACCCTGAGAAAGGCCAGGGACGGATTTTGACGGGTCCCGATTGGCGAACCATGAACCCCGGATCGGGGCAGGGAAGAGCTTGATTTGGGGGGTGCAAAGTCGTGCCGTCCCGTCATGCTTGGCTGCTCGAAGCACTCCTCGAAAAGCTGGAAACCGAGGAACAACTGCAAGCTTCCGGATGCCCGTCCGAGCCCACGCCGTGTGACGGAGAAGGCCAGTATGCCACAGGATCGATGGAACCCACCATTGCAGCCATCAATCAGTCGTATCTAAAAACGACAATTGTACGATAGAATAAACGGCATACGGACGCTATATGTCCTTGTTGCCTCGATTTCTAGCACCCGTCGTCCGGGAAGCATTGACGGACACTCCAGTGGTGTGCGTGGTCGGTCCGCGGCAGAGTGGCAAAACCACGCTCGTTCAGCACTTGGCGCCGGATCGCGCTTTCTTCAGCCTGGACGAAAACAATTACTACCAAACCGCCGCTTTGGACCCCTCCGGTTTTGTCGCAGCCCTGCCGGATGCCGTGACCGTGGATGAGGTACAGCGGGTTCCAGCGTTGCTGCCGGCCATCAAGCGTGCTGTAGACCGATCTCGCCGGCCTGGTCGCTTTCTGCTAACCGGTTCGGCCAATCTGTTACTGTTGCCGACGGTCACCGAGTCGCTGGCGGGACGCATGGAGATTGTGCAGCTACAGCCGCTGACGGAAGCCGAAAAGGAGCGCAAGAACGGCCGGTTCCTGATAGACCTGCTGCAAGGCGCCCTCAAGCCCAATATCAGGCCCGAAACAACAACCGGCGGACCGACATTGGCGGAAAGACTGGTGGCTGGAGGCTATCCAGAACCTCTGACCCGATCACCCATCCGCGCCCGACAATGGCATAGGCAGTATTTGCGCGGTATCATCGAGCGGGATGTGCGGGAGGTGGCTCGGGTCAGGGACGCTCGCGAACTGGCTCGCATGCTGGAGCTGCTGGCCTTGCGTAGCGCACAACTGTTCAATGCCAGCAATCTGGCAAACGATCTTGGCGTTCACCGGGAGACCGTAGAGCACTATGTCACCGTGCTCGAACGCCTCTTTCTGGTACGGCGTTTGCCCGCTTGGCACCGCAACACGGCTAAACGACTCATCAGATCGCCGAAGGTGCACCTGCTCGACAGCGGGCTTGCGGCAACCCTTGCCGATTTGACGGTTGCGGACTGGCTCAACAACCGTGACCGCATGGGGAATCTCCTGGAATCATTCGTAGTGCAGCAACTTTCTGCCCAGGCCGCCTGGACAGACCCTGATCTGCGTTTCTGGCACTACCGCGACAAGGATCGAGTGGAAGTCGATGCGGTAATCACTCGTGGCCGAAAAACCTGGGGCATTGAGGTCAAAGCTGCCGCGTCGGTGACATCCAGGGACGGGCGGGGGCTCGCTCGGTTCGCCGACCAGTGCGGAAAAGATTTCGAGCAGGGAATTCTATTCTACGATGGCCGGGACATTTTTCCGTTGAACGACAAGCGTATGCTTGCCGTGCCGCTGAGTGAACTGTGGAGGCGATGAAAATGGCTACCCCTTACGCCTATCCCGCTCAAGCGATCCTGGAGTTCTCCGCCTGCCGAAACCCGTAGTTCGCAATACATGGTTGTCGGGGTAAAAGAGGCATATGGGAACAGCAATCCAGCGAGT
>JAPPEG010000163.1 GCA_028875345.1 Gemmatimonadota bacterium
CACCGCCTTTGTGACCATACACATTGGTCCAGCTTTCAAAGCTGTCGGCTGGCGGCCGCGAATTGAATTTGAGAAAAATGCGGGCGTGGTACGGTTCGCCGATGCGGCCCTCTTGTACTGCGACGCGCAATTTGCGGTTGTGGGGAAAGTGGCGCATGAAGTAGCAGAATTGCAACGTGGTGCCGGCGCGCTCGGCCGCTGCTTCAAATTCCAAGATGTGTGCGGCTCGCACCGCGTGCGGCTTTTGCACCAAGACGTGTTTACCGGCGTCAAAAGCATCCAGGACCATGGGGTAGCGGGCGGGTGGATTGACGGCTAGGAGCACGGCCTGGATTTGGGCGTCGGCCAACAGGTCTTGGTAGGGGCCGTATTGGTGCGGCACGCCTTCTTCCCTGGCGACGCGGCTGCGGCGCGGTTCGTCTAAGTCGGCCAAGGCGACGACATCGACTAGGGAGCTGGCCTGAGCCGCTTTGACAGCCTGTTGGCCAGCCCAGCCGCAGCCGACGACGCCGAGTTTGAGTAGTTCCATTATTCTTCTATTCCTCCAGCCATTGATGATAGTGCGTCAGGGCCTCTGCCTGCAGATCGTCCCACTCGGTCAATAGGACCAAGCGAATGGTGAACGTCAGGTGTTGGCCGGATTGGACGTCGTCACCGCCCAAGTGGAAGTACTGGGCGTTGTGGTAGCTGTTGTAGCCCGACAGGCCCAGGCAGTCGGCGGGCCGAGCCATGAGCAGAATGGCGTGGCCGTAGCGGTGTTCTTGCAGAGTCAGGGCATGGGCGTAATACGGCCCCCGACGCCAGTTGAGAGGATAGCCGTCGAGCCAGCGGCCGTCGCGGAACACGGCTTCAGCCGCTTCATCTCGCGCCCATGATTCGGCTTCGTTGTGGCCGTACCACTGCTTTTGGTACCAAGTGACGCCTTCGGGATGGGTGCGGTCGTCCTGCACGGGAAAGTACGGCGTGTAGTGGGGAGTAAAATAATTGGCGATAAAGAATTCAAAACGTTGGTAATCGGCTGCTAGGCGGGCGCTGAAGGTGGCGTCGAGGCTATCGGGTCCAGCGATGCGATAGTGCGCCTGCAATTCGGCTTGCACCGCAGGGCAGGCCGCCCAGCGCACCGCGACGCTATCGCCTTCTTGGGCCATTTGGTCTGGAGTGCGCTCGCGCGTGATTTCGAGTTGGCGGCCGTCGGCTAGGGTGCGGTAGATATTGAGCCAAGCAAAGTCGGGCCCCTCGTCGAGGTGAAAGCTGGTCAGGCCGGTCAGACGCAAGCCTTGGGGGCCGAGGACGGTGGCGATGCCTCGACCCAGCGGGGCTTGGAAAAGAGCGGGATAGGAGACGCGGGCGAAGGCCATACAATTCTCACTTTCACAGGTAAAAGCTGCCGTTCGGAGAATTTGTTCCAGCCGGAGCCGTCATGTGATCCGCTTGTGCATCGACCGGAAGCAATTGCGTTGGCAGGATAAGTTTATATTGATTATTGATTACTGAAGTGAGCAAAAAAATGTTGAGAGAGCAAGACCGCCGCTTGGCTTCTCAAAAAGGAGAGTCGTCGTGAAACACCTAACAGCAGTACTCATTGTGGCATTAACCATCCTCTTGCCCGCCGCGTATCCCGCCATCGCTCAAGACCCGGAGGTAACAGCCGGCGATGTGGTGGATCGGGAAACCCTGAAAGCCTTTGTGCATGCGGCGAAGGCGTACTTGGACAACGCCGCAAGCCTTCCCGAGTATCTGGCTGTCTTGCAGGAATTCAGAACCGAAGGGGTTTGGAAGCAGGGATCTGTCTACCTCTTTGCTGGGACGACCGATGGGGTCCTAATCCTTCACGGAGCCAATCCAGACCTTGAAGGCCAAAACATCTACGATCTTGAAGACGCCAACGGCGTCAAAATGACCCAAGAACT
The DNA here is from genome assembly GCA_028875345.1 of Gemmatimonadota bacterium. GTDB lineage: Bacteria > Latescibacterota > UBA2968 > UBA8231 > UBA8231. The sequence continues at coordinate 1,911 of JAPPEG010000163.1, forward strand.
CATCGCCGCGGCGGCTCAAGGCGGCGGTTTTGTCGAGTACCTTTGGCCCCATCCAGAGATAGAAGGGGACACCGGCTCGCCTAAAGTGAGCTATGCTATTCCCTATTCTGCCCTCGGCCAAGATTTTGTCTTAGGTGGTGGCTTTTATCCGGCAACCGCTTCTACGTCGGTTGAAGATCGGTCTTGGGGATGGCTCAAAAGCCGCCCGAAAACAATTTTAGGAACGCTTCTTAAGGAATAATCCAATGAAATTCATCTACTTTACCGACATTCACCTCGACTCCGGGACAGGTGCCTTCCGGGGATTTGAGTTGTGTGTGGAATCCATGCTGGAGCATCAGCCTGAAGTCCTGATCAACGGCGGCGACGTGGGCCTCATACCCGAGGCGCTAGCGCAATACGCCCAGACCATGGAGAGGGTATCTGTGCCGGTGCTATTGAGCCACGGCAACCACGAGATGTGCAGTGGCTATCTGCCCCGGGAACTAGGGGGGACGGCGCACGCCAGCGCCGATATTGGCGGCGTACATTTTGTGCTGCTGGACGTGGTGCGCTATTTCGAGCCGACCGAGGATCATCCGTCCAACTGGCACGTCTTGGCCGATGAGGGTCTGTTGGAGTGGCTGGCCGCGGATTTGGCGGGGCTGGACCGGGCCGCTCCACTGGTGGTGGCCAGTCATGTGCCGGTATCGACGACTTTTCCACGGCGCTCGGGTCAGGCACCGGAGATGGCCTTTCCCACCAATGAGATTGCCGGGGCGCGGCGGTTACTGACGCTGTTGCAGCCCTTTGAACGGGTGATCACCTTGCACGGCCACCACCATGAAAACGATCGCCACTTCGTCGGCGCTATGGAGGTTATGACCACTGCGGCGGTGTCGGGCAATTGGTGGAAGACAGCGCTGGAAAGCCGCGGCCCGCAAGGACGCGAACCGCAGGGGTATCGGGTGATCGAGGTTGATGCGGAAGGAGGGTTCAGGAACCAATACCACGCCTTCCAGCCACACCAAGACGAGGCGGTGGAATTGTGTCGGCATCAGGCTTCGGGTCGCCGCTTTGTCAATGTGTTCGATGGTTCGCCGCGCACGCAGGTTGAGGTGGGGGATTTGGGGCCATTAGTGCCGATTGATCCGCTGGCCGAATCGTCGCGCGATCTGGCGACGCATCTGTGGGAGTTACCGGCCGACTTCGACCGGCAGCAGGTGGAGGTGCGGGTGGTCTTTGAGGATGGACGGAAGTGCGAGGGGGTGCTGGAGGAGCGGGTGTGGGAGTCAGCGCCCCCAGCCTAAAGGCAAAGCGAATAACGACGCTTGCACTACTTCCTCAAGCCCCTCGATTGCTTGCGCTGAAATCAGCGCGCCATCTCCGCCCCTGAAGGCATTGAGATTACCAGTCTCGGCGGCCGACGTACAGGCTCCGGTTGGTCAGTGGGAGTTCGACGCGTTGTCCGCCCAACCGGTGCGACTCGATCATGCCCATCAACATCTCCTGGCTTCGGCGCGCGAGGTGAACCGGCCCCTTGGTCTCGCGGTCCTTATCAATCGCCTCTGCGATGTCTGCGATGCCCATCACTGTTCCGGTGGTGCGGGGTACGTCTGGGAACGGAACCTCTTCAAAGAAGACGTGGCTCTTTTTGCGGAATTGGCATTCTCGGCTGTTGTTGAGGATGCGGATCTTCCCTTCGCTGCCGCAGACCTCGAATTCGGGACCAGTGCCCGCCGTGTTATAGCCGTGGACGCCATTGGCGAAGCGGACGTAGCCACTGGTAATCGCCGGATCGACATCCAGCCGATTGCCATCCCAATCCGCATCGCTACAGACGATAGTTCCCTGGACGAAATCGACTTCCGGGTCGCTGGCGAGGAAGAGCAGCATATCGGCGGCGTGCGTCAAGCCCCATAGTGCTGAACTCGCGCCGTATTGTGCGATCGCGCATTGGATATTGCCGATTTCGCCGGCATCCACCAATTCGCGCACCTTGCGATAGACCGGCATGTAGCGGCGTTGCGTACCGTAGTTGAATTTGACCCCGTACTTTTGGACGACGGCAACCATTGCATCCGCTTCCTCCATCGAACAGCAGAGCGGCTTTTCGCAGTAGATGCCCTTGACGTTGTTTTCAGCGGCGAAAACCGTGATGTCCGCGTGTGGTCCGGGTCGGGTGGCGATGCAGACGATGTCCGGCTGCTCCTTTTCAATCATCTGGCGATAATCGGTGTAGGCGCGCTCGGCACCGTAGCGTTGCCGGATGGATTCCGCTTTCTCGGCGACCACGTCCGCAACTGCGACGAGGTCGGTTCTGTCGCAGGCGACAGCGGCTGCGGCGTGCGAAAACGGTTGCCACAGATGGCGATCTGGACGGCCTTCGACTTCGTCGTCAATGGTCGCGCCCATCCGTCCGCAGCCGATTAGACAGGCTCTGTAGGTGCGCGGCATAATGTTCTCCTTTATCAACTGCCAGTGTAGAGTTTGGAAAAGTAGGGCCTAAAACCGGCTGGGCCGGGATACCCGTCCCAGTATTGGGCATTAGCGGGCAGTTCGCCTTCGCCGCCGTTGCGGAGCCAAGCGATTAATCCGGGGTCCGTGCCGCGGCGTTCGAGTTCATCAATTGCGGCGGCGTGCATTGCAGTGACGACCTCTAAATGCTCCTTCTCAACGTAGTCCAACGAACCAAGTCGCGCCAAGCGCGAGTGTTCCGGCTTCGCGGCGACTTCGAGGCTATAGGTTTTGTCAAAGGCGGTAAAGAGGACGAAGTTCGGATTCTGCCCGGCTTGATTCCAGCGTTCGAGGCTCCCGCCCGCCAATGCGAGCTGTCGTTGGCCGGCTTCACCGCGCCGGGCGGGGGTTAAAATATCACAGCCCTCAATGCCTTCTGGTTCTGTTTCGCCGAGGACCGCGAGGATGGTGGAGAAGAAGTCTTGCGGTTGCACAATAACATCGCTCCGTCCGGTATCGCCATCGGGCGTTCGGATGAAGAGCGGGACATGCGCTTCGGCCTCGCGCACTGGTTGCCCTTTGCCAAAAGCGCCGCGCTCACCGACGTTGGTGCCGTGGTCGCCGGTTAAGATGACGGCCGTGTTCCGGTCGAGCCCGGTGGATTCGAGCGCGTCCAAGAACTGCCCAAAACAGTGGTCCATCCAGGTCAATTTTGCCGGGTATTGCGCTTTGATGTGTTCCTTGGCCTCGTCGGGGAGGTCTTTGTTGTTCCGCTCGCCGAAGAGACTGCGCGGGTCAACGCGCCCATCGTAGTCCGGCCGCGCGTCGTACTTTTTCATAAACTCGAGCGGTGCATCCCACGGTTCGTGGGGATCGAAACAATCCACCCAGAGGAAGAAGTTCTCGCGCTGCGCATTGTCTTGGAGGAATTGGGCCGCGCTCCTGAACAACTTTGCGCAGTTCCAATCCTCCGGTTTTTTGCGGTTGCGGTTCGCCCGGGCGTAGGTCTGGAGGAGCCCATTTCTCCCGACGTTTTTGCCGAGGCAGGCAAACATGGGTTGGTAGCACCAATTGTCCGGCCAGTCCGCGGAATCGTCGATCCAGTCGCGATCAACTTCAGCGCCACGGATGAACGTCCACGCGTGAAACGGCCAATCGAAGTTGTGTCCGCCGTTGACCAGGTGTGGGGTATCGTGGATCAGTTGCGTAGCATAGCCGCGTTCGGCAAGCGTCGAGGGGAGGGTCTGTCGTTCGTGTCGCAGCGGCTGCCACGGATGGAAGGGGCCTCCGTACTGACCGGTTATGACATCAGTTCGGTACGGGATCGTTGGGAAGCTAGCGCAGAAGGCGCGGTCAAATGCCCATGCTTGCGCGGCAAAACGGTCGATGTTCGGCGTTTCGATATAGGTATTGCCGTTTGCGCCGATATAATCGTAGCGGAGGGTGTCAATCACGATGAGCGCGATATTCATTTTTTTCTGCTCCGTTTCGCGTCAATGGTTTCTGGGTCGAGTGTTGCGGTATGCGCTAGGGCTACCACGGAGTGGCGATGGAGAATTCCTTCGCTACTTCCTCAAGCCCCTCGACCGCTTGCGCTGAAATCGGCACGCCATCCCGGCGGTACTCGGTTTCTCGCGCTAGTTCCTTGCCGCCGGGTAGGAAGGACTCGCTGAAGCCAGGCAGTGGCTTCATGCGACTGGCCTCGTCCATCAGGTGGTCCATGTCGGCCTTGAAGGCGTCGAGATCGGAAAAGCAGTTCACGTCTAGGGCGAGGAAGAAGCCCGATTGATCGGCACCTGTGAACTCGATGTTGCCCCGCGAAAACGCCGTCAGCATCTGTCCTCCCAAAGTACCCGATAGAATATTGCCCACGTGCGAGATGCCGATGGCCTTGATGAAAACTGGCGGGTACTTCAGGAAGGTCTCGTCGTCGATTGCGTAGTGGCTGGCGAAATCGAGCAGAAAGGTCGGTTTGCCTTCGCCGGACGGCATGCCGAAGGCCAAGGGCGGGCTGCCTTGGATGGAGCCCCGGATCGTCGCATCGCGATTGTAGTGGTCGGAGGCATTGCGACCGGAGGTGGAGATGCCGATCAGGTCAGCGCGCATGGCCATGCGCGCGTAGTTGCCGGTGCTGCCAAGATGAGCGTGGTAGGTGGAGGTGGCCGCGCCGATTCCGGCTTCTTGGGCCTTGGCGATGGCCATTTCCATGCCCTTGGTGGCGACGAGGTAGCCCAAGCCGCCGTCGCCGGAGAGCGCGGCAGTGGTCGGCCCTTCCTTGAGTACGCGGATTTGCGGGTTCGAGTTGACGGTGCCGTCTTGGAATGAGCGGACGTAGCGATTGACTTGGAGGGTGCCGTGGCTGACGACACCGCGCAGGTCGCATTCGACTAATTTGCTGGCGATGAGCCGAGCGTGATCTTCTGGTAGCGGCACTGCCTTAAAAATATCGATGACTAGTTGCTCAAGGTCGGTGACGGCGACGCGGAGGCCGTCGGTAGGGGGTACGTTCATAAGTGTCTTCCTTTCGCAATGAATCTCCTCGCGCATCCTACTCCGAACAGGAAGGCGCAGAACATTGCCGAATTGACATTGTCTCCCCGAGCAGTGTAGTGTTTATACATTTTGGCGCGACTCTTTGTCTCACTAAGTTTCACTCCAGCTTTGCATCCTTGCAACCCATCCCAATCGTCTCCGCGGAAGGTTTCTTATGAAACGCGTTCTTCTGGCCAAATTCAACCACGAAGTCGGCAGCTTTAACCCCCAGCTTACCTATTACGACGACTTCACGATCCACCGGGGGCCAGATCTTATAGAAGCTACCCGCTCTTCCAATTCCACGCTGGCGGGCAATATCGACATTCTTGAGGCCCGTCCCGACATCGAACTGGTTCCCACGTACGGGGCTTGGTGCAATACGACCGGCGGCTTGGTCGCTGGTCCCGATATGGAGCGTCTCATCGGCGAATTGTTGGCCGCTGTCGAGGCCCACGCCCCAGTTGATGCGGTCTGTCTGTCGCTGCACGGGGCCATGGCCGGCGAAACCGAAATCGATCCCGAGGGCCGCGTCGCATCCGGTATCCGGCAAATCGTCGGAGACGTGCCCATTGTCGCGGCCATGGACCTGCACGCAGTTATCTCGCAACGGCTGGTCAATGCAGCCGACGCTTTGGTTTTTCTACACACCTATCCGCACACGGATATGCGCGATACTGGCCAGCGCGCGGCCCGTCTGTTGTTGCGCCAATTGGACGGGGAAGTCAAGCCCACCACCGCCCGCGTATCCATCCCGTTATTGGCCCGCGGCGACGAACTCATCACCGCCAGCGGCCGCTTTGGCGAAGCCATCCGCCGCTGCCGTGAAATTGAGGCGTCTCCAGGCGGTCTGGCCGCTGGCGTCATCATTGGCAACCCCTTTACCGACGTGCCTGATTTGCAGTCCAATGCAATCGTCACCACCGACAACGATCCAGCCCAGGCCCAGGAATGGGCGCTGGAATTGGCCCGCTTTATGTGGGAAAACCGCCCCTACTGGATCCCCAAACTCACCCCGCTCGAACAAGCTGTGCGTCTGGCCGAAGAGACCGAGGGGCTTACGGTGTTCTCCGACGCTGCGGATTCTACGGCCTCGGGTGCCAGCGGCGATAGCAACGCCATTCTCAAGGGGCTGCTCCAATACAATTACAGCAAGCGATCCCTCATTCCCATAGTCGATGCTCCTGCGGTGGAAGCTGCTTATCGGACTGGAGTAGGGGGGCGGTTCACTTGGCCTTTGGGCGGCACCCTCGATTCGGAGCGTTTCGCGCCGGTGGAATTGCCTTTGTACGTCAAAAGCCTGTCCGACGGGGCCTTCACCACTGAATTCGGGTATGTAGTGCCGCCTAGCCGCACCGCCATTTTGACTAGTGACAATCTCACGCTGCTGGTGACCCAAGAAGCCGCCCCCATCGTTGGGCGCAAGGTGTACCAAAGCCAGGGGCACGATCCGGCCGACTACGACTTGGTCGTGTGCAAATCGCCCAACGGCTTCCGCACTCACTATCAGGCCATCGCCGCCCGCATTGTCGCTGTCGATGTGCCTGGATCCACCAGTGCCAATCTCAAAACCTTGCCCTACCAGCACTGTGTGCGCCCCATTTTCCCGCTGGACGACGGGGTGGTACCGCCTTTTGCTGAGGCCGACTGAATGCACATCGAGGATCTCTTCACGCCGGCGCAACAAGCCCTTGTCGCCGATTTGCATAGACGCGATCAGCAGGAGCGTCAAGCCGGGTCCACGGACCCGTTGCGTCTCAGAGCCGTCAGCCCTCAAGTGGCCCATTACCTCTGTTTGACCGCGATCCACCAACAGGCCCGGACCTTGGTTGAATTCGGCACATCGCACGGCTATTCTACTTTGCACCTAGCCGCCGCAGTCCAGCGCACAGGGGGTCGCGTCTTCAGCCTGGATCGGGTGCCTGAGAAAACGGCGGCGGCGCGGGCCAATTTGCGCCAAGCTGGTTTGGATCACTTGGTGGAATGCTACACCGGGGAAGGGGATGCCTTTATCGCGGCTCTCCCCGAGCGCGTGGACTTTGTGTTTGTAGATTTTGGCCTACCCGCATTTGCGCCCATGTTCACCATGCTGGAAAGCCGTCTGGTGACAGGGGCTTTTCTCTTTGTCGATGGCTGGTCCAAAGTCGAACAATGGGACCAGAATCCGGATTGGGCCGCCTTTAGAAGCCGCTTAGACGAGACTGCCGATTGGCTGACCTACATCCTGTCGCTGGAAAAGTCGCACCTCATTGCCGTTAAGCTGTGACTTAAAATTCCCCCTCGTATATCTCGTCAAACAGGACTTTGAGCTTTTCGACGAGCCCCGGCTCCGGTGCCGGATGGGGTGGCCCTAAGCGGTGGTTGGGATAGAGGCCCTTCAATTGGATGGCCGCTTTTATGGAAGCCAGCCAGTTGTGTTTGATGGCCCACTGCAACCACGGCTCTTCATAGCGGTACACCAAATCCCAGGCCCCGGTCGCATCGCCGTTGACTAGCGCATGGTAGAAGGCATTGGCAATGTCGGGCCGGAAGGGTGCGACTGTACACAAATAGGCGGGGGAGCCGAGTGGATGGCCAAAGGCAAAATTGCGCATCTGCCCGCCGCTGATTACCCCGAAACCAAAATTGCGCGTCTGGCGGATCAGGTCGTAATACGTGTAGAACTGGTCTCCGTCGTTCTTCATGCCGATGATGTGGGAGCGCTGGGCTAGTTCCACGGCGGCTTCCAAGGGAAAGGGGGGTTGGCCGCCGGCCCACAGGAGCAGGGGAATGTCGACGGCCCCTTCCAAAGCGTCGAAGTAATTGACCAGAACCGGCGTAGTATTGCCCAGATAGGGATGGACTTGGACTTTGACCGCGTCCATCCCTACAGCTTGGGCGTGGGCCAGATAATCCCGCGTCTTCGCCGCCTTCCAAAAACCCGTACCGCCGATGCAGAAGGCCCGGCCGGCGCAGGCTTGGCCCACCGTCTCGGTCACGGCCCAAATATCCTCGTCATCCAGGCAGGCGAATTCGCTGCTGCCGTAGGTCAACATCAGAATGGGCGCTCCCTGTGCGCTGAGCCAATCCACGTACGCCGCCACTGCTTGGTGGTCTAATGCGCCGGTATCGTCAAAGCACAAATTGAGCGGGACCACCGGCCCCTTCATGCGCGTTAAAGCTGTTGCCGCTTTGTCCATTGTCTATCTCCTGTGAGCGTGATTCACTGATATTACGCACAGGAGGGACGATGCGGAAGTCTGTGATTCACTTGACGAAGACCAGCACGCCCCAATGCGCTGGTTCGTGAAAAGAACCCGAAGTGGGGGAGGCTCCCCAGCCGCTGGCTATATCCTTTTCTCTGTAGAATACCCTGCCAAAGCCGTCCTCACCCCAGCCGTGATTGAAGCGGTTGAAGTTGGCCTTCCATCTATCTCCAACCTTCGGCGGAACTGATTGGTCGCCCAACACATCTCTATAGTTCACCTTGTAATAGTTGTAGAGGTTTAATTCTAGTGCCTCCTGGCCCATACTGCTCCAGGGAAAGAAGAGTTCCGCCGTCCACGACTCGTCTCGGTCAGTTCCATCCTCCAAGTTGCCCGCTACGACGACTGCACTTTCAAAGCCGGAATCCCAGTTGGAAAAAGAGGGCTTGTTGTCTATCGCGGAATGAACGACGTCCATCTGCGTATTCAGCGCGTTGATGGCCAGTTGGACATAGTGGGTGCCGTCCATGTCTGGATCGAGAAATAACTCCACGTCATCATCCATATACACGGAGCTGTCCCGCTTGGTAATCGTCGCCAAAATGTTTTGGTCTTGGCACTGGTACAAGACCAAGAGTCCCCGTTCGTTCCAAAGGGCTTTCACCCTCGTGCTTGCAGGGCCAATCGGCTTTAGGCTGCGGTAGACTCGATCCGTCAGTTCGATAGTTGGAGCCAAGCTCCAACTCTGCTCGTCGGCGCGTCCGTCCAAGGTCATCTCTTCTTCGGTGAAGTGTACCTCGTAGAGGACTTCCGCCGAGGCGGTGGCTGCGGCCGACAGATATGCGATCAACAGCATTGATGCTAAGGTCTTCATGGCACTCGCTCCTTTTTTAGAGATGGACTCTTCGTAGGTGGAATCGAACATGGTCGCGTCAAAACGCGTCGTATAGGTCGTCTAGATCGCCTTTTAGCTCTGGGTTGATTACGACGCCATCTGGGCCGACCCAGACGTACGAGGGAATCCCGCCGATGTTGTATATCTTTTTAGTCTTGGTCTCGTTTTCAATTTCGAGTACCTGGGGCCATTCGATCCCGTTCTTCTCCACATAGCGGAGCACTGCGTCGCGGCTCTTATCGCTGCTGATGCCGATGATCTCAAGGCCGTGCGCTTGATTCGCCCTGTAGATTTCCACCAGCTCTGGTGTATCCTTTATGCATGGTCCGCAGTTCGTGGCCCAGAAGTCGAGCAGGACATGGCGTCCCCGAAAGTCAGAGAGGCGGAGCGTATCGCCGTGGACATCTACAACTGCAAATTCGGGCGCGGGTTCGCCTTTTGTTATCTCGCTCTTGGAGGGGACTTCCACGTCGGCCGGTACCAACACGATCTCATCCCCGGACGGGCTGATCCTCTCGACTTGAAGTGATCTGCCGAGGATGTTGAAGGGGCTATCGATCCGATAGCATTCGCGGGATTCGGTTTCATTTTCAAAGAACCCATCCTTGTTCAGATCCCAAAGGATGTCGCCGGACTTGGCGTGATAGGTGGCTGCGTCGATCCCGCTTACTACAGCTAGTTTGACTTCCTCGCCATTTAGTTCGACAGATCCCACTCGCATGTCGAACACATGTCCCTTGAACTTAGGATTGTCGGGGCTTCTTTTTTTGGCATACTGCTCGTACTTGACCACATCAACGGGTATGGTCTTCTCTTTTACTTGCTCGCCGTCGGTGTATTCAAAGTGGACTTCTGACTCTGCGCGAATCCCATAAACGGTGCTGCCGAACCCAAAGTCCTCAGGATAGACTGGCTCCTCGTCCGCGAAATCCTCATCGTTGTCGGAGTCAAAGTAGAAGACTTCGTCTCCATCGGCGTCCATCGCATTGATCCAGGAAACGCGGGAGTCGGGGGCTTCGCGTTGCGGAAGCGTCCACAGGCGCTCCGCAGCCCGCTCTGGGCTAAGTGACAAGACGATGGATTCTGCGCTGAGATCGAATATCCCGTAGAACAGGATCCGGTCGGTTGGCGGCAGGCCCTGGAGACCGGACTCGATAGGCCACTTACGGATCCAGCCTCGGTCTTCAAAATCAACTCTTGGCACATCGTCGGTTACATCCTCACTGGGCCGCACCCACTGCAACGGGACGACGATCTGGTCGTCCTCGCTACTCGTGCCGATTGCCGCACTGGTGCAGAAAAAAATCAAGAGCGCAAAGAGCACGGCTTCCCGTTTTAAACTACTGCCGTTAGGCTTCTGCTTGATCATTTTGCGCCTCCTCTGGAGTTAGGAAAATTCTACATCGTTTAAGACGGACTTAGCATCTCATCGAGTCTTTGCAAGGCCAGCAAGTCATCGTTAACGACAGAGGTCTCCGGAACCCTACCCAGGGCTAGAAAAATCGACTCCAGAAGCTCCGTCTCTCCTCCTCGTCGCGATCGATCCGCTTCTGCTGCGCCGAGATGCCGCGATTGGCCAAGTAGCGGTCGAGGTTCTCCTTTGCGGTGGGTTGGATCACTTCTATAGTGCCGTAGATGCCGCCCATTTCCATCCCATCGTACACCCGGACTGCAACCACGTTTTGGCCTTTGTATTTGACCGCCTCGCTTATATCGAGGATGAAAGGGGTATTCCATCCGTGGTGTTCCCCCACGAAGATGCCGTTGACGTACACATAGGCGTTGTTGTCCACTCCGCCGAAGGCCAGATGCACAGGCCGGCCTTCCTTCGCGTCCACTTTAATCCGGGCTCGGTACCAGGCTCCCTCGTCGTAACCTTCGTAACCTTGATCCTCCCAAGCCTGCCCAATGTCGATAGTAGCCCAGTCCGAATCGTCGAAATCGGCGGCGCTCAGGATGGGATCTTGGTCCCCTTGATACTCCTCTGGGTAGGGGTAAAACTTCCACTGCACGGGTACCTCGGCTACCTTGTTATAGGCGTAGGGAATGCGCGGAGGTCGGTGAGCATAGCGGCTATAGCGCTTGCCGCTGGCGAAATGGCCCTTGAAAATCGGCCAGCCGTTCATCTCTTCCACCATCTCCAAACGCCCGCCTCGGTTGACGGCAAAGTTATCTGTCCTCACCTCGTCCGTGGGTTGATGTACGTTGATCAAGCCGTACACGCCGCCCATGTTCACCCCGTCGTACACATATAGCGCCACTACGTTCTCGCCGTTGCGTACAACTTGGTCGCTGATATCGAGGATGAACGGCCAATTCCACACCTTGTGCTGCCCAACCCATTGGCCGTTGACGTACACATAGGCATCTTTATCTATCCCGCCGAAAGCCATGAGCACCGGCCGGCCCTCCTTCGCGTCCACTTTAATCCGGGCCCGGTACCAGGCTCCTTCGTCGTAACCTTCGTAGCCCTGATCCTCCCAAGCTTGCCCAATGTCGATAGTAGCCCAGTCCGAATCGTCGAAGTCTGGGGCAGCGTAGGTGCGGTGCCGCTGCGGATGCTCGCTCTCATCCAGGAGGAATTTCCACTGCATGGGCACTTTGGCCACTTCTTCATAGGAGTAGGGGACCACCGGAGGCGTGTAGGCGTAGTGGTAGTACCGTTGATCCGGGTCGCGCTCCAAGAAGTGTGGGGGCCTGATCCGCTCGGAGCGTCGGGGCCCGATCTGCTCGAAGCGGAAGCCTTGCCGCTGGAGGGTCTCCAATTGTCGCTCCATCTGCTCCATCTGCCGCTCTAGCTGTCGCTGGAGGGCCTCCATCTGCCGCTCGGCTTGTTTCAGCTGCTGCTCCATCTGCCGTTGGGCGGCCTCTAACTGCCGGCGCACCTGCTCGTCGATGAACGCCGAGTCGGCATCAGTGCTCCGCTTGGCCTGCTCCATCCGTCGCTTGGTCCGCTCCGTTAGCTGCTTGACTTGTTCCGTCTGCCGCTCAGTCTGCTTCGTTATCTGCCGCTGGATGGCCTCTAGCTGTCGCTCGGTCAGTTCCTTCTGCTGCTTAGCCCGCTCCATTATCTGTTGCACCTGTCGGCGGATATAGGATTCAGAGGTAGTGGGGTGGGATGGTCGCTCGATCACTGCCTCGCGCTGGTGAGTCGATCCCAGACGCCGTGCCGCCTCCGCTCCCACTTGTGGCTGGTCGGGGTATTTGTCGCGTACGGCTTCGTAAGTCTGGCGCGCCTGTGCCAGCCCCAGCTTCTCCTGGCACACGCCGATGCGTAGCTCTGCCCGGGCCGCTAGCTTCTCGTCTCCCTCGCCCTTTTCGTGTGCCTCAATCACTTGCTGGTAGAGACGAATAGCCTCCTTTAGGTTGCCCTCGCCCTTCTCTTGCGTGAGGGCCGCCTGATAAGTCTCCTCGACACTACTGGCCAGCAGGCCGCTGGCAGTCAGCAATACGCAACTGAGGAAAATCGCGGTAACGCGCGCCATGATGGACCTCCTCGTTCAGGTGGGTGAATGCGCGGTTGTATGCTCACCTCTGAACCTAAACGCTGGCGCGGTCCGAGTTGTCACGGTTTTGTCATGGATGTGCAAAAAGGTTGTACTTTTCGGCCACAGGGGTGTGGCCTTACTCTACAAAGCGGTATCCGACTCCGTGTACCGTGAGGATGTGGTGCGGCTGGGCCGGGTCGGCCTCTAAGCGGTTGCGCAATTCGGCGATGTGGTTGTCCACCGTGCGCGTAGTGGGGTACACTTCGTATCCCCACACTTGCTCTAGAATCTGCGCCCGAGTCAGGGCACGGCCCTTGCTCTCCCATAGGAGGTGCAGCACGCCGAATGCCTTGGGAGACAGATGCACGGCTTGGCCATCCACGGTCGCTTCGTAGCGGTCGAAGTCGATCCGCGCTTGTCCGAACTCCAGGACCGCACCCGTGGCTGGTGCCGACGCGCCCCGACGCAACACCGCTTTGATCCGGGCCATAAGTTCGCGGACGCCCACCGGTTTGGTGACGTAGTCGTCAGCCCCCAACTCCAAGCCTAGGACTTTATCGACCTCTTCGCCGCGAGCCGTGAGCATGATAATGGGCGTGGCCGCCCCCTGCGCCCGCAGTTGGCGGCACACTTCGTATCCATCCATCGTGGGCAGCACCACATCCAGCAGAATCAAATCCGGCTGCCAAGCCAAGGCCCGCTCCAGCCCCTCGGCTCCATCGGCGACCGCCTCGGCCTCGTGGCCTTCAAAAATCAGATTATCGACCAGCACCCGGGCGATGGCCGCTTCATCCTCTACTACTAGAATCCTAGGCATGGGCTTTGTCCTCGGTATGCACCGGGAAGTACAGACGGAATACACTGCCTCCATCCGGCCGGTTGGTGGCTTCCACTCGGCCCTCGTGCGCTTCGACCACGCTTTTGACTAGAGACAATCCCAAGCCTGTGCCCGCAGTGCTGGCCGCGTTGGCCCCTCGGTGGAATTGCTCAAAGATGCGCTCTTCCTCACCTGTAGGGAGGCCGATGCCCCGGTCGGCTACCTCGACGACCACCTCGGCATCGCGCTGTTCCACGGCTAGGCGGATGGTCTTGTGCTCGGATGAGTACTTGACTGCGTTGCCTAGGATATTGGCTACCGCGCCTTCCACCGCTTCTTGGTCGGCCAGTACCGGAGGCAGTTCCGCAGCAATGGTTTCTTCCACCTCAAAGCCCTCTGCGGCGAATACTCCGCCAAAGGTCTCCAGCGCGTCTCGGGCCACAGTCCCTAGGTCGCAAGGCTGGCGCTGGTAGGTCCGGTCGCCGCGCTCAATGCGGGCGAAATCGAGCACATTATCGACCAAGTGCGACAGCCGTCGGCTCTCGTGCAGGAGGGTGGTCAGATAGTCCTGCATCTGTTCGTTCGACCGGTAGCGGCCCATGAGTAGGGTCTCGGCGTACATGCGGATGGCCGTGAGCGGAGTGCGCAACTCGTGCGATACATTGGCGACAAACTCGGACCGCAGACGGGCTACCTGCACCTCGCGTCCGGCGTCCCGCAGGATCATAAGTCCACCCAAAACCACGGATACGGCCAAGGCGAAAATGCCGCCGCCCACCAGATAGTTGCGCGTGCGGTAGTACCCGGTGGCCGCAGAAGTATCGGCCGCCCAGATCCCCAGACGGACTCGGTCCATCCAGCGGCTAGCCGGCCCGGTCTCGTAGATAGCCTCCCGATGCGCAGCCAGAAAAGTGGCCTCCGCGTCGGCGTCGAATAGGGTAAGGGCAAAACCCCGCTCCGCCAGACCTTCTATCCGCTCCTGCACCAAAGCAGTCAGCGCGGCCCAATCGAATAGAATGCCCACCGCGCCGCCACCTTCAGCCGCGCCTAGGTACAGGAGAAAACTCGTTCCATCGTCTCTTACTCCCGATAGATAACCCTGCTTCTGGGCCGTAGCCCATTGGGCCTTTACCACGGGACCGAAACGCAGCGCAAAATCAAGGGCCTTCTCGATCAGGGCCAACCGCTCCAGCAGAATGGGACGGTCTTCCATGTCGGCCAGCCGATCTTGGGCCAATGTGCGGGCTTCCTGCAGGGCTTGCCGGCAGCCCGCGTAGAGGGGATAGCGGCCTTCGAGCAGCGCTTCGGTCCAAGCCATCAGACTGGCCTGGGCCTGCTCGGACTCAGCATAGCGCCCTAGGCGCAAATGGCTCAGGGTAACGGGATGGGTCCCGTCGGCGTCGAAGACGTGGCCGTAGAAGGCCGTCAGCGTCTGGTGCGCCCCCTCCACCATCGCCATGTCCTTCCCTTTATAGGCACAGCGGGCGAGAGCGTTGAGGGCTTCGGCCTCCTCGGCAGGACTGGCCGCTTCCTTCCATGCTTGGCGGTAGAGTTGTACGCCGCCCACCCAGTCTTGGTGGCCGAATTCGCGTTCTTCGGCCTTTGCTATCTGCGCGGCAAAGACCTCCCGAGGCTCCTGCAAGTGCAAGGGCTGCACCGCAGGATGGAGCAGCATCCCCGAGGGATTGACGGCGAAGATTTGCTCAATCTCGGCAAAACCTGCGTACAGGCGTGGGTCCATTGCGCCGTCTTCGATATATACGGACAGGAGTTGGTCACGACTGTTGATCAAGCGGTCGAAGTCGTCCTGCACTAACACCGCCTTGGAGCGCAATTCTTGGCGCACACTGTCGCGGACATCGCGCAGCGAGCGCACGCTTAGAAAGGCCAGCAGGGCGGCTGGCACGAGAATGGACAGGAAATAGAGGACTACCCAGCGAATTCCTAGGCGCGACATGAGGTTGGCAGGAGGTGGGGGTAGGAAGTGCGGATCGCAAGCGGGGAATATAGCGGTCGGCTCCTTCTCTTCCAAATTTGTTCAGTGCGTGCGTTTGACATCTGTAGGGGACGCGGCCTATAGTTGCGACTGCTACTATACAGCATATCTGATTTGGTCTTTACCTGAGGTGAGAGACCCCACACAGCTATGAAACACAGCTCGGTCGTGCAGAGGGTTTTCGTCGGCTTGGCGCTGAGTCTGGCACCTGTTGAGGCCCAGCGGGGCTATCAGCTAAGCGGCGACGAGGTGGTAGTCGATCTGGCGCAGCACTGGCGGCAGTGGACCATCCCCGCCCATCTGGCGCACATCGACGAAGCCGGGTCCGTGCGGACGCGCCAGTTGCGGACGGTGTACAATGTCTTGGAAGATCGGACGCTTAGACGGCCGATAATCATTAACACGGACGACCCGCGCATTGGCACCATCGACAGCACCATGCAGTTCGATGTGTTTGGCGAGCCGATCCGCAATACGCTCAACGAACTGGTCTTCGACTACTGGGTGCGACCGGGGATTAGCCGGGTGGGGTCTAATCCGCAGCTAGCGGATAACATTCTCGACGGCGATCCGACCACGTTTTGGGAGCCGGATCCGCGCGACCCCATTGAGCAGTGGTGGATTGAGGTAGATCTGGGGCGGGCCGTGCCCGTGGAGCGGCTCAAGCTAAAGTTTGTCGATGAAGAAGTCGGCGATCCCTTTTTGCAGTTTATCATGCTGTTGTCGCGCCGGCAGAGCGCGCTGTTGCACGAGCCGAATAGCCGCATTGGCTTCCAACTTTTCATCCCGCAGGACGCGCCCAGTACCACGCAGCGCGAATACATTTTTGAAAGCGAGCACACTAGTCCCGAACTACCCCCAACTTCCGGCGTGGTCAGCAATCGGCTGCTGATCGAAGCGAGAAAGCCCTCGCCCGAGTGGACGGGCAAGAGCATTGAGACCGTCCGCATTGTGATCACGGATACGCGGGGAGGGCGGGCCGAACAGATTACACAGGAAGTGTGGGAAGGATTGTCGGCCGAAGAGCGGGGAGATGTGGTTTATTTTGCGCGGGACGTGGCTGGGCGCGAGGAGCCGGTGGACGAGGCGACCTATCAGGCTTTGGCCGCAGAGCGGCAGGGACGGCGGGACTACTATCGCCGGGAATTGCCGCGCTTGGCCGAGGTCGAGGCTTGGGGCTGGGGGGACAATATCGGCATCAACTTGGTCAAAAACGGCGGCTCGCTCGCGCTGACCACGCCGGGCAAAAATCCGCTGACAGCATTCGACGGGGACGACGCTACCTATTACTCCCACCAAACCCGCAATCCCCTCAATCCCGGCGGCAATGTGTTGACCGTCGATATTGGTGGTGCAGTGTGGCTGGAGCAGGTGCGCCTTACGGGATCGGGTATGCGCGGCTATATCATGCGGGCTTCTGCCGGCGGGCGCGATGTCCGCGGTGGCCTCAAATGGCAGCGCATCAGTCCACCAGAGCGCGAGTACAACGTGGCCGAAGCGCTGCCGCGCGGCGACTCAGGCCGCTTCAGTTCGATCGTCGATCCCCAGGACCCGCCGCTCAAAGCCCGCCTCCTCGACTTGATCGTCTTTGCCCACTTTCCTCCGGGTTTTGTCGGCGGTCGCTCCGAAAGTGGAGCCGGGCAGGGGATTTTGGTCAATGCCTTCTGGTCGTCGATCACCGAGATCATGCTGTTTTCCAGTCGGCCTCCGGCCGAGGTGGTGTTGGAATCGGACTTGATCGAGTTGCCGGGACTGGTGGCTCTCGGTGCGGTCCACTGGGATGCCGACACGCCGGCGGGCACGGACGTGGAAATCCGCACGCGCACTGGCGACCAACTGTTGCAGCAAATTCGCTACTTTGACAAAACTGGCAACGAGAAGACCGCGGACGAATACAGAACTTTGGCCGGTTTTCTCAAGGGGCCTTCGGATACCACGGTGGTCGTCGGACCGGGGTGGAGCGCTTGGAGCCAGCAGTACCGGGAGCCGGGAGAGTTGGCGAGTTCGCCGAGTCTGCGGCGCTTTATGCAGCTCCAGGTACGGCTCAAAAACGATGGCGGTCAGCACGTGCCGGTGCTCCACCGCCTCTCGGTGGGCCTTCATCAGCCGGTGGTGCAGCAGTTGCGCGCCGAAGTGTGGCCGACGGCAGTGGAAGCGGGCGTGCTCGATACGTTTGCTCTCTTTGTGCAGCCCGACTTTCTAGCGCAGCCAGCCAATATGCGCAGCCTAGGTTTTGACGAAGTGCGGGTGCGTGCCGAGCCGGGGCTGGACCTGCGGATGGTCGATGTGGCCTTGGGTACGGAAGCGGAGTTGGCGTCTGAGACTCCGTTTCAGCGCTTTGCGCGGGGAGCCGATGGACGGCTGCTCGACGCGCAGGGGACTGAGTTGGCCGTGCACGCCGAAGGCGACTCGCTGTGGTTGCGCTTTCCCCAGACTATGCCGGGCGTGTCCTCAGAAATGCTCGAACCGGTGTACTATCGTTCGGTTGCTCCCGGCGATGAGGTGCCCACCGGACTGGACCGCAATTTGTTGACGTTTACCTCGTACAGTCTTCTGCCCGAGGCTGAACAGGGCGCGGTGCGCTATTTTCAGCGGGAGGAGAGCGGTCGTCTGGTCGAGGTGGACGCGGCGGCCTACGAGGACTTGGCCGGAGTCGAGCGGGGACCGGTGCGCTATTTCCGCAAGGTCGTTGGTTTGGGCGATCAGGTGCCTTTTGATGCGGTAGGAGATAGTCTTGACCAGAGTCGGTACAACGGGTTGGGGGCACAGCGAGGTTGGGTAGTGGATCGGGGCCGATTGGTGCGGCTGCGCTTTGCCTCGCGGGTGTATTTGCAGGGGACGCGCTTGGCCGTTGCAGTGCGGCAGAGCGAGCCTCCGACCGCTTGGCAGGCAGCCGATGACGGCGACGTAACTGGGCTGAGTCCCGCAAAGAGTTTGGCCATTCGTGCGCAGGGGGCCGACGCGGCTATTGCTCAGGTGGCGATTGCTCCGAATCCTTTTACGCCCAACGGCGATGGGGTCAACGAGGTGGCCGAGATTGACTTTTCCTTGTTCCGGGTGCAAGCGGAGCGGTCGTTGGCAGTGCGGATCTATACGCTGGCGGGTCGTCAAGTGAGGCAGTTGGAGGCGTTGGCTACGGGCGGTCAGCAGCGGTTTGTCTGGGATGGGCGGGACGAAGAGGGGCAGGTTGTGGCACCGGGCTTGTATTTGTGCAAGATCGAGGTGGACGCGGACGCTACGGCCTTTAGCGGACAGACCCGGGTTCACCTCATCGCCGTGGCCTATTGAGACGCGGCGGTCGTCCTATGATCAGTTCAACGAGACAAAAATTCGCCATACTGCTCGGCCTTGCGGTCTTTTGCGACAGCGCCGCTCAGGTCGAATACGGCAATCGGTTGGGATTGCAGCAGGGCGCGGAAGCTCGGCTGATGACCTTGAGTCCGGAGGTGTATCTGGCTGCGCTGGACCCGGCAGTGCGGCGCTGGTACGTGCCGCAGGAACTATACGAAGAATACCGCTGGCGGCAGTGGCAGTACACCAACCGGGCGCGGCTGCCGTATCGGCGCTACGTGGAAGTCGATCTGCAGGGAGATTACTTCTACGATTTGTATGGCAATTACCTGACCCAAGGCTGGCTGGTGTTCAACACCGCGCAGACGCGGCCTCAGGAAGCGGGCAGCACCCTGTTCAAGACGAATGTGTTCGACCGGTGGTTCAATCAACTGGTGATCGCCGGGGACCGGAAGGGCCAGTATCACTACGCGCTGACGGTGAGCAACAATCTGCGCACGACCCTGACGCCGCTGGCCTTTTCCAAGCCGCGTTTGAACGGATTCCAACTGGATTTGGCCACGGACAAGTATCAGATGACCTTCCTGCATTCGCTGATCTCGGGGCCTAGGGCCATCCAGGAGACGGAGCGGGCCTTTACGGACGCCACGTCTTTGGCGGGAGGTCGTTTTGCAGCGCAAGTGGGCGATTTCGTCGAGGTGGGGTTACACGCGGTCAGCGCCCACCAAACCAATAGTGTGGCAGATCAACTCGTTGAGACCTTGCACAAAGGATCTTTGACCAACGAACAGAATCAGACGGTTGGGCAGATCGAGATTCTATTGAAGGACGATTCGCCAGAGGACGGCCGCGGCGGTGCGGCCTTTTTCCCAGACGCCTCGGACGTGATCATTACCTATCGCGATGGTACGGTGGAGCAGGGGCGGGACATCCGCTTTGGTCCGGTGATTGAAGGGGGATTGGAGCGGCGGGGTTTTCTCAGCGCGGACGGGAGCGAGCAAATCAGCCTGCTCTACGACTTTGACAGTGCGTCGTTTGTCAACCGGGCTGCGGCTGACAAGGCGGAGATCGTCTCCGTAGAATTTCGGTTGGTGCTGGCCAATGACTATCAGGTCTGGATGAGTTCTGATCGCCAGTTGGGGCTGCTCGATCCGGGTGAGGGGGTGCGCGGCTTGGGCGAAGAGGGCTTTACCCGGCTCGACGTAGCGCCGACGGAAAATCCTTTTTTTACGCTGGTGTCGCAGGCGGCGGGCAATGTGCAGGACATTTCCAATTTAGGCGTGGTCAGCTTTGCCTACGGCCTGCCCACTGCTACTACCGTGGCCGGCGGCACCCTCCGGGTGCAGGACCTGCTCGGGTTCGACGTGTACGGTGAATACGACTTGAGTTGGAGTTGGCGTCAGTATCCCAATGTCGCCGAGGAAACTCACACGGCCTCGGCCGGGATTAAGGGCCAACCCAGCGCGCCGGCCTGGATGGTCAACGTGCGCAAGACTTGGGCACCGTTTTTGTTGTTCGGCGAGGTGTATTCCATTGACCCGCGCTACAATACCCAAGCCTTTGTCACCACAACCACCGGCCTCGACTACGCCCGTCAGGGCAATCGCTTTGATCTGGTCGAAGACAACGACGATCAAGACCGCTTCCCCGATGCTTTCCGTGCCGATTTTCTAGTTGACGACCGGCAGGTCTTTCCCGGTTGGGATTTGAACAACGATTTGGTGCCCGACTTCAACCAGAACGACAACCGCGTCAAGGCCAATGCCATTCCCGATTACCAAGAGCCCTTCCTGCGCTTCCAAGTGGACCGGCCCGAGTTCCTCTTTGGCGTGGACATGAACCACAACTTCTGGGTTGACCTGTACGAGAACGATACCGAGCCGGACTACCCCTATCGCCGCGATCAGGCCGGCTTCAATGTCTATGGCGGCGTGGGGCTAGGTCAGCACTGGCAGCTCAAAGCTGGGGCCTTGCGCGAAGCGCAGATCTCGGCCGACCGCAAAAATCACAGCACGTACGTGCAGGTGGGCTACGAGCGGGTATGGCCGCGCTGGGGCCGCGTGCGGTTATTTGAGATGAGCCAGTTGGTCGCGGACGACATTCCCAATCCGCTCTTGCAGTGGCGGCCGGAAAACACCTTGCGGGGCGGGCAGTTGGTGCATCTTGACGATCCGCTGTTGGCGCGGGATACGTGGGTCAATCAACTCTTTGTCGGTCACAGTCTGACCGGCGAAAAACTACAGGTGATGAGCAAGCTCAACTGGGTGCTTTTCCGGCAGTTGATGAGCGCCAAGCAGCGCCGACAGCACGACTTGGCTCCATCGGACTTTTTCTTTGGCTTGATCAACAAGGCGAGCTACCGCTACGCTTGGCGGGGCGTGACTGTGGAGCCGCGTTGGAAGAGCGAATGGATTCGACAGAGCCGGTCGCTGTTTGATCAGGCGAAGCAAACGACGCTGCTGGAGTTGATCTCGGTGTTGTTGGAAACTCAGCTTTTGTCCGCGACTAGGGCGCAAGCTGGGGTGGAGTACGCCTTTTTCAACGATTTAGATCGAGATAGCGAGGACTTCAACTCGCTGAGTTGGGCTTTCCAGTTAGTGACGGAGTCGGCCTATC
>JAPPEG010000292.1 GCA_028875345.1 Gemmatimonadota bacterium
CGGCGAGCTTGTGCGATACATAGACCACGCCGACGCCTCGCGCCTTGAGCCGGGCGATGAGCGCAAAGAGCTTGTCGATCTCGCGCGTGCTCAGGGCCGAGGTTGGCTCGTCCATGATGATTATCTGGGCGTCGCACGCCAGCGCCCGCGCGATCTCGACTAATTGCTGCGCGGCTACGCCGAGGTGGCCGACCTTGGTCTGTGGAGCGACCGCTAGCCCAACCTCGGCCAATAGCGTTGCCGAAGCGGCGTAGAGCGCATTCCACTGGACGCGGCCACCGCGCCCGTGCGGCAGGCGACCGAAGAACAGATTCTCGGCCACCGATAGCGAAGGGACTAGTTCTAACTCTTGGTAAACGACCGCAAGGCCGTGGTCTAGGGCTTGGCGCGGATGGCGGATATCTACGGGGCGGCCCGCGATCTGGTAGCGGCCTTGGTCGCGGTGGTACACGCCAGCCGCGATTTTGATCAAGGTACTCTTACCTGCGCCATTTTCGCCGACCAGCGCGTGGACTTCTCCTGGCCGCACTGCAAAATCAACGCCTTTGAGCGCATAGACGCCGGGGAAGCGCTTGTGAATGTCTTCTAGGGACAGTAGCGGCGTCATGTCGGGGGAGTGAGCAGCCGCCGCAAGAGGCTTTGTTTTCGTCGGGTGTCCAGATACACGGCGAGGATAATTACCGCACCGCGCGCAATGTCGTGGTAGAAGGACGATACGTTCAACAGTACCAAGCCGTTGGAGAGCACCGTCAGAATCAGGATGCCGATAAAAGCACCGCCGAGCGTACCCACGCCGCCCGTCAGGCTGATGCCGCCCAAGATCACCGCGGCGATCACCTGTAACTCAAACCCTAGGCCGGCATTCGGCTGTCCGGAGTTGAGACGCGAGGCCAAGATGAAAGCGCTCAGCGCCGCGAGCACGCCGCCGAGCACAAAGACCAAGACTCGCGTGCGATCGACGGCCAAGCCCGCGAGCCGCGCCGCTTGGATATTGCCGCCGATGGCGTAGATATAGCGGCCGAGGATAGTGTGGTGCAGGATGTAGTAAAACAGTCCCAAGAGGACAAAGGTCACCAGCACTGGGATAGGGATCGGCCCCAAGTGTCCGGTTCCCACTTCGATGAAGCCTTCTACTTTGCCTTGGATCGATACCGCTTGCGTGCTGACCATAGCTGCGCCGCGCAAAATCGCCATCATGCCCAAGGTCGCGATCAGGGAGTTGATGCCGGCTTTGGTGACCAACAAGCCGTTGCACAGGCCGACGAGCGCTCCGGCAATCAGTGCGGCGACGAGTGCTAGTGTCACGCTTTCAAACTGGTTGAGCACGGCTACGGCGATGATCCCGGCCACGGCTTGAGTCGAGCCGACGCTCAAGTCGATCTCGCCGAGTAGGATGATCATCACCATGCCGATTCCGGCGATGGCCACCAGCGAGGCGTCGCGCAACACGTTTTTGATATTGACGGCGGTAAAGAAGACCGGCGTCAGCAGGGAAATCCCCACGCAGAGCAGGATCAGCGCCAGCAACAGCCCGGCCTGCTCGCTGTGGAGCATCCGCGACAGCAAGCGGCTCATTGTGTCATCAAGGCCCGCACCGCATCCACCTTGAGGGCGAAGGGCGGTTCGGTGCTCGTGTCGTAGAAGCGGCTGATATTGTCGCGGGTGACGACAATGGTTGGGGTTTCGTAGTGGGGAGGTAGCTGCTCGCCACGCGATAGTTGCACGGCCGCATCGATGAGTGCGCTTCCGACGAAATTCGGGAACATCGCTAGGGCTGCTGCGTAGGGCGTGTCGCCGGTGAGGGCCGTCTGTCCCACGGTGCCCTCGAAACCGAAGCCGATTGCGGTCAGGGCTGCTTCGTCGAGTCCAGCCGCCTTGTAGGCTGCCATGCCGCCGGTCGTCGAATCGTCGTTGATGCCGTAGATCACGTTGATCTGCGGGTTGGCCGTCAGCGCGTCCTGCGCCACCTTGAACGCCTTTTCCTTGAGGCCCTGCCCATCGACTTCTTGGACGATCTCATGGGTCAGACCCGAAGCGGCGAGCGCGTCTTTGAAGCCATCGACCCGCTGCCGGCAGTCCTCAAAGTTGGGGAAGCCGACGATGAGGATCTTGGGGTCGAGGCCCTTTTCCGCCGCGTAGCTGGCAAACCACTCGCCGGCCTTGACCCCACCAGCGTAGTTGTCGATCCCCACGTAGCTGACGGCCTCGGACACGGGGTTGGATTCGGTAATCACCTTGGTCCCTGCGGCTTTGGCCTGCCGCACTATTGGCCCCATTGCCTTGGCGTCCACCGGCGATAGGATCAGCACCTCGACCCCTTGGGCGAGTAGGTTTTCGGCTTTGGAGATTTGCGCGGCCACGTCGAGGTTGGCATCGGCGACGATCAGTTCGACATCTAACTCGGCCGCTCGCGTTGTCGCCGATTTGCTGATGTTTTGATACCACTCGTGCGACATGAAGTTGATGACGTAGCCGATCTTGAGTTTATCGGGCGCGTCGTCCGGCTGCCCGCAGGCGGCGATCAATAGGGCGCACAGCAGCCATGTTTTAGTCTTACTCATCAAGTTGGTCTCCTATCTGACGTTCCGTCCCGTCGGACCTGTGTGCTAGCGCGAGATGCTTCGACTCCGCTGCGCTCCGCTCAGCATGACAGGTGCTCCCAGTGTCATGCTGAGCGAAGCGAAGCATCTCATACCACCCATGCGACATCAACATCTATCCCTTTACGGCACCAGCCGTCAATCCTTGGACAAAGTACCGCTGCAATCCCACAAAGAGCGCGATTGGCGGCAGGCTAAAAATCAGCGATGCGGCGAATAGCTGATCGTATTTGTTGACGTATTGTCCCAAAAACGCGGCGCGCAGCCCCACCGGAATGGTCAGGGCCTGCGATTTGGTAAACACAAAAGCGAACAAGAATTCATTCCACGAAAGCAAAAAGGCAAAAGTCCCCACTGCCACGATCGCCGGTGCGGCCAGCGGCAGGACGATTCGGTAGAGTAGCTGGAGGCGGTTGCAGCCGTCGATGAGTGCGGCTTGCTCTAGATCGGTGGGGATGGCGCGGAAATAGCCGTTGAGCAGCCAGGTGCAAAATGGGATGGCAAAGCCCGTGTAGATCAGCACCATGCCTACGTGCGTGTCGAGCAAGCCGAACGAGCGAATCACCTGAAAGAGCGGGATGAGGATCGAAGAGCCGGGCAGCATTTGCGACATTACCACTACCATCAGCAACAAGGTGTTGCCGCGAAAGCGGAAGCGGGCAAAGGCATACGCTGCGCATACGCTAAACGCGAGGGCGATGAGGGCCGTGGAAAGGGAAATGGCCATGCTGTTGGCAAAGTACTTCACAAACGGCCCGGTGTCCCACATCTCGACGTACGCACTGAAAGTGACCGAGCGCGGAAAGACCAAAGGCGGCGTCTGCGTCATCTCGGAAAGTGGTCGCACCGAAGTCGTGACCACCCATATCAGCGGCATCACCAGCGCGAGCACAAAGACCGAGCCTAAGCCGTAGGCGAGATAGGCGCGGACTTTTTCTTGGGTTTTAACTCGCATCGCTTAGCGAGCCTTTGCGAGGGAGGACATTGAGCGGGTGTTGGGCTTCGTTCATGGCATCTCTAATCGGTTCAAGAATCAGCTTATTCACTCATGGCCACCATAGCTACGCAATATGTGTTCTGTCTTAACAGCATTTTCCCGCATCGCAACGCGCAACGGCGTAAGGCCACTATTTTCCTTCGCGTTGATATCGGCTCCACACTTAATCAATACTTCTGCCGTCTCAGCAGCATTGTTCTGTGCCGCATAGTGCAGTGGTGTCTCGCCAGAGTTGCTCTTTGCGTCGCCATTGGCTCTGTGCTTGAGCAATACTTTTGCCGTCTCAACAGCATCCCTCTGCGCCGCAATGTGCAGCGGCGTATGGAGACTACTTTCCTCGGCATCGACATTGGCTTTGAGCCTGATCAAGACCTCGGCCGTCGCAGCAGCATCTGCCCACGCCGCATAGTGCAGCGGCGTCCAGTGATTGTTGTCCTTCATCTCGACCTCGGCCCCCTGCTTGATCAATACTTTTAGCGTCTCAACAGCATTGTTCCGCGCCGCATAGTGCAGCGGCGTCCGGCCATCTTGTTGTTTTCCGTTCATCTCGTTTTTCCTATTGGGTAGTTGTGTCTAATTAGGTTGACGGCTTGTTGGAGCCGTTGTGACCGTTTTTTCCGCCAGCGAGCCTATCCGACCTGGTTTTAATTCGCATCCCCGCTCTTCCTTTCCTCGCGGAAGAGTACGCGGATGAAGACGATGCTCAGCGCCAGCAAAAAGAGCAGCAGAATGAGCGCTGCGGCCGCGCCCTTGCCGAGCCGCAGGTGCTCGAAGGCGATGCGATAGACCGTAATCGGCACCACTTGCGTGGCCTTGGCCGGGCCGCCCTCGGTCATAATGAAAATCAGCGCGAAGTCGTTGACCATCCAGATGGTGGCGAAGAGGAAGACCACCCCGATCACGTGCTTGAGCTGCGGCAGGGTCACGTGGAAGAAGCGCCCGAACACATTGGCCCCATCGACGTGCGCGGCCTCGTACAGCTCGGCGGACACGCCCTGCAAGCCCGCCAGCAGCATGATGGTGATATAGGGCATGAAGCGCCAGACATTGGCCACCACCACCGCGCCCATAGCTGCATCTGGCTGCGCCAGCCAAGGGACATTGGCGTCGATGAAACCGAGACTCAAGAGCGTGTGATTGACGAGGCCGAAGCTGTCGTGGAAGAGCCAGCGCCACATATAGCCGGTTACGACCGGGGCGATGGCCCAGGGGATGAGCAGAAAGCCGGTAAAGACCGGCCGATACTTGCGGATCTCGTTGAAGATCAACGCCATTCCCAAGCCTAGGACGAAGGCCACCGGCAGGGAGTAGAGCGTAAAGCGCACCGAGCTCCAGATGCTGTTGACAAAGGTGCGGCTGCCGAAGAGCTTGGCGTAGTGAGTCAGGCCGATGAACTCGTCGCCAGCTCCGCGGAAGAGCTTCACTTTGTACAAGCTCATAATTAGGTTGCTGAACACTGGGTAGAGGATGACGACCGCCAAGACCAGCAGGGCCGGCAGCAAGAAATAGTACGGCGTTAGATTTTTGCGCAGCGCGCCTCTAGTAATCACTCAGCACCTCGTTTACTTCTTCGGCGGCAAAGTCCAGCGCTTCCTTGGGGCTTAGCGTGCCGGTCAGCGCCATATTGACCGCGTCGGCAATGTGCCGCTGGATCTGCGTCACTGCCGGATGGCCCGGCCAACCCAGCCCATTGGCCCCGGCGATGGCGAGTTGATCTAGGTCGATGTAATCGGACTGCACGCCTTCGGCATAGGCTGCCTTTAGCGTGGGAATGCCGCCCATGGTCGGGTTGGGATTGCGCCAGACCGGATGGTCCAAATCCAGCGCCTTGACCACTTCCCAGGCTTCGTTGGGCACCTTGGTATAGCCCGTTATGGCAATCATAATTACGTCGAGCAACGTCCGCGATTCGTGGGGCCCGATGTGCTCTGTGGGCGTGGGAATTTGCGCCAGCGCCAAATTGTTCAGATCGAAGTCGTAGTTGCCGTGGACGATATCCTGCCACCACGGCCCCTCAATCGACAGCGCGGCCTTGCCGGTTGACCAGTGCGCGGCGTTCTCGTCGAAGCGATAGGCCGCACTACCCGCCGGCAAGTAGCCCTTGTTTTTCATCTCTACTAGAAACTCCAACGCTGCTTGCCCGGCTGGGCCGTTAAAGGCGGCGGCAGACCAATCCTCGTTAAAGACGCGCCCGCCCGCTTTGTACAGCAGCGGCAAAAAGCGATAGGCCGTATCCAGATTGACGCCCCCAGGCATGGTAAAAGGCTCGACCCCCGTGCCCGCGAATTTTGGGCCGAGCGCCAACATCTCGTCCCAAGTCTGGGGCACTTCGAGTCCCATCCGCCCCATAATGTCGGTGTTGACCGCTAGCACGAAGGGCAGCATGGTCACCGGCAGGCCGTAGTGCTTGCCGTCGTATTCGACCAGTTCCCAGACGTTGTCGAGGATGCGCTCCTTGACTTGGGGGAAGTCGGGAAAATTCTCCAGTGCGTACAGTCCCCCTAACTCGCCGAACTCGATCGAGTACTTGTGATGTACCCGCACAATATCCGGCCCATCGCCGACGATGGTGGTGCTGATCAGGCTCTCGCGCTGCGTCGCCCAGTCGCGGAACTCCAGCTCGATTTGGATGTCGCTGCGCGCGGCGTTGAAGTCGGCCACGGCCTGCTGCACCCATGCGCGCAGGCCCGGTACTCCTCCGAACTCCCACAGCACCACTGTGGTCGGCTCGCCGGGACGCGGACGGTCGTCGCCTCCGCAGGAGATCAGGCCGACGAAGAGCGGGATGAGTATTCGTTTTACGTACATACGAACAGCATACGCGGGTCAATAGTCCTCCAAAATTTCGTCCACTTCCTCCGCCGCTTGGTCGAGCGCCTCCTTGGGGGACAAGGTACCGCTCAGCGCCATATTGACCGCGTCGGCCATCAGCCGCTGGATCTGCGTCACTGCTGGGTGTCCCGGCCAAGCTAGGCCGTTCTGTCCGGCAGCAGCCAGCACCTCGGCGTTGATGAAATTCGACTCGATCCCTGGTGCGTAGGCGATCTTCTGCGTGGGAAAGCCCAACATCTCGGCGTTGGGGACGTGCCACTGCGGGTCGTCGAGCCACAGGGCCTTTATTACCGTCCAAGCCTCTTCCGGCGCTCGGGTATAGCCGGTGATTGCCACCATGACCAAGTCCAGCAAAGTGCGCGGCGGATGCGGCCCGAGAGGCTGGGCTGGTCCGGGCAGCCGGATCAACTGCAACTTCTCCACCGGGAAGTCGTAGTTATTGGCCACAATGTGCTGCCACCACGGCCCCTCAATCGACAGCAGCGCTTTTTCTGTACACCACGTTGCCGCGTTTTCGTCAAAGGCGTAGGCGGCGCACGCCGGCGGCATAAAGCCCTGCTCCTTCATCGCTACGAGGAACTCCAACGCCGAGATACCGGCCGGGCCGTTAAAAGCAGCCTGCGTCCAGTCTTCGTTGAACACTCTTCCACCCGCCTTGTAGAGCAGCGGCAAAAAGCGATAGGCCGTGTCTTGGTTCAGCCCCGCTGGCATGGTGAAGGCGAAAAGCCCTTGCTCCTTGAGCACCGGCCCCAGCGCCAGCATATCCTCCCAAGTCTGGGGCACTTCCAACTCGTGCTCGTCCAACAGCGCCTTGTTCACTGCCATGATAAAAGGCAAAATCTGGATGGGCAGTCCAAAGTGCTGGCCTCCGTACGCGACGTGCTCCCACAGATTGTCGAGAATCCGCGCTTTGACTTGGGGGAAGTCCGCAAACTGCTCCAGCGCGTATAGCCCGCCCAACTCGCCAAATTCCACTGAGTACTTGTGGTGGACGCGAATGATGTCCGGCCCCTCGCCGGCAATCGTCGAGGTAATCAGGCTCTCCCGCTGCGTGGCCCAATCCCGATTCTCGTAATCGACGCGGATGTTGTCTTGTGCAGCATTAAACCGGTCCACTGCTTGCCGCAACCACCGGTCCTGCTCCTCCACCCCACCGAACATCCACATCGAAATCTGCACCGGCTCGCCGGGCACCCTTTCTCGGTCGGTCGTGCAGCCGCTAGCAAGCAGCGTCGCTAACGCGCAAAAGCTCCATATCGCCATTGTGCATTTCACGCCGGTTTATAGTAGCCAAAGCGCCAATGGCCCACAACACGGGCCGCGCTCGCTGGACACGTCTGGCCGTATTACTTACTAATGAGAGCCAACACTCAAACTCCGAACATGGATTATGCAAAACATCCTCATCACAGGTGCTACGGGTCTGATCGGCACGGCCGCTGTTGCCAGCCTACGCACTCGTTATAACTTGCGCGCCCTCAACCGCCGCCCGCTTCCGAACATCGACTGCCATCAGGCCGACATTGCCGACCTCGACGCCATCCGGCCGGCCTTTGCCGGGATCGACGCGGTCGTCCATCTCGCCGCCCATATTGAAAACGATATAGCGGCGATCTTCCGCGCTAACTTGCAGGGGACTGGGAATGTTTTTGCCGCAGCTCACGAGGCCGGGGTACGGCGCGTCCTATTTGCTAGCAGTGGATCGGTCATGGGCGGCTATGCCGTACTCTCGCCATACAAGGAGCTTTTGGCCGGCGAGTACGACCAAGTGCCCGCCGAGTGGCCGATGCTGACTGCGCAATCGCCTCTGCGGCCAACGGGATTGTACGCGGCCAGCAAAGTCTGGGGCGAAGAGTTGGGCCGCGAGTATGCTTCGGCCCACGGCATGTCTGTCCTCTGCCTGCGCTTTGGCCGCGTCAACCCAGAAAACCGCCCGACCCATTCCCGCGAGTTCTGCGTCTGGTGCAGCCAACGCGACGCAGTGCAGATGATCGAAAAGTGCCTTGCAGCCCCCCTCGACTTGCCCTTCGACACCTTCTTCGTCAACTCGGACAACAAATGGGGCTACCGCGACTTAGAACACGCTTGCCAGACGGTGGGCTTTGTGCCCGCGGACCGAGCCGAAGACTACCGCTGAGGAGAAAATTTATGTTGCCTTTTGCTATGTGCGCGATTTTGCTCGCTGCCTCTATCACACGCGCAGACATGAACATCAACGCCCCCTTGTTAGAGGCGGCTCCGACCATTGACGGCGATCTCGCCGAGTGGAAGGATCTCGCTCACAACGACGGCGTCTGGGACATGCGCCGCATCAGCGAGGCCAGCTTCTATCGCCTCGATCGCGGTGCGCGCAACCGCCTCACCGACCACGGCGACGAGCCACACCTCGAAGACGACCTGAGCGCCCGTTACTACATTGCTTGGGATGCGCAAAACTTCTACTTCGGGGCAGAGGTCTGGGACAATGTCAACGACCTCGACGACCCGGATCCGGCGGACAAACGCTGGTATTTCAAGGATGCGATTTGTTGGTTTATGGAAGGCCCGCGCGACCAGGCCAACGAGCGCTTCGGCCAAGGCGACAACGCCTTTTGCTTTGTGGCCGACCCGCAGCGCACGCCGCAAAATGCTTGGTGGCGGCACGGCGCACCCGGCCAGAGCTACATTGAAGAGCCGATCCCCGAGGCCGCTTGCGACTACGTGGTGCGCATGGATCCTTGGGGCCGGAGCGCGGCGGATTTCATCTTGGAGGCTCGCGTGGATATGCACGCGACGTTTGCCCAGAGCGACCCCCGCTGGCAGCCGCCGCAAGTGGGCGACGAATACAGCATGGAAATCGTCCACACCGACCCGGATGGCGGCGCGTATGGCGGCCACTTCATGATCTACGGCAATGGCGATGACGATAACACGTGGGGTCGGATGATCTTGGTCGGGCCACGGATGCCGATTGGGCGGCTCGCCGAGTAGGAGAAAGAAGATGCACCGTAACGCAGTACTTCTGTCCTTGGCAATCGCGACTCTCATCGCCCTCGCCGGCTGCAACTCCAATCCGGTCTCCACAGGCGGTCGAGCGCCTGCTTTCACCTTACCTGCGGCGGATGGGACTTCTGTTTCTCTGGCCGACTTACTCGACAACCGTGCGGCGGCGGTACTGCTGTTTTACAGAGGATTCTTCTGAGGTTTCTGTAGGAGCCAACTAGGTGAGTTGGCAGATGTGTATCCCGAGTTTCTAAAGCGCAACGTGTCGCTTGCGGCGATCAGCACGGATGACATGGCCGACGCGTTGAGGATGGTGGAGCTCACCGGCGCTGAATTTGCCGTTTTGTCGGACAAGGACGCCGAGGTAGCCAAGGACTACGGAGTTTACAACCTGCTGCGTGACGGCGTCGCGACGCCGTCCGCTGTCATCGTTTCGCCTGGGGGCGACATCGAATGGAAATACGTAGGAGAAAGTATTTCCGACCGGCCGATGCCCGATGCAATTTTGGCTCAAATCGACCGATTGATACAGTGAATCGACCTGATTCAGGCTCTCCCGATTCTTATTCGCCTCAGTTCGCTCATGGAAGAGAAGTTTTTTTCTTTTCGGACCTGTGAGCGACGCCTAGCAATCCGTCAATGGACAGATCCTCGTCGAGTAGTGGCCAGTGGATACCGTAGCCTGAAGGAGAGATTTCAAAGAGGTTCTTTTCTTCGTCAGACGCATTTTGCAGGGCAGGGGATATTTCGCTCACTCGAAAGGTTTTTTCTCGGCCATCGATAGTCAGGACCATGCAATCCCCGTCAAAGTGCAGTTCGGTTACTTGGTGATGTTTTTTCATTACTAGCGCCTCCGCTGAAATTCTTCCCATTGTTGTTCAATATATTCAAAATGCTCAAAAATTATCTTCTTGATTTCTCTTCTATCACGTGGAGATACATTATATGCGTAGGCTTCTTCGAGATCAAAATTTTCCCGATCAAGCCAATATTTGCATTCCTTCTCTCCTTTGCGACAGTGGATATGAATGGGTTCGTTGCCTTCGTTGGCATAGAAAAACAACCGCCAGCCCAAAATCAGAAGCACTGTTGGCATTTCTCTTTTTTTAACCTCCAGAGAAGAATAACCTCAAGAATTCCCGTTCCACGAGTCAATGCGCTCGACGATCTGTTTCATCTGTTCTTCCCACTCGAATCGTCCCTCCATTACTTCTTTGGTCATATACCGGGTGCTCGAAATGGCTAAGGCTACCTTGTCTATGCTCTTTCTCCCCATGTTCTTTTCGGTATATGACTCCCAACAATCATGTTTTTCGGGATCTGGCAGCGATGGCAATCTTGTAACTTCTGAGAGGACAGAACCCGGAAGGTAGTTCTCAATTTCCTTGGCGTCAGTAATCCAAATGTGCGCGTCGTCTATCTTTTCGACTTCCTCGCGAATCCTCTTTACTCTCGGCTTTAGATCAGAATCCTCGGCCTCTCGATCGCCGTCACACACGACGATGAGGTTGTGATTGATTTGGAACAGGTTGGCGAGTTCAGAGATCTCGTCTTCGGGCGACTTAAACTCTACTCGTGCTAGGAGCGCACCGCCGTAGAATACGCACTGATAATCGCGGCCTTCTCGAAGAGGACCTTGAGGACGGTCTTTGGTATAAAGCTCAATCCAGCGATTGAGGTAAATGCGATCCGAAGGGCCCTCTACCCAAATGAGTCCATTCGCTTGGAGCAAATCTGACGGCCTTGCTCCCAATTCGGAAACGATCTTGATAAGATTAGAATGAGTGTGGACGGTTTCCGTGTGGGCGGACTCGCCATCGTGGAGCACGCGGATAACCTGGGCATTATCAGATACGCCGAAAAAATCGAGGGCGGTGCTCGAATGAGTCGTCAGGAAGATCGTCGCGTTTTCGTTGACTGCGTAGTCCTCAAGATACTTGAATAACCGCCGTAAGAGGGCCGGATGGAGGTTGTTTTCAAGCTCCTCGAAAGCAAACGTGAACTGAGATTTATCCTTGCCCTCAATTTTGGGAACGGCCAGTAGATTAAGCAGAACTAGAATGACGGTCTTCAGGCCGCTTCCCGATTTGCTGAGGGGGATCAAACCCTTTGTATCCTCGCCGAGATAGACCTCCCAATGGTCCTTTATCGTCTCTGTCTGTGCTTCGTCGTGGACTTGTACTTCTATTTTTGAAAACTGGCCATCACTTCCAAATATCGAATTCAGCGCAGCCAGAAGTTTCTCTTGGATAACATCTCGCGGGAGTTTCTCAGACGTGATGAATCGACGTATGATATTTGTAGCTCCTTGCCCGTCAGGGCCAAGCGCCAATTTTGTAATTGGTAGTTCGGTCTTTATATCCCGGTCTGCAAAGAGCCTACGGAAAGCCGTCCCATTAAGCCGGTGAGTTGGATTGTGCAGCACTGCTTCGATTCTTGAACGTCTTGCTTCGACTGATTTATCTGGGATCAGGTGGCTGTAGTCTGGATCATGGCTTCTATTGAAACCGTCCGGAAAGTCCACGTTCAGCACCTCGTTTTTGATAACTTCCCACGTTATCTTCTTGTCGACGAAATACTGTCCGTGGTCGTCCCAGAGGTTTCCAGCAAGGTTGCCGCTGTCCCATTCACTTTCTGAAAAAACTCCCTTCAGCGACTCCCCATCTAATACACCACCGAACCGGTACTCCCACTCACGGTCGAACAGTTTGCCGTCGCATAGTGCTTCAACCAAGTCCAATAGATGGGACTTTCCAGAGTTATTACGTCCAATGATGACGTTGATCGGCTTGATTGTATCGAAGCCAGCCCAATCCTTTTTGAAACAGCTATGTCCTTTGAAGTATATAGAATCGGCTTTCATAAAGCGGCTTTCTCTCTCATGTCAATTTTGCCGGTCACAGACACGGTGATGAGGAAGAACGGTGTTCTTGCAGATGCTCGATAGGAGTCTCAATTTTCCACCTTCTCGCAATCGAGAAAGGCAACGGACAGTTCTGCGGCGTGGCACCATAGCGAGCCTAAAAATATAACGGGATGTTGAGAGATAATCGAATTTTCTCTTACTTGGAGCATAGATATTGGCCCGCTCCGCGTGGAAGGAGCGCGTCCCTCAGTCGCTAGACTCGACAGACCGCCCTCGCAAGGCGATATTGAGCGCGGCATATCTTCTTTTTGACAAGGAGCAACACATGAGTAGGGTAGATCAGATCGGCTGGCAGGCCCAGAGCAAAACCGGCGTTATTGCGGCCGGTGGTGCTGGAGCCGTAGCCGCTGGTATTGAAATTCTCGGCCAAGGCGGCAATGCGGCCGATGCCGCAGCCGGCGCGATCATAGCGCTTAACGTCACCGATCACGGGGCCTGTTCCATCGGCGGGGAAGTGCCGGTGCTCGTCTGGGATGGGAACGCGGTCAAGTCGCTGTCCGGCCAGGGGCGCGCGCCGCTGTCGTCGGAGGCTGTTGCTTGGTACATGGAGCACGGCATCCCGGACCGCGACATCAAGATGGCCCCGGTGCCCTCGGTCGTGGATTTGTGCATCACCCTTTTGCAGCAATACGGCACGCAGAGCTTTGCCGCGATTGTCGCGCCGACCTTGGCTCTGCTCGACGCAGGCGAGGAGGCGTGGCACCCCGACTTGGCGCGGACGCTGCGGCGCATGGTGGAGGAGGAACACCGCGCCACTGGCAATCGCCAAGAGAAACTGCAAGCGGCTTGCGATCACTTCTATGGCCGCCGCGCCGAATACGGCGATATAGCTGAGGACTTAGAGGCGTTCTACGTGGAGCACGGTGGGTTCTTGCGCCGCGCAGATCTGGCCGCCCATAGGACTTTGATCGAAGAGCCGGTGGCAGTCGATTACCGGGGCTATCAAGTGTACAAGTGCGGCCCGTGGACCCAAGGCCCCTATCTGTGCCAAGCCCTGCGCCTGCTCGAAGGGTTTGACCTCAAAAGCATGGGGCATTGCTCGGCCGACTACGTTCACGCGGTCGTCGAAGCGATGAAGCTGGCCATGGCCGACCGCGACGCGCACTATGGCGACCCCCTGTTCGTGGATGTTCCCATGAACGCCTTGCTGTCCGACGAATATACCCAACTCCGTAAGCCCCTGATCGACATGGGGCAAGCCGCGCTGGACGCCCGCCCCGGCGACCCGCTCGGCATGAGGGCAGTGCAGGAGGGAGGCGCGTTCCGGCCCGGAGTCGGCGGCACTACCACATGCGTGGTGGCCGACCGCTGGGGCATGGTCGTATCAGCTACGCCGAGCGCGAACGTCTATCACGCTGGCGGCACCGGCAGCACAGGCGTCTCGTATGGCAACCGCCTGCGCAGCCTCAACACGACTCCTGGACACCCCAATTGTATCGCGCCGGGTAAGCGGCCCCGCATCACCCTGACGCCTACGATGGTGCTCAAAGACGGTGCGCCCGTGTTGGCCATCAGCGTGGCTGGCGGTGATTTGCAAGATCAGGCGACTTTGAACCTGTTGCTCGACTTTGTGGAGTTTGGGATGCAGCCGGCCGAAGCGGTCGTTGCGCCGCGCTTTGCCACGGATCACCACGAGGACTCGTTTGATCCCAATCCGGTGCGAGAGCAGACGTTTATACAGGCTGGCTCTTTGGCTATCAGTTCAGCGGTTGATTCAGAGGTGCGGGACGAACTGGCGCGGCGCGGCCACCAAGTCGAGGCCCGCAACGGCCCCATCGCCACTCCGGTCATGCTGTGGGCCGACGCGGGCACGTACTACGCGGCTGGCGATCCGGCTGCGGGTCGCCATGCGGCAGGGCTAGATGGAGACTAGCGCAGCGGAATTGCGAGTGCGAGGCATTGGAACCATATTGTCCGCGTTTAATCCCGATAGAATCGCCTCTGAAGCTGGCTTTTGATGACGTCGCCGACTGCGGCCCCTATATATCGAGAAGAGCATACTCGCCAAGGTGCGGCCAGCGGCCTAACGCTCCGCTCCTTAGTGCTCGGCGTCATCCAAGTCCTCGTAGTGTGTTTGGGCGCGCCCTATGCCATCTGGGTCTTGGGGTCCTCTGAGATCACGTGGTCGTTCTTTCCGATTGCCGTCGGCTTCTCGTTCTGCTGCCTCATCCTGCTCAACATCCTGCTCAAGACGATCAACCCCGGCTGGGCCTTGCGGCCGGCCGAGATGATCACGGTTGTCGTCATGGGTTTGGTGACGACTGGCATCCCCATCTTTATGATGGGCTACGTACTGTCGATCCCTACCACGCCCTATTACTTTGCCTCGGCTGAAAACCAGTGGGGCACGTACGTGTTGCCCTACCTGCCGACGTGGCTGTTGCCGAGCAATGACGGCTTGGCCATGACTTGGTTCTTCGAAGGGCTGCCCATTGGTGAGCCGATGCCCTGGGGTACTCTGCTCGATGCGTGGGCCATGCCGCTGTTTTGGTGGCTGAGCTTTATCTGGACTTTGTACGCGGTTTGTTTTTGCCTCGTCGTCATATTGCGCAAGCAGTGGGTTGAGCGCGAGCGGCTGGCCTATCCGCTGATGGAGGTGCCGCAAGCTCTGGTGGCGGACGCCGATGGCCCTGCGCGCGTGCCGGCTGTTTTGCGCAACAAGGTCTTTTGGATGGGGGCGGCGATCCCCCTGTGCATCGTCTTGTGGAACATTGTCGGCTTTTTCTTCCACTTCTTTCCCAAGATCGAATGGCACCATCCCATCCAAATCGCGCACGGCTTTCCGACCATTAACATCCGCTTCTACTTCCCGGTTGTTGGCTTCATGTATTTCGCCAACCTCAACGTCACCTTTAGCATCTGGTTTTTCTATTTGTTGCTATTGGTTGAAGAGGGTCTGTTTAACCGCTTTGGTGTTGGGGTGACCGAAGCCGATAACTTCGTATGGGGCTTGCCATCGACATCTTGGCAGTGTTGGGGGGCGTTTGTGGTGTTGGTGTTGTGGGGACTGTGGATGGCGCGCGATCACCTAAAAGACGTGGTGCGCAAGGCGTGGAATCCCGCCCATCCGGTTGACGACAGCCGCGAGCTGATGTCCTATCGCAGTGCGGTCGTCGGCCTGTTGGTCGGGGTCGTCTATATGCTGGCGTGGCTCAACAAGGCTGGCATGGAAATGTCGGTGGCGGCGTTTTTCTTGGGCGGCGTGCTGATTGCCTACTTGGGCATCACCCGCTTGGTGGTACAGGCTGGCGTCTTTTACCTAACCACGCCCGTGGTCAGCCAAGCCATGACTATGATGACTTTTGGCACGAGTGCAATTTCGCCGACGGGCTTGGCGGCCTTGGGGATGAGCTATGGGTTCTTCAGCGATGTGCAGTCGATTTTTATGCCGTCGGCTGCCCATGCCACCCGACTGCACGACGCCATGCGCATGAGTCGTCGCGGCCTGTGCTTGGCCATTGCGCTGGCCTTGTTGGTCGGCTTTATCGCCGCCATTGTGTACGTCATTGCCATGGCCTACGAGCAGGGGGCTTCCAATTTCAACTCTTGGTTTTTCCGCGTCTCTTCTGGCGCGGGAGTGCGCTCCTTTGAAGACGCAATGAGCAAAATAAAAACCCCGGCCGATTTCCACGCGCAAAAGTTAGGCTTCTTTAGTATCGGTGCGGCCGCTATGACGGTTTTGACGTTTATGCAGTATCGCTTTCCGTGGTGGCCCCTGCACCCGGTGGGCTTGGCGATCTCCGCGATCTGGATGGTGCGCAACCAAGCCCCGGCGATTTTTGTCTCTTGGGCGGCCAAGAGCCTGATCATGCGCTTTGGCGGCATTGAGCTATACCGCAAGGCCGCACCGTTTTTCATCGGCCTGATTCTCGGGCACTTCTTTGGGGTGGGAATCTCGTTTATCGTCGATATGATTTTCTTCCCCGGCAACGGCCACCCCATTCTCCACGGCTGAGCCCGCGTTGTCAATCCATCCCGCACAGCAAGAGGGCACAGGCGTCACCGTGCGCTCGTTGCTCTTGGGTTGCGCGGTGGTGGTGTTGATCAGCTTGGGGGCACCGCACTCGATCTGGACGTTTGGCTCGTCTGAGATGACGTGGTCGTTCTTTCCGATTGGGGTGGGGTTTCTCTTTGTCTGCCTCATCTTCGCCAACGCTCTGCTCAAGACCCTCAATTTTAACTGGGCACTGCGCCCTGCCGAGATGATCACCGTCGTCGTCATGGGCTTGGTCTGTACAGGCATTCCGGTTTTTCTAATCGGCTACTTCCTAGCTATACCGACGACGCCGTATTACTTTGCGTCGGCGGAGAATCAATGGGGCACGTACGTGTTGCCCTACCTGCCGACGTGGTTGCTGCCGAGCAACGACGGCTTGGCCATGACTTGGTTTTTTGAGGGCCTGCCCATCGGCGAACCGACCCCTTGGGGCACCTTGCTCGCCGCTTGGGCCATGCCGCTGTTTTGGTGGCTGAGTTTTATATGGACTTTGTACTTGGTCTGCTTCTGCGTGGTGGTCATCCTCCGCAAGCAGTGGATCGAGCGCGAGCGGTTGGCCTACCCACTAATGGAAGTGCCGCAAGCCCTCGTCGCCAACGCCGATAGTTCCCGCCGACTGCCAGCGGTCATGTACAGCAAAGTCTTCTGGGCGGGGGCGGCTATTCCGCTGTGCATTGTCTTGTGGAACATCGTTGGATTTTTCTTTCACTTCTTTCCCAAGATCGAATGGCATCACCCCATCCAAATCGCACACGGCTTTCCTACTATTAATATCCGCTTCTACTTCCCGGTCATTGGCTTCATGTATTTCGCCAATCTCAATGTGACCTTTAGCATCTGGTTCTTCTTTTTACTGACGCTGATCGAGGAGGGTTTGTTCAACCGCTTTGGTCTCGGCGTCACTGAGGCGGATAAGTTCGTTTGGGGGCTGCCATCGACATCTTGGCAGTGTTGGGGGGCATTTGTGGTGCTGGTGCTGTGGGGATTGTGGATGGCGCGCGACCACCTCAAGGATGTGGTCCGCAAGGCGTGGAATCCGGCCTACCCGATTGACGATCGCCGCGAGTTGATGTCCTACCGCGCCGCCGTGCTGGGTCTCTTGCTGGGTGTTTTCTACATGCTAACTTGGCTGCACGAGGCTGGCATGGAGTGGTCGGTGGCAATGCTCTTTTTGGCTGGCGTACTCATCGCCTATTTGGGCATTACGCGCTTAGTGGTTCAGACGGGCGTGTTTTACCTGACCACGCCCGTTGTCAGCCAGGCGATGACGATGATGACGCTGGGCACTAGCGCTATTTCGCCGACGGGATTGGCGGCCTTGGGATTGACCTATTCCTTTTTCGGCGACGTGCAATCCATCTTCATGCCTTCGGCCGCGCACGCCGCCAAGCTGCAAAGCAGCCTGCGCATTGCCCGCCGCGGCTTTGTCTTGGCCATCGCCTTGGCCGTGGTGCTTTCCTTTGCGGTTTCGTTGACCAATCTCATCTCCATGGCCTACGAACAGGGGGCTTCCAACTTCAACTCTTGGATCTTCCGCGTCTCCTCGGGAGCAGGCGTGATGGCCTTTGGCGACGTGATGGCCAAAATCAAGGCTCCGGCCGATTTTCACGCGCAAAAGTTAGGCTTCTTTGGTATCGGTGCGGCGGCGATGTCCGTTTTGACGTTTATGCAGTATCGCTTTCCGTGGTGGCCCCTGCACCCGGTGGGCTTGGCCATTTCCGCGATCTGGATGGTGCGCAACCAAGCCCCGGCGATTTTTGTGGCGTGGGCAGCCAAGAGTCTGATCATGCGCTTTGGCGGCATTGAGCTATACCGCAAAGCTGCGCCGTTTTTCATCGGCCTAATCGCGGGCTACTTTCTCGGCGTCGGCCTTTCCTTCCTCGTGGATGTGGCGTTCTTCCCCGGTAATGGGCATCCGATTCTGCACGGCTGATTTATAGCAGATCGTACGGGATGACGAGTATCTTGTCGCGGAGTTGGAAAACCTCTTCTACGGGGGCGACTATAATTCCAGGGCCGTGGCGCAGAGACGGATACGTCTCCCGGAATGCCATAATGCCCCGCGCATCTGCTCTAGTAATGCGCGTGCTGCTCTTGATTTCCACCGGCCAGAAGATTCCATCTCGCTCCAGCAGCAAATCGACCTCTGCACCAGCGAGGGTGCGCCAGTGATACACTTGGGCGGGCATGGTCAAGCAGTGGAATTTCCGGTGGATGTCCAGCACTACGTGCGTCTCGAAAAGCGACCCTAGCAGGGGATGGCCAGAGAGGGCCTCGGGCGAGGAAATCCTCTGGAGGAAGGAGGCCAGGCCCGTGTCGGTCAGATATCCTTTGGGTTTGCCGCTGATCCGTTTGATTGTATTGCCGTGGTAGGGCGGCAGTTCTAGCCACTGGTAGGTCGCCTTGAGGATATTCAGCCAGCGCGAGGCCGTCTGGGGGGTAACGCCGATTTCGCGGCCGAACTGACTGTGATTCACCTCCTGCGCCGTCAACGCAGCGCACAGGCTCAGCAGGCGCGAGAACTGCTGCTGGTCTTGTACGCTAGCTAGGCTTCGCACATCGCGCTCAACATAGGTCCGCACGTAGGATTGCATGATGTCGATAATGACATCCGGCGATTGGTCCAGGGTCCGGGGATAGCCGCCGCGCCACAGCACCTCGAATGCTGTCCGCAGCGGCGCGATGTGCGGTACTCGCGCTTGATGGTGCAAGTCCGGTAGTGCGCCGTCGGCATTCAGTAGGAGTTCTAACCACACGGGTTCGGCTCGGATGCCCCATCCTTGGCGCTCACTCAGGGTCAAAGGACCCAGATCGAGTACGACGACCCGGCCCGCTAGGCTTTCGCTCACATCGCGGAGCAAGGCTAGATTCTGCGAGCCGGTAAGAAAATACTGGCCGGGCGCATCGTGGCGATCGACGCGGCGCTTGATAACTGCCAACAGTTCGGGCGCGTACTGGATTTCGTCCAAGATGACGGGGGGTGGGTGCTGAGCGATGAAGAATTCAGGGTCTTGGCGGGCGTTGCCGACATCAATCACCGGATCGAAAGTAATATGTGGCATGGCGTCACCGCACAGATGACCAAGCAGTGTGCTCTTGCCGACTTGGCGAGCTCCGGTCACTAGCAGAACGGGAAAAATTTCTTTATAGCGAATAATTTTAGTCTCTAAGTGGCGATTTCTGTAGTTCATGCTTGTAAATTAATGATGAGATCATCAATTTACAAGGTAAACAACCATTCAAATAGACAAAGAGGACACAAATGAAAAATCACCAGAGCTTATTCAGGGTCGCGCATATAGCGATCGCGGCGTTTCTCTTGGCCGTCCGTCCAGCGTTTGGTCAAATCGCTGCGGATGCCTCCCATCCCAGCGATCCCTACTTTGCCCTCGACCGCGTACTCGACGTGAGCATTGAGATGGCATCCGAGGATTGGGAGCGCCTGCGCGGCCAGACGCGGACTCTCGCGGATATACTCGTTGGAGCCGACTGCCTCGACAGCCCTGCGGATGATATCTTCACTTGGTTTGAGGCGACTGTAACTGTAGATGGCGAAACCCACACCCAAGTCGGCGTCCGCAAAAAAGGGTTCTTAGGATCGCTGAGTAAGGTAAAGCCCGCGCTCAAGGTCCGCTTTGACAAGTTTGTCGATGGTCAACTCCTCGACGGCGCGATGAAGCGCTTGACTCTGAACAATGCCCAGCAAGACCCGTCGCTGATCAATACCTGCATGGCCTACCATATTTTCGCGTCCGCCGGCCTGCCAGCGCCGCGCTGCAACTTTGCCACTGTTGCGGTAAACGGCGAAAACTTGGGCTTGTACGTCCATGTCGAGAGTATGAAAACCGCCTTTTTGGAACGCAATTTTTCCGATCCAAGCGGCAATCTCTACGAGGGTACCGTCAGCGACTTTCGTCCCAAATGGCGCGGTACTTTGCAAAAGAAAACCAATGAGGCGGACGCGGACTGGTCGGATATAGACGCGGTCGTCGCTGCGCTGCAAAATCCCTCCCCGGCCGGCCTCGAAGCCCTTGCCGACATCATCGACATCGACCGCTTCCTCACCTTCTGGGCGACGGAAGTGCTCGTCGGGCATTGGGATGGGTATGCTGGCAACCGCAATAACTTCTACGTGTATCGCGAGCCGGATGCGCCTTTTGTGTTCATACCTTGGGGCGCGGATCAAGTTTTTACCTCGACCGATGGCCCCTTCGACGATTTTGTGTCGCCGCCTTCAGTAACGGCGCACGGGGCCATCGCCCACCGTTTATACCGCGACGACGCGATGCGAGCCGCCTATGTAGCTCGCCTCAAGCAACTGCTCGACACGGTCTGGAATGAAGAAGAACTGCTCGACCTCGCCGACGAGATGGCGGCGATTGTTCAGCAGCACGGGCTGGTTAAAAGGCGTGCGGATGCCGCCCGCGACGCAGACCGAGTGCGTCAATTCATCCGCGGGCGACGAGCGGCGATTTTGGCTGATCTCGACCCAGAGCCGGCTGCTTGGCCTTGGCCGCTGGCCTCGGTCGACATTTGCTGGCCGGAAAGGGGCGCGTTT
Source organism: Gemmatimonadota bacterium (assembly GCA_028875345.1). Lineage (GTDB taxonomy): Bacteria > Latescibacterota > UBA2968 > UBA8231 > UBA8231. The sequence continues at coordinate 20,893 of JAPPEG010000292.1, forward strand.
GACCTGCACTTTGAGACGACATGGGGATCGAGTGAGAGTGAAAATCCGCTGGGGGAAGGGACGGTTGCGTTCAGTGATTATCAGCTAGGGGGAGAAGAGCAGGGCTTTGAGCTTTCGGGAGCCATAGCCGGCTTTGAAGAGGACGACGGACGCACGGACAAAAACAGGGCGTCCTTATCCATTATCAGCCTTGGAAAAGACTTTGCCATCGACATTCTCACCGTTTCGTTGCCGATTGACTGGGTAGCGAGCGGTGCCAGCTTGCCCATCGATATGAAAGCAGTCACGGCCTACCGCGTGTCGTTGCCGTCCCCTGATAGTTTCCCGGACCAGTTTGAACTAATAGCCAAGGGAGGGATTGAATTCAGCGAGGCGAGCACGGAGTCAGGTGCAAAAATTTCGGGTCGGTTCTACGGCACCTTATTCAGCTTTGGCGGGGGAGAGGATGTGGCGTCAGAAGACGGCGACGCAGAAGCCGGGACAGAGATCGGACTGGTTATCAACGAGGTCGCCGCTCAAGGCGATCCCCTCGATTGGTTTGAACTCTACAATGCCTCGGATGAGCCGATAGATCTCGCGGGCTTTGTGATGGCCGACGATCTGACGGACAAGAGTAAGCGCACCCCTTTTCCGGATGGTACGGTCATCGAGGTGGGTGAGTTTCTACAGATCGAGTTGGATAAAGACGGGTGGCCCGGCTTTGCCCTCGGCCGCGACGAAGAGCTGGGCATCTGGACGGCAGACGGCACCTTGGTCGCTCAAGTTGACTGGGAAAAGGGACAGGCCGATGAGGGAACAAGTTGGGCGCGCTTGCCCAACATTACGGGCGAGTTTCAGACGGTGGATACGCCTACGCCGGGTGCTCCGAATGAGATCCCGACGGCGATTGCCGAGCAGACCGCCGGAGTGCCCGAGGCGTTTCGGTTGCAAGGCAATTGGCCCAATCCGTTCAATGCTAGCACGACCATTGCTTTCGATGTGGAGAGGACTGTACCTGTGCATTTGGTGGTGTACGACGTGCTGGGCCGCCGCGTTCGCACTCTGTATGGCGGCGAGACGCTGACGGCCGGCCACTATCGCACTTCTTGGAACGGCCGCGACGATGAAGGGCGACAGGCTGCCAGTGGAGTCTATCTGTATCAACTCATTGCCGGGGCGGATTTTACTGCGGTGGGGCGGATGGCCTTGATCCGCTAGCCGATTCCGCACGAGTAACATTTATCCCTAGCGACGGTGTTACAGTAAGTGACAGGACATACTCCCGCATTACCCATCCACCACCGAGCCGAAGCGGGTAACGGTGCTGGTCGCTCGATGAGAAAGGAATCTTGATTCAATGAAAACGCTTAGAAAGCGGCTCATTTATTTCCTTGGGTTTGTTGTGCCCGGCAGCCTTTTCGCAGAAGAGGAATTCACTTTCGAGCAGCACGAGGTCGTCATCGGTTCGGCGGAACGCCAGACCGTTTTGACGGGATTCCTGCTCGGTGGTGCTATGGCGGACCTCGCTGTGGTGAACATCGACGAGAACGGCGACCGCCGCTTGCACATCTATGCGTTTGGCGACAGCACTTGGGAGCCGCTACTCGGCGCAACGCTGCGTCCCGAAGTGTTGTTCGTGGATGTGGCCAATATCGGTGGACGCGATCGGTTGATTGCGTACGAGCCTGATCGTTTGAACTGGTTCGAGCCCGAATCGGCGACGGAACGCGCACTGGTGGCGATTACGGCAAACTTCAACCTGCCTCCCCAGGGCCAAATCTGCCATGTAGATGTCACTCGAGATGTAAATGGCGACGGGCGCGATGATTTAGTGATACCGGACGTCGATGGCTTCTGGGTATTTATCCAGATGGACGACAGCGCATTCGCCGATCCAGTGAAGATCGGCCCTTCCATTGAGATGAGTAGGATCTACGGGGACGACGGATATCGACACGATCCTTGGTCTCAGAGCCGTATCCACGAGATGGACTACAACCAAGATGGTCGCCGCGATTTAGCGTTCTGGAACGAGGACCACTTTGAGGTTCATCTCCAAGACGAGCGTGGGCTGTTTTCATCGATGCCCCTAACCTTCACGACCGATGTGTCATTCGACTCCGACGACCTCGGCTCGCTCGTCGCGCCGGAGGGGGTTCGTCAGCGGCGCAAAGATAGCGGAGCGAGCGGAGACATGACAGGGCGAGTGCTGCACTCGCTAACCGACGTGGACGGCGATGGCGTCGCCGACCTCGTGGTTTTCTCGCTGAAGGGTGGGAGTAGCCG
>JAPPEG010000017.1 GCA_028875345.1 Gemmatimonadota bacterium
GGGATTCGATTGGCCATCCAGAATTTCATCCGAATGACAGTTCGCTGTTGCGCTACGCCGGGCCGTACTACGAGCGGATGTGGGTGGTAAATCGGGATGGAAGCGACCATCGGCTGGCGTACGCGCGCGAAGGGAACGAGTGGATTGTCCACGAAACCTGGCACCCGCGCAAGCGGGAGTTGCTGACGACGCGCTGGCCGCACGGGGTTATCGGCGTCGATGTCGATACCGGGGCCGTGCGGGCGGTCTGTTCGTTCAATGCTTGGCATTCGATGGTCAGCCGCGACGGCGCGCGGATGGTGGCGGATACAACGTTTCCCGATAGCGGCTTGCAGGTGTTTGATCCCAACGACGGCGTCGGCGCGCCGCAACTGCTCTGCCTGTCGCAGTCGAGCAATGAGGGCAAACACTGGAATATTGACCACTGCCCGTACGACGACGGCCCGGTCGAGGTCTACGCGCCGCAGCACACGCATCCGCATCCGAATTTTTCACCGGATGGGCACTACGTGGTCTTTGCGTCGGATCAAAGTGGCTATGCTCAGGTGTACGAGTGTAGGGTTGAGATTTAACCACTAAATAGAGGAAGGATTATGCTACCCATCGTCGATACGCATCAACACATGTGGGATTTGGCGCAGTTTGCGCTGCCGTGGTTAGAAGGCGAGGGAATGGACTCCCTGCGGAAAAATTACTTGATGAGCGATTACTTAGCAGCGGCTGAAGGAGCTGGCATTGCTCGGACCGTTTATATGGAAGTCGATGTCTCCACTGAGCAGCACATTGCGGAAGCGGAGTTTGTCGCCGGCCTGTGCAGGGCTGACGATAACCCAATGGCCGGGGCGGTGATCGGGGGCAGTCCGGGGGATGATGGTTTCTGCGCTTATATCGACCGCTTTAAGGACGAGGACGCTATCAAAGGCGTGCGGCAGGTGTTGCACGTGCCCGACGCCGAGCCGGGCCGTTGTTTGCAGGAAAGTTTCGTCCGGGATGTGCAGTACCTGGGCGAGATCGGCATGAGCTTCGATCTGTGTCTGCGGCCGAGCGAGTTGGGGGATGCGGTGGGTTTGGTGGATCAGTGTCCAGGTACGCGCTTCATCGTCGATCACTGCGGCAACGCCGACCCGCAGATCGTCAATGGCGCGGCGGATCACGATTCAGCCAACCCATTCAGCCACACCAAAGAGCAGTGGCAGGGCGACATAGCCGCATTGGGCGCACGGGAACACGTAGTCTGCAAAATATCCGGGATTATAGCTCGGGCACCCGCAGGATGGAGCGCTGACACACTAGCACCGACGGTCAATCACTGTTTGGACAGCTTTGGGCCGGACCGAGTGGTGTTCGGCGGTGATTGGCCAGTGTGCAACTTTGGGGCGAGTTTGGGGGCGTGGGTGGCTGCGTTACGGGAGATCATCTCCGGACGTCCAGAGGAAGAGCAGGCCAAATTGCTTGCCGGCAATGCCGAGGGGCTCTACGGACTGGAGTAAATATGAACCCTTTTGAAAAAGTAGCGATTGGCAATACGGGCGTGGAGGTGACGCGGTTGGGATTGGGCGGCGCGCCGTTGGGTGGAATGGTCCTAGCTGATGGAATTTTTGTGGGCAGCGGCTACGACGAGGCATTGGCCATCATCCGCCGGGCCTATGAAATGGGCGTGCGCTATTTTGATACCGCGCCGATGTACGGCGACGGGCGCAGCGAGGTGCGCTACGGGCGAGTACTGGGCGATTTCCCGCGCGAGTCGTTCTCTATCTCGACCAAGGGATCGCGGGTGTTGCGACCTGAAGACCCGGACGACTTGGAGCCTTACAGCGAGGACGGGATTCCGCACTACGTCTACGATTTTGACTTCAGCACTGCAGGCTTGCGAGCCTCGCTCGATTCGAGCTTGGAACGGCTGAGATTGGCAGCGGTGGATATTTTCTTTGTCCACGACAGCGATTTCAAGGGGCAACATACCGACGAGGACTTCATCGAAGCGCTGGAGGCTGCGGTCGAATTGCGGGCAATGGGCACGGTCAAGGCCATTGGCATGGGCATGAATGAATGGGAGCGCACTGGGCGGATGGTCGAACGCTTTGATTTGGATTACATCCTGTTGGCCGGGCGCTACACGCTGCTAGACCAGTCGGCCCTACCCGAATTTTTGCCGCTGTGCGTAGAGCGCGGGGTGAAGCTGACCATGGGCGGGCCGTACAACAGCGGCATCCTCGCCCGCGATTTGAGCCAGCCGGTGTCTTTTGATTACCTGCCCGCGCCCGAGCATCTGGTGCAACAGGCCAAGGCGCTCAAGGCCGTCTGTGACCGGCACGGCGTTGAGTTGCGGGCCGCAGCATTGCAATTTCCCTTTGGGCACGAGGCGGTGATTTCGGCGGTGCCCGGTGCGG
>JAPPEG010000378.1 GCA_028875345.1 Gemmatimonadota bacterium
TCGAACTACACATCGGCTCTGCGCCAGTCGCGCCCGCCCGCGTCGAGCAGCGGGGTGACTCGCTATTAGTTGCCCTGCCGCGCATTGTGACCGAGGACTCGATTCGGGTGGGTTTCACGACGCGAGTTTTGCACAACGCCACGGTTTTTCCCCTCGATCTCGGGCTGAGCGAGCGGCCCGGCCTCTGGCAGTCGGTCGAGCCAGCCGAGCGCCGCTCTCAGGTAGTAATGCTCCCCGAACTAGCCGAGTACGGCCAACTCATCGACGCACTGGAACTGGCCTCGCCCGTGATCACGCCCAATGGCGACGGAATCAACGACGCGCTCGACATGCGCTTTGTGGTCTTCAAGCTAGACGCGGCGGTCCCCACGCTCGCGCTCTACGACCTAGCGGGCCGCCAAATCGCTGCGGTCGAATCCACGCCGACTGCAACGGGCCACCGCTTCACTTGGACGGGTCGCGACGCGTCGGGGACCTTAGTCGTGCCGGGCATTTATCTCTATCGCCTCGATTTAGGGGCCGAGTCGGGGCCGGGGACGCACGCGGGTGCGATCTCGGTTGTCTATTAGAACCAGACAAAATTAACGGGATTGGCAGGATTTATGGGATTAGGTCTGTCGCTTGCGAAATTTCAACACTGTTTTGGTGAAACGATGCGGTTTGTAACGAATGCCTTGTTATCTATGCTTCTCTTTCTCCCTTCCATTGCCTTCACAACCCAAAGGAGTACCACTATGAGCGACTATCTCGTCTACGTCGGCACTTATTCCAGCGGCGACGAAGACGGTATTTACGTCTATCGCCTCGACATGGCCACTGGGGCGCTTGCCTATCAAAGCAGCATTGGCGGCATTGACAATCCTTCCTTTCTCGATATCGCGCCCAACCGCCGCTTCCTCTATGCCATCGGCGAGACCAGTGCGGTCGGCGACCGACCCGGCGGCGCGATTGCGGCCTTTGCCATTGACCAACAAAGCGGAGCCCTCACCCACATCAACACCGAATCGACTGTTGGCCCCGGCCCCTGCCATATCAGCATCGACCGCGCTGGTAAGTACGCGCTAGCCGCCAACTACGGTGGCGGCAGCGTCGCCATCCTGCCGATTCGGGAAGATGGCTCGCTCGGCGCGGCCACGGATTTTGTCCAACACGAAGGTTCTTCGGTCAATCCGGGCCGCCAAGAGGGACCGCACGCCCATTCGATTATGGTCGCCCCCAACAACAAACACGCCTTTGCCCCAGACTTGGGCATCGACAAGGTGCTCATCTATGCGATTGACCACGCGAATGGCAAGCTCGTCGCGCAGACGCCCGCGGAAATCGCCCCCGGCAGCGGCCCGCGCCACCTCGCCTTCCACCCCGACAGCCAATGGGCTTACGTCATCAACGAGTTGAGCAACACCATCACAGCTTTTGACTACGACGCCGACGCCGGTACGCTCGCCACCATCCAGACCATCTCGACGCTGCCCGACGGCTATACAGAAGTCAGCCACACCGCCGACATCCACGTCCACCCCAATGGCCGCTTCCTCTACGGATCCAATCGCGGCCACGACTCCATTGCCGTCTATGCCATTGACCAAGACACCGGCCAGCTCGCACTCGTCGAGATCGTGCCGACCGGCGGTGCCAACCCGCGCAACTTCGGCCTCGACCCCACGGGCACCTACCTGATCGCCGGCAACCACAGCACCGACGACATCTTCACCTTCCGCGTCGATTCAGAGACCGGCCAGCTCACACCCACCGGCCACAAGGCCGAAGTCCCCTCGCCCGTGTGCCACAAGTTTATTCCAGTTTTTTAGGATAGATAGCAGGGTGTACAACGTTGCTGTTGGACTGCGTTGTACGCCCTGCCGTTAAATGCCTACGGACCGTATCGAGAAAGGGATTCGCACGGATAGCTATGACTCGGGCGATTATTTTTGACTTCGACCTTACACTAGCGGACTCGACAAAAGGCATCATTGAGTGTGTTAATTTTGCGCTGGAAAGGTTGAATTTGACCCGAGCCGATGACGAGCGAATCAAGCGCACTATCGGTATGTCTTTAGAGAACACCTTTATACGTTTGACTGGGCAAACCGACAATCAGAACGTCAGTTTTTTTATAAGCAACTTTGTCAAACGAGCCGACCAGGTTATGGTAGATTTAACGTCCATGTTTGCTAGCGTCCCTGCGACAACGGAGCGGTTGATTGAAATGGGTTTTGCATTGGGGATCGTATCAACGAAGTTTCGCTATAGGATCGAGGATATTCTAGCAAGAGAAGGGCTATCTGATCGCTTTGGCGTCATCATCGGTGGAGAAGACGTTGCAGACCAAAAACCACACCCCCGTGGTTTAACAACTGCTATCGCTAGAATGCAAATGGATGCCAATGACGTGCTTTACGTTGGCGACAGTACGATTGATGCGCTAACGGCCGAACGGGCCAAGGTGCCCTTTATTGCGGTGCTGTCAGGAGCGACGAGCAAAAGTGAATTTGACGAAGTTCCCAAAGTTGCGGTTATAGACGACATTTCAGCGTTGCCTCGACTGCTCCGAGGTAAAGCCGCATAGATTACTACTCCCAGCTTTCCCGCTCACTGTGTAGGGCAGCATCAACCTCTTCCCGAGTTGGGGGTTTATGGCCACGCACCTGCTGTCGAGCGCGTATATCTGCCATTAGCTCCCGATAGGAACGCGAGTCGTCCAGCGAAGCGGGGGTTGAGTTATCCAAGGTATCGCTCCTTTAGTTGCCATGCTAAAACATAAAGAAGAAAATACGAGCTACCAGTTCGTATGCGACCCATCCCGCCGCCGTAAATGCGGCGCTTCCCAAAACTTGAATTCCTGCTCCTGAGCCAGCTCTTCATTGAACTCCACGCCCAGCCCCGGCCCCTCGGGCACCTTTAACATCGACCCTACCAATTCGCACTGCACTGGAAACAAATCTTCGTCCATGAATTGCCCCGCTTCCGTCGGCGTCACGCGGTGTTCGAGCCACGCGAAGTTGGGCACGGCCGCCGCTAAATGCACGGTCGCAGCGGTGCAGATCGGCCCCAGCGGATTGTGGGGCATTAGGTCGATGTAGTGGGATTCGGCCAAGCTCGCCACTTTCATCGACTCGGTCAGCCCACCGACATTACACACGTCGATCCGCGCAAACTGCGTGATGCCCCGTTCGAGATAGGGTAAAAACTGCCACTTGCTGGCAAATTCCTCGCCGATGGCAAAGGGCACGTCGGTCATGGTGCGGAGCGATTCGTAGGCTTCGGGACACTCGTCGCGAATGGGTTCTTCGAGAAAGTCGAGCGTCCCCGGCGGCATTTTCTGGCAGAACGACGCGCTCTCGGCGACTGTCAGCCGATGGTGGTAGTCAATGCCCAAGATCGGGTCGGGACCAATTTCACGGCGCACCTCAGTCAGCCAAGCCGCAGTGATGCCGATGGACTCGCGCGGCTCGAACACTCGTTCGTCGTCGTACTGTTTGCGCTGGGCCATTCCCGTGCGAATCACGTCCCACCCCTTGTCCAATAGCAATTTGCAGTTTTTGACCAAGGTCTCTAGATCCGGTGCTCCGGTCGTCGCAAAGCAGGGCACCCGCTCGCGCTGCTTGCCGCCCAAAAGCTGATAGACTGGCACGCCGAGGGCCTTGCCTACCACGTCGTGCAAGGCGATGTCAATGGCCGAAATCGCCGCGGTCAACACCCGCCCGCCTTCAAAGTACTGGCCGCGGTACATCTCCTGCCAGAGCCGCCCGATTTCGCGCGGGTCGCGGCCGAGCAAAAACTCCCGGTAGTGCCGCACCGCGCCTACTACGGCGAGCTCGCGCCCCGATAGCCCGGACTCGCCCCAGCCGTGGATGCCTTCGTCGGTCTCGACCTTGACGATGAGCTGATTGCGGTGGCCGACCCAAGTTGGATAGGCTTTGATGTCGCTGATTTTCATGGGATCTCCTCGTTGTTTAGCGCAACAGCGCGACCAATTGTTCGTAGATTCCCGGCGTGGCTGCGACCAAGTCGCGGCCTTCCAATTCTTCTGGTAGCTCGCCCTCTACGGGCTGCAAGTGACCGACGCGAGCGCCCGCTTCCCGCGCAATCAGGGCCGCGGCCGCCAAGTCCCAGGGCTTGAGCGACTCGTAAAAGCCGTCGAGCCGGCCCATCGCCACCCAGCAGAGATCAATGGCGGCCGAGCCTACGCGGCGGATGTCGCGGCACTGTCCGAGGACGCGGCGCAAGCGGTCCACCAATGCCACTCTGCCCTCGGCTGCGTACGGGAAGCCCGTGCCAATCAGAGCGCGGGATAGCTCGTTGCACTCGCTGGTTCGGATAGCGCGGTCGTTGAGCCAGGCACCTGCATCGCGCCGGGCGGTAAAGGTCTCGCCCACAAACGGGCAGTGCACCACGCCGACCTGCACTTGACCGCCTTCGGCAAAGGCTATGGACACGGCTACTTGCTGCTGGTTATAGGCGTAGTTGACGGTGCCGTCAATCGGGTCAATGACCCACAAGGTACCGCGCAGTTGCGCCGGGTCTGTAAGGTGGGGCGAGGACTCTTCGGAGAGGATGTAGTGGTCGGGGAAGGTCTGTTCGATCTCGTTGCGGATGAGTTGGTCGGCCTGTAGATCGGCCGACGTCAACAGCTCAGTCCCTTCCTTGTAGCTCAGATCCAGCGCCCGGTCCGCCCGCGCTTGAGCGATTAGCACGCCGGCGCGCCGGGCGAGGTCTTCGGCAAATTCAAACACCTCGCTCAACAGTGCGCCCCTAATTCCATCGGATACGGCGACAAGTTCTCCAAGCCGTCCTCGGTAATCAGGTACATGTTTTCCAGCCGCACCCCCGCCCGCGCTTCGGGGATATAGGCCCCCGGCTCGACCGAGACCACATTGCCCACGCGCAAGGTGCCGCCGCGCTCCTTGTTGAGGTCGGGCATCTGATGCGCCCGTAGACCGATGTTGTGTCCGGCGTGGTGAATCAAGCCGACGTCGGCCAGCTTGGGATGCTCGCGGATATAGGCGTCCATGGCCACTGCGCACTCACTGCCATCCTTGCCCGGCCGCAGATAGTCGCCGACGCGGTCGTGAAAGCCCTTGACGTGTTCGAAGACGGAGTGCTGCACCTCGGTCGGTTCGCCCACTGCAAAGCTGCGGCACAAGTCGGCCCAATAGCCGCGGTACACCGACCAAGCGTCAATGACGTAGAGTTCCCCGGCCTCGATCGGGCGATTGCGCGCAAAACCGCCCAGTTCGCCGCACTGGTAGTCGCCGTCGTGGAAAACCTTTTCGCCGGCCGCGAGATGCGCTGCTCGTTGCGCTGCCGCTAGCACCTCCAGCTCGTTGACGCCCGGAGCCATCGCCGCTTCTGCCGCGGCGTATGCGGCTAGATCGACCTGTACTACCTTGCGCAACAGCTCGATTTCGTCGGGGTCCTTGACCTCCTGCATGTCGGCGAGCAGATCATCGACTGCGACCCATGCAGGCGTTTTGCCTAGCCCTTCTTCGACCGCCTGTTCCAAGCGGCGCGGCAAGAATTCGCTCTGCCAACCTAAGCGGCCAGCCGCTGGCTTTTTGACTCGCAGCGTATCGACGATTAGTCCGCTTATCACCTCGCGCAAATCGGGCGTGACCGTGCCGCCGACGCTGAGGGAAAAGGTGAAACACTCGTCGGCGCACGGCTCGCCTTCGTCGGTATGCGCAATCAGCAAAGACCGCCCATCGGCCCCCAGCCAAAAGATCGCTGGCGGGCCGGGGAATTCCTCGGGGATGATGATCCCGGTGAAATAGTAGATTTCCTTCGGGTGATTGATCACGGCCGCGTCGATGTCGAGTTCGGCCAGCCGCGCACACAGGCGCTGCTGCCGCGAGCGGCATCCTTCTTTGGTCAGCATAGTGTTTTCCTTTTTGTTACTGCCGCCAGCACCCCTTCGCTGCAGGCGCTGTATGCGGCTTGGTTTCTGTCAATCGCAACTGCAATGGGACGGACATATTAACGAACCGCATCGCTCCTGAAAAGTAATCGCTGTCGCTCCACGCCTTGAGCCACCCGCTAGCTGCTCCGTATATTCTCAGCCCATTTCCAAACGAAAGTGCAGCTATGATTTCGATGCGACTCATTCTCGCCGCCTGTCTGTTCCTCGTCCCAGTCTCAGCATTGAGCGAAGGTTTCCACGGCTTTGACCCGGCGACTTATGACGGTTTGCCGCTTCCGCCTGATTCCCTACAAGCAATGGCCGCTGAAGCCTCGCAACACTCGCCCCCTAAAAATGGCGAAACCCTAGTCTTTGGCTTTGCCAACCTGCAACGCGACATCAGCTTTGGCATCAAGGTCGAAAAGAGCATTGAGCGCAACGCCGAGGCCGCTGGTATCGAACTGCTGATCGCCGACAACCGGCTCGACGGGCCGACCGCCCTAGCCAACGCCGAGAGCTTTGCCCGACGCCAAGTTGACTTCTGCATCGAGTTCCAAACCGACGTCAACTTTGGCCCGGCAATCATGCAGCACTTCAACCGCAAGCAGATCGGCGTGGTCGCCATCGACATTCCCATGCCGGGTGCCACCTACTTCGGTGCCAACAACCCCCGCTCGGGTTTTATGGGCGGCTCCTATCTGGCGCAGGCGGCCAAAGTGCGCTTTGGCGACCGGGCGCTCGCGGAGGGATACTTCGTCGTTGGCGAATTGCCGCAGTCGGGCGCGATCCCCGCCATGCGCACGGAGGGCCAGATCGCCGGTTTTCTCGCCTCGCTGCCCGGCTTCCCGCCTGAGCGCATCATCCGCATCGACACCAAGAACACGCTGCAGTACTCCTTCCAGCAGATGAGCAACGCGCTCGGCCGCATCCCCCAAGGCGCGCCGATCCTGATTACCGCGATCAACGATCAATCGGTCTCCGGCATGTTGCGTGCTGTGCAGCAGCAGGGGCGCGGCGCAGACGCACTGGTCGTCGGTAAGGGTGCCGACGAGTTGGAGACGATGGTCGCCGAGGAGAACTTCATCGCTTCGGTCGCCTATTTCCCCGAGCGCTACGGCAACTATCTCATTCCGCTGAGCCTGATGCGCCTAGCTGGGCACGACGTGCCGCCGGCGGTCACCGTCAACCACGTGATGATTAGCCCGGCCAATATCTGTCAATTCTACCCCGAGTACGAATGCCAAGGCGAGCCGGGCTTCGACTACGTCTTCCCGCAGGAAGCCTTTGTCGAACATTTGGCGACCCTGAAGGGCAAGCCCGAACTCGCCGGGTACGAGCAGTTGATTCCCGACCACTAGCATGAGCCATACTGCACCTCTGTTACAGATGGCGGGCATCTGCAAATCCTTCGGCAGCGCCCAAGTCTTGCGCGAGGTCGATCTCCGCTTAGACGCCGGGGAGGTCTTAGCGCTGCTGGGTGCCAATGGGGCAGGTAAATCCACGCTAGTGAAAATCCTCTGCGGCGTGTACAGTCGCGACGCTGGCACCGTCCGCCTCGACGACCAAGCAGTGCGCCACGACCGGCCCGAAGAAGCCATCGCCCACGGCGTCCGCTTTTTGCCGCAGGAAGTGTCGGTCTTGCCCGACCTCACGGTCGCCGAAAACATCCTCATCGCCGACCTGCCGCTCAAACGCTCGTGGCTTGGCAAGCAGGTAGATCGCTTGGAACTGCGCGCAAAAGCGCGGGCACTGCTCGACCGGCTCGGCTGCGACCTCGATCCCGACGCGCCGGTACACCAACTCTCTGCGCCACACAAACGCCTAGTCGAGATCGCCCGCGCCCTCGCTGGCCAAGCGCGGGTCATCGTCATGGACGAGCCGACCGCTTCCCTCGCCGACCGCGAGGTCCAAGCGCTCTTCGCCGTGGTCGAGCGGCTCAAGGCGCAGCAGATCGGTATCATTTACATCTCCCACTACCTCGACGAGGTCTTTGAGATCGCCGACCGCATCACCGTGCTGCGCGACGGGCTAAACGCCGGCGACTTCGCCACCGCCGCGGCTTCGCGGCGCGACGTACTCGACGCCATGCTCGGCACTACTGTTGATGAACTTTACCCGCCGCGCGGCGCAAGCATTGGCGAGGTTGCGCTGGAGGTAGAAAATCTGAGTTTGCCTGGCGCGCTCGACGGCGTGTCCTTTGCGCTCCACCGAGGCGAGATCTTAGGCGTCTTCGGTCTGCTCGGCTCGGGGATTGACCAACTTGGCCGGGCTATCTACGGCGCGCTGGGGCCGCTGCCCGGCGCACGCATTGCGCTCGGAGGCGCGCCTTATATCCCGACCGACCCGCGCCGGGGCCGCGACGCTGGCATCGGTTTCGTGGCCGCCGAACGCCAGCGCGAAGGCATCGTCCCCGATCTCGGCGTCCGTGCCAATATCACCTTGCCCTTTATTGACCGCTTCGTGGGCTTGTTTTCCGTGTCCAAACCCCGCGAAGTAAGCCACGCGCAAAGCTGGATTGACCGCTTGGGGATTCGCGCCGCCCACCTCGACCAGCCGCTGCGCTTGCTCTCGGGCGGCAATCAGCAAAAGGCCTGCTTGGCCCGCTGGCTGGTCGAGGGCCTGAAAGTGCTCATCCTCGAAGAACCGACCCGAGGCGTGGATGTGGGCGCTCGCCACGAGCTCTACTTGGCGCTCCGACAGTGGACCCAACAGGGGCTCGCCGTACTCTTGATTTCCTCCGACGCCGAAGAAGTCGCTGGGGTTTGCGACCGCTCCATCGTGCTCGACCGAGGTCGGGTGTCCAGCCACTTTTCCGGCGGCGCGGCTCCGGCCGACCTACTCCATACTCCGACCGCGAAAGACCATCCATGAGCATTGCCGCCTTATTGAACCGCCCCGGTGCTGGCGTCGCCTTGTTATTGGTATTCTACCTCTTGGTCGCCGTGCTCTTCAGCGTACTCTCGCCGTGGTTTTTGTCCTTCGACAATATGGTGAGCATTGGCGCTAATATGGCTTTTATTGGCTTGATGTGCGCGTTGCAGACGCCGCTGATTATCGCCGGAGGCCTCGATCTGTCGGTGGCGGCAGTCGCCGGGCTGGCTGGGGTCGTCGTCGCGCTGCTCCACGCCTCGGGCGTCGGCATTGTCGCGGCCTGTCTCATCGCGCTGGCGCTGGGTGGGGGCATCGGGCTGCTCAATGGTCTGTTGGTTGTGCGCCTCGGGCTCAACTCGCTAATCGCCACTCTGGGGACGATGAGCGTCATTGGCGGGTTGGCCTTAGTTCTGACCGGCGGGCTGACCAAGCCGCTGATGGAACCCGGTTTTAACTGGATCGGCAGCGGCCAGCTTTTGCGGTTGCCGGTGCCGCTGGTGCTGATGCTGCTGGTTTATATCGCGCTCGGCTGGGTCTTGGCGCGGACCCGCTTTGGCCGCTTCGTCTATGCCGCAGGCAGCAATGCCGAAGCCAGTCGGCTGGTCGGCGTCCCGGTCGCCCGCACCCTGATGATCCTCTACGTCCTCTCTGGCCTCAGCGGCGCGGTCAGCGGCCTCATCCTCGCGGCCATGCTCTACGCGGCGGCACCCGACGCCGCGGGGCAGCATTTGTTGACGGTGATCGCCGCGGTGATCTTGGGCGGCACGAGTCTCTTCGGGGGGCGCGGCACGGTCTGGGGCACCTTGTTGGCGGTGCTATTGCTCGGCACCCTCAACAACGGGCTGACGCTGATGGATGTGTCGAGCTTCTGGCAGGATGTAACGCGCGGCGCAGTGCTCCTGTTGGCCGTCGGCCTCGACCAAGTTCGCACCCGCGCCGCAGGCGCTTGAGCAGCTTATTCCAAGTCCTCGACCGTATCGCCCTGCTGGTACGAGCCCAAGATGCGGACGAATTCGGTGGTTTCCCGCAGGTGTTCCACGGCTTGAGTGCAAGCCGCCTGCCCCAAGTGGCCCTCCAAATCGAGATAGAAGACGTATTCCCAAGGCCGCTCGGGCATGGGCCGCGACTCGATTTTGAGCAGGTTGATGCCGCGCTCGGCAAAGACCGCGAGGCTCCGGCACAGCGCGCCGGGCAGGTGCTTTAGCCCAAAGACGAGCGTGGTCTTGGCTGGCTCGGCTGGCGCTGACGCGGCGCACCGGTTCACTACCAAAAAGCGCGTAAAATTGTGCGGGGCATCCTCGATGCCAGAGACGAGGATCTCCATCCCGTACGCAGCGGCGGCGCGCGCTCCGGCGATGGCCCCTCGGTCGCGTGCTTCGCTCGCGGCTAGTTCTTTGACCGCTCCAGCCGTATCATCCGTCGCTATCGTCTGCGCATCGGCCAACGAGTGGATGAAGCGGGTGCATTGGGCCAAGGCGGGCGGCTGCGACGCGATGTAGCGGATGTCCGCTAGTTGCACGCCTGGGTTGACGATGAGGTTGTGGACGATTCGCAGCTTGATTTCGCCGACGATGTGTACATCGCTCTGCAGCAGCAGGTCGTAATTCTCGTGAATGCTGCCCATCAGCGAGTTCTCGATGGGCACGACTCCGCAAGCACAAGATCCGTCTTCCACCGAGGCAAAAAGCGCCTTGAAATTGGGCTGTGGTGCCAGTTGTGTCTCTGGAGAAAAATAGGCCCGCGCCGCCGCCTCGCTGAACGATCCGGCGTGCCCTTGGATGGCTACAGGTCCGCACGTCTCTGCTCGTTTCATATACTCAATTCTTTTTCACGGTCCGGTTTGGACATTTGCTTGGTCGTACTCCTTTTTCCATTTCAGATAGCCAAAGACGATGATAACCAGATATGCGATAAACAACAAAGCGGTCAGGTAAAGCCCTCGGCTGTAGTACAGATAAACCGAGACGCTGTCGATGACAAACCAGTACCCCCAATTCTCCAAAATTTTCTTCGTTACCATATAGGTCGTCACTACCGCATACCAAGTGGTGAAGGCATCGACATAAGGCAATGCCGCCTCTGTGTTTTCACTCAAAAGATACCCGGATGTCACCACAATAGCACCCGTTGCAACAATGACCACGATGTGCTTTTTGAGCGACCAAGTAGAAATGGGCAGCGTTGAGGATTGATCGGTGGGCTGCCGCCACTGGTACCAGCCATAAACCGCCATGGCCAAGTAGTAAATCTGTAAGGCCGATTCTAGGAACAGATTGACATCGAAGAAGACGTAGATGTAAATGGCGGTACTGACAAAAGCCGCGCCCCAACACCAGATGTTTTCCCGCGCCGCCAAGACCAAGTAGAGAATGGCCAAGACGACGGCTGGCACCTCCCACCAAGAGGTTAGTTCCAGCGCTTGGAGTATTGCAGGGGTTTCCATTTTAGCTGCACCAGCGATCGCTTGGGCCGTTGTGCTGTGCTGCGAGCATGTTGTTTCCTTTGGCGCGGTTGCGCGTATAGTGAGTTCTGACTATGAGTATATCGCCTTACTTACATTTAATTGCAATCGACGGAGCGATTCATGCACCAGATCACCGACGCCCAAAAGCAGCAATTCAAAGAAGAGGGCTATTTCATCCTCGAAAACGCCATCCCCGCCCACCATCTCGACCTCCTGCGCGGCGAGTGCCAAGCCTTCATCGACAAAGCCAACGCCCGGATGGACGCCGAGGGCACGGATAGCTTGGGCCTCAATCACCGCAACAGCCGCTACTTTGTCTCCAACTGCTTCCGCGATCAGCCTCGCCTGCGCGAATTCCTCTTCAGCCCCCTAATGGCCGACATCTGCCAAGCCACTTTGGGCGACGACGCCTACTTGTTCTGGGAGCAATACGTGGTCAAGGGTGCCGAGGCCGGCATGAAGTTCTCCTGGCACCAAGACTCGGGCTACGTCGGCTACCCAGATCACAAGCCGTATCTAACCTGTTGGTGCGCCCTCGACGACATGTCCGAGGCCAATGGCACCGTCCACTTGCTGCCTTTTTCGCGCTCGGGCATTCGCACGTGGGTCAAGCACATCCGCGAGGAGGGGAGCAACGATTTGATCGGCTATTTCGGCAGCGACCCCGGCGTCTCGGTCGTCGCCCCGGCCGGCAGCATTGCCGTCTTCACCAGCGTCAATTTTCACTCCAGCGGCACCAATACCACCAACCAGATGCGCCGCGTGTACTTGGCCCAGTACTCCTGCGAGCCGCTGACCTCGGCAGACGGCAGCAAACTCTGGGGGAATGCCGAGCCTTTTCTCAAGGCGGGTGAGTTGGTCGAGCCGCCGCCCGAGCTCACCAAGTCCGCTCCTTGAGCAGCTCTTGGATGGCGGCGCGCGGCACGGGCAGCTCATCGATATGGCTCTCTAACCAGCGCGAGAAGTCCTCCTCAATGGGATCGGACCAGCGGGTGTCGATCTGGCCGGGCGTGTATTTGCCCTCGGCTAGGCGCTGTTTGCCAAAGCGGTCGCGGAGCGAAATCAGCTCGGAGGTCTTGACCACCTGTTCGGCTAAGTGAGGCGGTATGAAGACGACGCCATCGTCGCGGCCGAGGACTACGTCGCCGGGCATGACCGTGGCACCGCCGATGCGCACCGGACAGTTGACCCCGGTCAGCATGATGGTGGGCGAGGCAAAGGTGGGGTGAAAGCCGCGCACGAAACTGGTGAAATTGGGCAGTTCTTGGATGCCGTCGATATCGCGGACGGACGCGTCGTGGACCACTCCGTTGCCCGAATTGGCGTAGATGGCGGTGGCGAGATTGTCGCCAATGACGGCGCCTTGGTCGATTTTGCCGAATACGTCGGCCACGTACACGTCTCCGGGCACCAGCATATCAATGGGCCACGATATCTGGTCGCCAATGCAACCGGCCCGCTCCCCTTTTTCTTCCATGACCTGACGCATGACGGGCCGCCGCGGCATGTACATAGCCGTCAGGGCGCGGCCCACTAGGACTTGGCCGGGGTGGGTGCAAACCCAGCCGTCTTCGTACTGCCAGTTGTAGCCGGGGCCGCGTATGACGCCCCAGGCTTGGGTAATGCTGACGTTGCGCATGCGTTCGAGGATGTCGTCGGGCACCTTGGGGCGGCCGTCGGCAAAGCGCTCGCCCTCCCATTCTGGGGTGTACTCGATTAGCTCTTCTGGGGACATGTTCAAGGGGGCGAATTTTTCCATAGCGGTGCTTTCTCTTCGTTGAAGTTTAGTGGCCTATTCTGAAACTGTTCGGGGCTGTTGGGGGTGAGCTTGGCGCTCGCAGCGGATGAACTCATAGTGGGCTATTGCTCAAGACGGCACTTCGACTAGGCTCCCCGATTTGGCGGCTTGCTTCAAGGCCTGTAGCGCAGCCACGTTCTTGAGGCCGTCTGTGGGGGGGAATTCGGGAGCTTTGCCTTGGAGAATGCAGTTAGAGAAGCGCGCTAGCTGCACCTGAAAGCGATCCGGCCCAGAGAAGGTCTCCACCCGCTCGTCGTTGCCGATGGCGATGTGGACCGCGGCCTGCTCGTCGAACATGTTGGGCACGTGGATCGCGCCGTGGCTGCCGACGAGCTCCAACACGCAGCGGAACGGCCCCTCCATGCCAGCCGCAATATAGGCGATGTGATCGCCGGGAAAGCGCAACAGCCCGGCCAAGCTCGCATCCACGCCGTTGCGCAGGTGCTGAAAAGCCTGCGCGGCCACCGGTTCGGCATTGAGCACAAAGCGCACGGCGCTGACGCAGTAGCACCCAGCGTCCAAAAGCGCGCCACCGCCCAAATTTTTTTGCGCCCGGACGTCGGTGGCCCAATCGCGGATGCCAAAGGTCAGCTCGGCCCGCGCTAGTTTCACCTCGCCGATCTCTCCTTGCTGCACTAGCCGGCGCGCGCACTGCAATTGTGGGTTGAGGCGGTGGGTGAAAGCCTCGACTAAGAGCACCCCGTTGGCTCGGGCTGCGTCGATCATCTGCCGCGCTTGCGCCACAGTTACGGCGAGCGGCTTTTCGCAGAGGATGTGCTTGCCGGCCTGCGCCGCCTTGACCGTCCACTCGCAGTGCATGCTATTGGGCAAGGGGTTGATGATCGCGTCGATTTCAGGATCGTCCAACACGGCTTGGTACGAGCCGTACGCCTTGGCAATGCCGTATTGGGCCGCGCTTGCTTCGGCCTTGGCTTGGTCCCTGCTCGATATGGCCGCGATCTCGGCGTTGTCTATGGCCTGCGCCGCCGGTAGGTGGCGATTGAGGGCGATCTGGGCAGTACTCAATACTCCATAGCGCACAATGTCAGGCATGGGGTCTCCTGTGCAATCAGGGAATGACGTCCTGTGCGCGCAACGCGGCGATTTCGTCGTCCGCGTATCCGGCCTCGCGCAGCACAGCCTCGGTGTGTTCCCCGGCTAAAGGGGCGGGTGTCGGTGCTGGGGCTGGCGTCCCGGCTAGCCGCAGGGGCGTGCCGACGTGGCGCATAGCACCCACCTGCGGATGTTGGACTTCGACTAGCATCTCATTGACCTCAAGCTGCGGGTCTGCTAGGGCCTCGGCTGTCGAGCGCACTGGTGCGACGAGGATATCCTTGGCCTCCAGCAGCGGAATCCACTCGGCGTTCGTCTTTTCTGCGAAGATCGGCGCGAGCCGCTCCCGCAGGGCCTCGCGGTGATCTACGGCCGCGGCGAGCGTGGCAAAGCGCGGGTCCCCGACCAGCCCTTCGATTCCTAGGGCCTCCTGCAAATCGCGCAATAGTTGGTCAAAGGGACGAAAAAGCGCGGTGACCATCAAGAAGCCATCGGCTGTCTCGAATACCGCTCCGTCGAGCGGGTTACCGCGCGGGTGTGTTGCTCCGCCAGAACCATCGTCTTCCCCGTCGTCGCCCAAGTTGAGGATTTTGGTCGTCGCCCAAGCCTGCATACTCATCATGCCGTCGAGGAGCGAGGTTTCCACGTATTGCCCAGTGCCAGTGCGCTCGCGGGCCAACAGCGCGAGGAGAATGCCCTGCGCCAGCAACATGCCGCCGTTGAAATCGGCAACCGTATAGGGCAGGCGCTGGGGCGTGCCGTAGGGACCGACAAAGCGGTCCGCCACGCCGCTCAGCGCTTGGGCCATGGACTCGTGGCCGCCCTTGTTGCGCTCGCTGTACGGGCCTTGCGAACCATAACCCGAGCCAACGGCGTAGATGAGCCGTGGGTATGGCTCCCTCAGTGTAGCGTAATCTAGCCCCAACTTGGCCATGACGGAGCCGGAGCGAAAATTGTGTACCAGCACGTCCGTGGTTTCTAACAGGCGGTGGATAACGCTCAACCCCTCGGGCTTTTTGAGGTCGAGGACCACGCTTTTCTTGGAGCGGTTGAAGCTGGCAAAGGGCAGGCTTTGCTCCTTTATCCACGGTCCGAAGGCGCGGGCTAGGTCGCCGCCGGGTCGCTCTATCTTGATGACTTCGGCACCGTGCTCGGCCAAAACTTGGGTGGCGGCTGGGCCGAAAATCACTTGGGTAAAGTCGAGGACGCGGATGCCGTCGAGTGCGGGCATGAGAGTGCTGAATTCGGTTTTTAGACTTAGGTTATCGCCTCAAAGCGCATTGGATATTATATCCGTCCAAGCAGACAACCTCAAGTCTGCTCAATGAGAGAACACGACTAGACCGAGAGCTTGCCGTCCGGAGTAATTAGTATCTACATTGGAAGACATGCACGCCATGACTCAACCCCGCGCCCAAGCCGTCCTCACTCCCGAAGATCAAGCATTTTTTGAACAGCAGGGCTATCTCCTCGTCGAAGATGCTCTACCTGCCGACGTGCTCGCCGAGCTCAACGAGGCTACCGACGCGCTCTACGCGCGCGACGCCGACGCTGGCCAACTCGAAAAGAGCGGCAAGCTCAACATGCGCAACTGCATCGTCGAGCACCCCGCCTTCCTCCAACTCCTCGACTGGCCCGCCACGGTCCCGCTGGCGTGGCAGCTCCTCGGCTGGAATATCCAGATGCTGACCTCGCACTTGATCGTCCTGCCATCGGGTGACGAGCCGGCTGACGACGAGAAAAACAAGCTCGGCTGGCATCGCGATGGCGGCACCTCGCCCCGAGATATGAGCGAGCCACATCCGCGAATTTTGCTCAAAATAGCCTATGCCCTCAGCGACCAGACCGCTCCGGCCTCGGGGGCCACTTGGATCGTGCCCGGGTCCAACCGTTTGCTGGGACGCCCGGCCACGGACCCCAAGACCGGACTTCCATACGGCGCACAGGCGATGAATATCCGCGCTGGCTCGGCCTTCCTGTTTGAGCAGCGCACCTATCACTCCATCGGCCACAACTGGGCGGGCTTCCCGCGCAAGACCGTGTTTTTTGGCTATGGTTATCGCTGGGTCAAACCCATGGACTATATCGCCATGCCCGACGAACTCGTCGCCCGCTGCAATCCAATCCAAAAACAGCTCATTGGCGTCGTCGGAGATCCCCTGAGCTACTACTTGCCCCAGGACGAAGACGTGCCGCTCAAGGCGCTCGTCGAAACGGAAGCGAACCAGTAATGGATATCACAAGCGCATTGGACGCCTTGGGTGCCCGCGACGACCTGCTGACCGAGCAGACTAGAAACGATCTCGACGAGAAGGGCTACGCAGTACTCCCGGATATCATCGACGCCGAATGGCTTGTGGGACTGCGCACTCGCTTCGAGGAACTGTGCGAGAAAGAAGGGGTCCACGCCGGTATTGAAGTCCATCAGGAGCAGGGCACTCGCCGTCTCTCTGACCTCTGCAACAAGGGATCGGTCTTCGACCGCGTCTATACCCACCCCAAGGTGCTGGCCGCTATCCACCACGTCATCGGCCGCCCCTTCAAGCTCTCCTCGCTCAACGCCCGCGACGCCCTGCCCGGCGAGGGCTTACAGGGGCTGCACGCCGACTGGGGAGCAGACTACGACGGCCAGTTTCACGTCTGCAACTCGATCTGGCTGCTGGACGATTTCAGCGAGGAAAACGGCTGCACCCGGCTCGTGCCCGGCTCGCACAAGGGCCTGCACCCGAGCAAAGTCCTAACAGACGCGCAAGCACCCCACCCCGATGAAGAGTTACTCATCGCCCCGGCCGGCACAGTCGCCGTCTTCAACAGCCACACGTGGCACGGCGGCACCCTCAACCAGAGCAAGGACCTGCCGCGCCGCGCCATGCACTGCTACTTCATCGCCCGCGAGCACGGCCAGCAGCTCAACCAGCGCGAGTACCTACGCTACGAGACCTGGAAGCGCATCTCGCCAGCGGCGCGCTATATCCTCGATGTGGATGTGGAGTAGTTTGCGGCGACCCGCTTAACTCGTTCGACTAACCCCGAGGAGGAGGTAAATGAAGCTCTCACATCCGGTCGTTGACCTGTGCATAGTGTGCAGCAACTTTGAAGAGTCGTTGACGTTCTATCGGGACAAACTGGGATTTGAGGTGGTGCTCGACATCGACATCCCCGAAGACCTAGCGACGGGGATCGGGCTGGCACCGCAAGGCTTTAGACAGGTGCGCCTGCAGGCGGGCGAGACGCTAATCAAGCTGATGGATATCGCCGCGCCGCCGCCGCCGCGGACTTCCCAATTTGCCGCTGGGGTGCGCTGGCTCACCTTTTTCGTCGCCGACGTGCAGGCGGAGTGCGCCGCATTGCAGGCCAAAGGCGTGGAATTCCTGTCCGAGCCTATGGCCGCCCCGGATACGCCGGGCGTCGTCTGTACCCTGGACCCCGACGGGATCCTCATCGAACTCGTGCAACGATGAAGATAGCAGACATTCGTACGATCCCCCTAGTGGGAGCCACGCCCGACGGTGGATGGGAGCAGGGGTACGACCCCGGCGACAACCTGCACACCCTCGTGGAGATCATCACCGACGAGGGCGTTACCGGTTTGGGGTCCGTCTTTACCTCCACCCGCTTAGTGTCGGGTTCGCTCGCACTGCTGCGCCCCATGTTGGTCGGAGAGTCTATCGAGCCGGCGCGGGTCGCCGAGAAACTGCATCAGGCCACCTTCTGGCAGGGCCGAGGCGGTGCCGTCACCCACGCCATTTCCGGCATCGACATTGCCTTGTGGGACCTCTTTGGCAAGATCACATCCCAGCCCATTTCGCGCCTGTTGGGCGGGCGCTATCGAGATCGCATCAAGCCGTATGGATCGCTCATCATGGCCGAGCCAGACGAATTGAAACCGAGGCTTCAGGCCGCGATGGACCGGGGATTTCGCGCGATTAAGATGGGCTGGGGCCCCTTTGGTCGCGTGTCGAAAGCGCTCGACGAAACCATCGTCAGAACTGCCCGGGAAACCATCGGCCCAGATATCGAACTAATGGTCGATGCGGGCGGCTCCGACCAGTACTGGCCGCACGGCTACAAATGGGCGCTCGAAACCGCCCGCATGCTCGCCAACTACGATGTCAGTTGGTTCGAGGAAGCCCTGCGCCCCGACGATATCGAAGGGTACATCAAACTCACCGAGCACGCGCCCCTGCCGATTACGGGCTGCGAGGTGCTGACGCGCCGGCAATCCTTCCTGCCGTGGATCGAGCGCCGCGCGGTTGACTACATCCAACCCGACGCCACCAAGGTCGGCGGTCTCACCGAGGAGTTCCGCATTGCGATGTACGCCTACGACCACTCGATTCTCTTTGTTCCCCACGGCTGGAACACCGCCGTCGGACTAGCGGCCGACTTGCAGCTAGTCGCGGCTGTGCCGACTGCCCGTTGGGTAGAATACATTACCCCGTCCCCCTATATTGAGGACCTCGTCAGCGCGCCCTTTTCCCTCGACGAGGAAGGCTTCCTGACCATCTCCGACCAGTCTGGTTTGGGTATTGTTTGGAATGACGAAGGCATTGAAAAGCACTCGGGGATGAGGCTCACTCCGTCAGCTCTGTAGCGGCGCGCACGGCGATAAAGCGCAATGGGCATCCTCGACCGCTTTTCCCTCTTCGACCGCAAGGCGCTGGTTACCGGCGGTGGTTCTGGCATTGGGCAGGCCCTCGCCGTAGCCCTCGCCGAAGCGGGCGCGGACGTGGCCATTGCCGACATTGATTCCGCTGGTGCCGCTGATACCTGTACTCGGATTGAAAAACTCGGTCGTCAGACCCTAGCCATCGCCGCGGATGTCACCGCCAAGGACCAAGTCGAAAACATGGTCCATACCGTCCTCGCCGCTTGGGGCCGACTGGACACTGGCGTCAATAGCGCTGGCATTGCCTTGCGCGGCCCCATCGAGGACATCAGCGAAGCCGACTGGGACCGGGTACTCGACCTCGACCTCAAGGCTGTTTTCCTCTGCTGTCAGGCCGAAGGCCGCGCCATGCTGCAACAGGGCTCCGGCTCGATCATCAACGTCGTCTCAATCTCGTCCCACGTCGTCAACCGCCCTCAACTGCACGGCCACTACAACGCGGCCAAGGCAGGTGCTTACCAGCTAACTAGAGTGTGCGCCGCAGAGTGGGCTGCGCGCGGCGTTCGCGTCAATTCCATCAGCCCCGGTCACACGCTCACCCCCATGACCGCTCACGCCGAAGACGACATGAAAAATGCTTGGCTCGCCAACACGCCGATGGGCCGTCTAGGCGTCCCGGCCGACTATCAGGGTGCCGTCGTCTTCCTCGCTTCGGACGCCTCTGCTTACGCGACCGGCCACGACTTGGTCGTCGATGGGGGGTACTCGCTCTGGTGAGGCTAATTTCTGTTTTGTTTGTAAGTTAAGGCGGCAACCCCAAACTCTCCGCCTTATCCGACGGGCTAGAAATTATACATCAGGCTCAGATCAACGAAGCTGTCGCGTCGGGTCTCGTAGTGGATATCCGCTTGGTCGATATTGAGGAGATAGATCGACTCTAGGTTCACGGACCACTGGTCAGCGATGCGCCGCTCTAATGCGACGGCCAGTGCGCGGGTAGAACGGTCCACATCCCCCAGCATACTAGCGATAATTTCGCTGCTCTGAACATCGTTGAACGCAAGGCGAGCGGCGCAGAAGAGATCGTTTTCGAGCGTATTGGGCGAGCGGCTTGGAGTCGCATTGCGACCGCGCCCATCGTAATTCCATTCGCCGAGCAAACTGAGATCGGCAGCCGAGCCAAATACGGAGTAGAACGTGTACTCTCCGCCAAAAACGGAAGCAATGTAATCCTCTTCCCTGCCGGACAGATTGCGAGCGCCAGCGCGCTGAATGGCCTCCAGTTTGAACAACCAAGAGCCGACCGTTAGCTGGGCATCCAGTCCAAACTGGCGGATCTGCGCGTAGTACTGACCTAAAGCTGGCGTGCCGCTACGGTCCAAGAGTAGCTTCAGAGCAGGCTCCCGGCTGGTGCCATTAAATGCGCTTACACCCATATCGAGGAGTCCAAAACTGTGACTGTAGCGGGCGGCGA
The DNA here is from genome assembly GCA_028875345.1 of Gemmatimonadota bacterium. GTDB lineage: Bacteria > Latescibacterota > UBA2968 > UBA8231 > UBA8231. The sequence goes on from JAPPEG010000378.1 coordinate 20,166, forward strand.
GATCCACGTGTCGCTCCTTGGCCTCGCTCTCGTACTCGACATGTTCGTCTTCTACCACGAGCGGGAGACGCAAACGACCCGCTCGGCCCGGAAAGGTGCGGGCGCGGTGATAGGGCAAACCCAGTATTTCCATCACACCCCAATCACTAGACCAAGTGAAATGGACCATGGGCTGCCCCAACTTGGCCTCTCCGGCCGGATGTTCGACGAAATCGACTTGGTTGACAATATCGACCAAGTGCTGCGATTCGGTGACGCCCCAGAACACCTGATCGATGCCCACGCGCAGTTCCCATTCGCCGTCGCCGATTTCGCCAAATAGCAGCAGATAGGCTTCGCGCAGGTCTGCATGGGTGCGGCGTGGGTCCGCGTTGTCGTAGCGAAAGAACGGAGCTAACGTGAGGCTTCTACCCGCGGCGTCTTCAAGGTAGAGTTCGGGTGCCGCAACAAAGCCGCTCGCATGGGAGCGTTGGCCGGCATGAGCGCCAGCTTCGGGAAACCACCGGCTTTCGGCGTTCAAATGCCCGGAAAACCCGTGATTAATCTCGGTTCCAGCCCCCGCCCCGACGGCAAAGACCAAGGCCAAAATCCAGACAGCGCGAAGTAGCATCAACGCGCTCGTTTCAGCCCGGCTCGCGTGCAATCGCAGTCATTTGTCTGGGTCGCAGCGACGAAATTACTCATTCGGATCTCACTACGTCAGCGAGTTCAAGTGTTCGAGAATTTCTTCCTGTTCAGCTAAATCAAACTGGCTTGAACCGATATACATATATCTGATAATGCCGAGCTTGTCGATGATAAACGTCGCCGGCCGGGCAATGCCGTTGCTGAGACTGTGAGACGCAAAGCCGATCCGTTTGTATAATGGATAGCCGAGTTTGTCGCTAATAAACGTCGCCGGCCGGAGAATGTTGTACGCGAGATTATGAGCCGCTAGGCCGAACCAGTGATATATCCCATAGCTTTTGATGACGCTCCAATCTTCGTCCGCCAGCAGCGGGTAGGTGATGCCACTGCGTTCGGCGTATTCGCGCATTTCGCAGAGTTGCTGTCCTGCGGTGATCGCAATAGATGTCGCGTTGCGTTCGGCATAGGCGTCAACATGTTCTTGCACAGTCGCCAACTGACGACGACTTCTCCTTCACCAAGTCCCCCGAAAAAACGTCAGGATGACGTGTTCTTTTTCCCGATGCGATGCCAGTGACACGTCTCGTTGCTGATGCGCAGGAAGGGTGAATAAAGGAGCAGTATCGCCGATACTGAGGGCTCTGTTTTTGCGCGGCATTATGTACCTTTTCTCAGTAGTGAATCTATATTTTGTCGGTGGAAAAGGAACAGTATCAACGCGCCCGTTTCAGTCCGGTTCGCGTAAAATCGCGGTCATCTAGGTCAGTCTGGAATTGAAAATCCGTCCAAGTCAGAACGGTGCTTTTCCCGGTTAGATGATTTTCCATCGCCATCTCGCCAGCGCGCCAGTAACGCTCTAGGTACTGGTGGTAATTTCCCAAGGTGAGCGTCTTCAAATGGGCATCCTTGCGGTCGTAGTACTCCACTTTCCACACGCGCAGTTCATCCTTGTCGCGCCAGACCACTTGGCGGCTATAGCCGGATTTCTTATCGACGGGAATGCGTTCGGAGACCGTGCAGGTCAAATCGCCGCAAGGCTCGTCGCGCAGATAGCGGTAGGTGAACTTCTCCACGGCCTCGGCGGTCAGGTCTTCATACGCAAATTCGCTCCCCATAAAGGAGCCGGATCGGTTCGACGAACTAATGCGCTTGACTCGCTTCAGAGCGGGTAGGTAGAGCCATTGGTCGTCCGCGCTTTCCCGATGCGCGTGAATGAGCAACGCCGTTCCCTGGACATCGCGCGGCTCATCGAACACAAACAGGCTCTTGTCGCCATCGTCGGAGACTTCGAGAACCTTTACCCGGAGCTGGCGTCGGCTCTCTTGCCCGTGCTTGTTGCGCAGCACCATGGTTTGTTGGGCCGTAAAGTTGCCAAAACCTGTCTCGCGAGCGCGGGAATCCTGGGCGATTTTCAGTCCTGTTTCCTCGGGAGTGGGACTTTCGGAGTGAACAGGTGCCGCGCTGAGACAGAAAATGATCAGACAAAGCGCGAAAAACGGCAGCATGGATCGCGTGGAAATCATGAATTTCTCCGGTCGATGGCAATCAGCAGCGTTGGCAGGAGTAAAAAATCGGCGACAAGCGCGAAGATAATCGTGATCGTGACCAAAAGTCCGAGCGCCCAACTCACCTCAAATCCCGATGTGGCAAACACCAGAAAGCCTACCGACAAAACCGCGGTCGTCGTCCATAAAGCGTGCCCCACCATGTGGAAGGCCGAGCGCACGGCCTCGGGTGCAGTCAGACCCTCCCTCCGGGCCTTCAGATATTTGCTCAAAAAATGAACTGTATCGTCCACGACAATGCCGAAGACAACGGCGATGACCACGGAGGACGCAATGCCCACGTGGCCGACGAGATAGCCCCACAGGCCGAAGCTCATAATGGCGGGGATGAAGTTGGGCAGCAGACTGAGAAGCCCGACTCGCACGCTCTTGAAAATCCAAATCAAGATGAACGAAATGAGCGCCATGGCCGTGATCGTGCCGCGTAACATGCTGTTGATGTTGCGCAGCGACAGGTGGGCAAAGACGACGCTCAGGCCCGATGCTTCTTGGGCAAAAGCGGGTACATTGGCACGGAGCCAGACCTGGGCGCGCTCGTCGAGTTCGCGTATATCGCGCGACCACGCATTTTTGGTTGTCACGACTAGACGCGTAGCGGATTTGGCGACATCAATGCGGTCGTTGAGGTCACTGCCGAACGGCAGCGAAAGCTCGTAGAGCAACAGATACTGCGCCGCAAGGTCTGGGTCTTCGGGCAGGCGATAGAAGGCTGGATCATCGCCGTGCATATTTTTGTTGAGACGCTTCATAATGTCCGAAAACGCTTGGACGTGAGTCACTTCGGGTTG